>NZ_JBNXVP010000022.1:0-119725 GCF_050565645.1 Leptolyngbya sp. AN10
GATCGCGCCCTGAGCGAAGCCGAAGGGCAGTCTTTCAAGCGGTAAGCTCTTTCGTAGAAATCTCCTAAGAACTCAGAATTACACTCCCAGCCCGCTTCAGCGGGGTTTCTTCCATTAGCCCGGAGATTCATTTCCGGGCGGACTGGCAACGCAGCAAAGCCGCTTTTTGTACTTCTCAAACACCCTCTTACTTTTGGCAGTCCAGTCTATCTCTGGGCTGCCTTTTACTTAAGCATCCAGAAGGATGAACAACATCTCAATAAACGCGATGCTAATTTTCAGAGTTTGAGTGTTAAACCGATGGCGCAATCTAGCAAACAGAGTAATCTATCTCCTCGTACAAGCGGCGTATTTGATTTAGGAAAAGCGATCGCTCAAGGTTCGATTCGCTGGGTCGGACAATTAAGCAAACGGGCAGGACATATTGTAGATTTTATTGGTAACATTCCCTTACTCCGAAATCCAATTGTCAGACGATTTGCAGGAGTTCTCAAGCTAGATTGGCTCCTTGGAATTAGTAGTCAAGTTGATGTCGGAAAGGCAGAAGCGGCAGTTAAAAAGCTACAACAGAAATATCCGAATGAAACGCCTCAACAGATTGCACATCGATTAATTGTTCGCAAAGCAACTCAAGCTGGGGGAGCAGGCTTCATTACAAGCATTCTTCCAGGATTTGCGATCGCATTTCTGGCGCTCGATCTCGCTGCTGTAACTGCGCTTCAAACTGCACTGGTGTACGAGATTGCAGCCGCTTACGGATTAAGTCTTCGCGATCAAGAACGCAAAGGAGAAGTATTAGCAATCTTTGGATTGGCGCTTGGTGGTAGTAATGCTCTCAGAGCAGGATTGAAGTTTCTGCGGAATGTGCCATTTGCTGGAGCCGCGATCGGGGCTAGTACGAATGCAACAGTGCTTTACTCTCTAGGCTATGCTGCGAGCCGATTCTACGAAGCGAAACTGCGAGCAGATGTTCCAGAGTCGGAAGCATTGGAAAAGATTCATCAGGACAGCGAAAAGTACCTCAATGTTGCGATCGCACAACAAACAGTAATGGATCAAGTCCTCGCCCACATGTTGTTAGCAAGCTATCCTTCAAAGACTTGGGACTCGATTTTACCTGAACTGAAATCGTTGAATCTTGAGCCTTCTTCGCTGAAAACAATTGAAAGCAATCTGCGATCGCCGCAACCTCTGAATGCTTTATTGGATCAACTAAATTGCGATTTTGCAGTTCCTTTGTTAGTTCAATGTCGTCGAATTGCTGAGAGCAAAGATGGAGTTTCGCCTCATGAAATGGGGATTTTGAGCGCGATCGAGAAACGGTGCAGTAAAGCGATCGCTGAAGTAGAAGATTAGAGCAAGAACCTCGATCGCATAAATACTGCGAAACTTGCCACCGTCGAAACCACTTGTACAATATCCGGTGAACGATCGATCTTTTGCCGGAGTTCCTTCATTTTCTGAATATCCGAATCAGTGCAAGCAATGTTTTGTTTCAGAATCGCTAATCGAGCTTGGGAATAGATTGTCATTGCTCGATCGCGTTCATCTTTGAGTGTAATCTGGTCATCGAAATCTGCCTGCATATAGCGAATCTCAATCTTACTCAGCAGATCAGAAGCTTGCTTAAAGAAAAGCTCATTGTTGTCTGCCATTCCTACCTCCTGTCTAAACTGCCAACTTCAGCACTTCGATTCGGAACTCGACTTTGAGCCGCAGTGTTTACTCGATCGAGAAATTTCTGTGCAACATCTCTCCATAACGGATCGCTCTGAATATCGGTCACAAGTCGAGTCGCTTTGGTTCTTAGGCTTGAATAGTCACGTCCTGTAAAGGTAGAAGCAGTTGTTAGAACTCTTGGAACTAAAGCATTTAATTGATTGAGATCCAATTGATCATATCGATTTGCAGTTTCGATCACATCTTTACCGACCGCAGCAGCTTTCATACATTGAGCTACAGTTGTTTCGAGCAATCGCTGTTCGTCTTGTTTAATTCGCTGCCATTCATCCAGCATTGTTCCAGTTTGATTTTCGAGTTCTGCTTTGCGCTGGAACAAAGCAGGCTGTGTCTCTCCAGCTTTGATTCGGGCTTGAACTGACTGATACTCGCGCTTGATTGCTTGAAGTTTAACGATCGTACTTGTTCGATGTTGAACTAACACAGGTGGATTGTCACTGATCGCTTTCGCTAACAATGCCATTTGAACCGTTAAAGTTTGGGCGTACTCTGCCGATTTCTTGACTTCTTCGCGGCTTACCATGCTTCGACTATCGAGCTTTTCAAAAATTTCGGAAAAGCCCTCGTACTGATTCCTTAGGTCGCTAATAAATGTGTCCCATTCGCGGACTTTTGGGGGCTGAAAGGGATCGATCGCTAAATCAATAATTTCTCCGCTGACTTCCGCTCTTGAAGTCAGAATCCGATTGATAAAGGCTTGGCGAGTTTCTGCACTGGATTTGGGCGGGGCTTCGAGTTCACGTTTTCGCATCGTGTCGATCGCATCGATCGCGCTGAGGGATTCATTGCGAAACTGTAGTGCTGCACCTTGTAGAGCACGGGCTTTTTCGACACTGCAACCTCCTAACGCTAAACTTCCAACGATTAAAACCGAAACCGCCCATCGCCTCATTTTGCACCTCTCCTCTTACCCAATACGATCATTCACCCATCAAATGCACGACTAATTCTCGTGTGTGCCGCTGTTGTCGATGTTCCCACACATAAATTCCTTGCCACGTTCCCAAGACCAATCGACCTTGAGACACCGGAATCTGCTCGGAAGAATGCGTCAACACAGTGCGAATATGAGCAGGCATATCGTCCGCGCCTTCTGCACTGTGAATATAGTTCTCCCACTCTGGAACCAGTTTGGCAAAGAAGTTCTCTAAGTCCTGCAACACATCTGGATCAGCGTTTTCCTGAATAATCAAGCTGGCAGACGTATGCCGCAGAAATAGATTGCACAATCCAGTTTTAATCCCCGACTCAGCCACGATCGCATTCACCTGGGGAGTAATTTTGTGCAGCGATTTTCCTTGTGTAGCAATCCGAATTACCTTTTGATACTGCGTCATAGTCAATCCTTGTAACACTGAATACCATTATTCAAGCGAATTCGATCGCGCTTTCAAGTTAAGAAATAATTAATCTGTCTGCTCAAAAAGCATGGCTGTTGTTCCACAAACCTTGCTCAAAATGAATTTTTCCTGCTTCTTTCTGTCTAGATTTTTACGATCGATCACGCGCCAAATCGGGATCTGTTCTCACTAGCGAACTAAACTGGGCACACTGAACTACGATGCTCTACAACGGAAATCAAGCTCATGTCTCGTGCTTTGGTCTGGTTGGTTGGTTGGATAAGTCATGCTTTATTTCTTGCCTCGATCGCACAAGCTCAACAGATCATTCCTGATGCCCGTCTCAATACTCAAGTTCAGATCAGTCCAGATGGACGCAACTTTACGATCGTCAATGGAACTGCCGCAAACCAGAATCTATTCCATAGTTTCCGCGAGTTCTCCATCCCCACAGGCGGATCAGCAACCTTTGATTTAGTTAATACACCGAATATTTCTACAATTTTTAATCGTGTAACAGGTAGCAATCTCTCAAGCATTGATGGAACAATTCGCACAATTAACGGAAGCGTTCCAACTAATGTTTTCTTACTTAATCCGAATGGAATTCTCTTTGGTGCAAATGCTCGATTAGAAGTGAGTGGATCATTCATTGCGACCAGTGCCGATCGCGTTCTTTTTGCAGATGGTTCGAGCTTTTCTGCAACCAATCCCGATGCTCCTTTGCTAACAATCAGTGCTCCAGTAGGCTTACAGTTCGGACAAACTGCGGAGGCAATTCGGGTGCAGGAAACAGGACGCACTATTCAAGTGAACTCGATTTTTGCACCGATCTTTCCGAACAATCCACAAGGGTTAACGCTTTCATCCCAGCAGACCTTGGCATTAATCGGTGGAGAGGTTGTGTTAGAGGGTGGAGTGTTGACGGCTCTAACTGGACGAATCGAACTAGGTGCAGTCGATCGTACAACAACAGTCCAACTCGCCCAAACTCCGAACGGATTTCGGTTCAACTATGCGCCCGATACTGTGTTTCGAGACATTCGCCTCTCTCGTCGATCGCTGCTGGATGCCAGCGGATTGGGTAGCAATGGCATTCAAATTCAAGGGCGACAACTCTCGTTCCAAGATGGCTCTTTCGCATTCATCAGCAATACAGGCATTCAAGCTGCATCCCCGATCCAAGTGAGAGCCAGCGAATCGATCGTTTTTGGTGGTGCAGATCCGAGCGATAGAACGATTACAAGCGGACTCTGGAGCCAAACTCTTGGACAAGGAGCAGGAGCAGAGATTTCGATCTTTGCTCCTCAGTTATCAATGGTGGAGAAATCGCGCCTAGCGAGTACAACCTTTAGCGCTGCAACAGGTGGGACGGTGAGCATTACTGCACCAAAATCGATCGTGGTTGATGGCAGCAGTTCAGAACCGACTTTTGTTCGGGGTGGCGTTTATGTTTCTTCGTTTCGATCGGGAAAAGCAGGCTCGATCGCTGTAACAACTCCAAGCTTCACTTTGCTCAATGGAGGACAATTCTTTAGCAGCACTTTTGGAACAGGAAACACAGGCAATGTCACGATCAACGCTTCAGATGTAATGTTGCGAGGATACAACTTTGCTACCGATGAAAACAGCAATATTGGTATTTCTGCTTTGAATGCGGGTAATTCTGGCAAACTTGTGATTAATGCCGATCGCGTTTCTGTGTTTGATGGAGCCTCGATCGTCGGTACAACCCTAGCGGCAGGACGGGCGGGAAGCGTAACCGTGAATGCGAGAGAATCTGTTCTTGTTAGCGGCGCGGTCAGGGGACGCGACGGAATCATTTCTAGCAGCATTGGTTCATCAGGAAATATTGCGCCCACTTCGCTTCAACGCTTTTTGGGACTGACCAATCAAAAGCCTACGGGTGATGCAGGTACGATCGCTATTCGCACCCCGTCTTTACGAGTGATGAACGGGGCATCGATTCAGGTTCGCAATCAAGGAAGCGGGAACGGAGGCTCGATCGATATCAATGCAGGGACAATTCGACTGGAAAACCAGGGCAAGATTTTAGCGAACACAGCATCCGGTGAAGGCGGAGAAATCCAGATTCGCTCCAACGTTCTTCACCTGCAAAACAATAGCGAAATCACTTCAACCGCAGGCGGAACAGGCAACGGAGGCAACATTGACATTACCTCGAACTTTGTGATTCAGCGGAGTAATAGTGACATCACTGCAAATGCGAGTCGAGGACGCGGAGGAACGATTCAGATTTCAGCACAGGGATTGTTAGGCGGAGCATTTCGCAAGCAACAAACTCCCGAAAGCGATATTACTGCAACCTCTGAAATTGGGATGAGTGGTTCTGTGACCGTCAGTTCGCCTGAAGTTGACCCAAATGCGGGGCTAATTGAACTCTCGATCGAGCTAATTGATCCAAATCAGCAGGTGGCTCAAGGCTGTGATGTTCTTTCAGATAGCCAATTCATCATCACGGGTCGCGGTGGCGTTCCTGAAAATCCGATCGAACAGACGACGCTTCCACGCACTTGGGTCGATTTGCGAGAAGTCCGACGATCAACGATCGCGCAAGTTCCTCAAGCTGAAATCGTCGAAGCGACTGGATGGAAACGCGATCGTACTGGAAAAGTCGTTTTAGTCGTAGGCAATTCTCGAAGCGCCGCGCTGCCCAGCGCCACCTGTACCGGATTTGAAGCGAATCGCTAGAAAATAATGTAATGAGAGATTATATATTTTCTGTAGAAATTCCGAAATTGCGTTGCAGAGTATTGTAGCTTTGTAGAATCTGTGTGCTGCTCATTAAATTTCGTCGTTGCGAATCCCAATCTAGTCGAGGTCTTCCCATGCAAGAGCATCAACGTCGTTTTCCTGTTGGAATTGTGGTCGGTCTGTCCACTCTCGTTGTCGCCACCGGAAGTGCGACCGCCTTTTTCACTTGGCAAAACGCTCAAAAGAGCCAGCCTGTTCAAGTTGCAGCCGAATCCCCTCAAGCGATTCCGCCTCAGTCGGCTCCAGCGGCTCCTTCAACTTCACAAAACTCGATTCAACCTACGATCGAGAAAACCGCTCAAGTGTACTGGCTCAAAAATAGCGCCACCGATTTAGAACTCGTTCCCGTCGCGGTAAAAGTGAAATCCGCCGATCGAGAAGAAGCCCTCTTAACCACCGCTGTGAATAATCTCTTGAGCGATGCCCCCGATAAAGACCTGATTACAGGCATTCCCAAAGGAACCACGCTTCGGAGTCTCAAAGTGAAATCCGATGCAGTCTATGTTGATCTGTCCAAAGCCTTTGTTTCTGGCGGTGGTAGCCTCTCGATGACAGGTCGCCTCGGTCAGATCCTCTACACCGCAACCAGCCTGAATCCTAGTGCCAAAGTGTATTTGTCCGTCGAAGGAGAGCCGCTGACGGTTCTGGGCGGAGAAGGGCTGATGGTGGATCAACCCCTAACGCGATCGCAGTTTGAGCAAGATACGGCTTCCACCAAAAACTAGGGAGACCCTGCTCGATTCCTTTCAGCGACGACTCGCTAGGCTAAAGGCTCGAAAGTGCTGAGCTTGCTGCTCTATCCGGCTGGCGAGTCGATCGCAGACCAGATTACACAACTCGAAAATCAGATCATCTTCGACGCTGTAATATGCCAGCGTCCCTTTCGATCGACGAGTGAGAATTCCAGCTTGGAGCATTACTTTGAGGTGCTTCGACACATTTGCCTGACTGGTTTCCGTTGCGTCCACTAAATCTTGGACACATTTTTCGCCGTCTCGAAGCAAATTTAAGATGCGGAGCCGCATCGGTTCGCCTAATACACTAAAATAATCGGAAACTTGCTGTACCACTTCGGGCGGCACAGGTTGTGCGGGTGATTTCATGCCAACTTGACAACAGAAGGATTTGATCCCCGAATCTTAGCCAAGTGCAATTCTCCATAGCAATAGAGCCATGTTCTTTCTACGTGATTTTGGCTAAAACTTCATAAAACCAAGGGCAATCTTGTAGAGAACATATAGTAATTCTACGGAGATACAACTTTGAACAGATCCGTGTCACTGCGGAAAACGGAATATGGAATTCTAAAGTTGAAGTAGAGCTTACGCCCAAAGACACGCATGAAAGTCCCTCTCTGGACGTAGAAATTAAAAAACTTAACCCCCTATTGTAAAAGGGAACTTACCGTGCACTTTGGAATTCTTCATAAATAATGTCGCTGTGATAGTATCTGGATGTCTGAGGAGATTTTATTGCTGGTAATCAGCACAATTTCGGTGGTGGAGGAGGATTAAGAGTGCAGAATAATATCCCAATTGGGTATTCCCAGTTTGGTGTCCCCCGGACTCAGCCAGAACCGCTTCGCGTTGGCGTGATCGGTGTGGGCAATATGGGGCAGCATCATACAAGAGTCTTAAGTCTACTAAAAGATGTGGAACTCGTTGGAGTTTCAGATATTAATGTAGAGCGCGGATTGGACACGGCAAGTAAGTATCGTGTCCGATTTTTTGAGGATTTTCATGATTTGTTGGATCGGGTGGATGCCGTTTGTATTGCGGTTCCGACTCGGTTGCATCATGCGGTAGGAATGGCGGCTCTGAAAGCTGGAGTTCATGTATTAATCGAAAAGCCGATCGCGGCAAGTATCGCGGAAGCAGAATCGCTGGTGAATGCTGCTGCGGATTGTCAATGTATTTTGCAAGTCGGTCATATTGAGCGCTTCAATCCAGCATTTCAAGAACTCAGCAAGGTTCTGAAAACTGAGGAAGTCTTGGCGCTTGAGGCTCACCGGATGAGTCCTTATAGCGATCGAGCAAACGATGTATCAGTCGTGCTCGATCTGATGATTCACGATATTGATTTGCTGTTGGAATTGGCAAATTCTAAAGTTGTGAAGCTGACGGCAAGTGGAAGTCGGGCGACGAATTCGGGTCAGCTTGACTATGTGACGGCGACGTTGGGATTTGCAAATGGCATCGTTGCAACGTTGACCTCTAGCAAAGTCACACATCGTAAGATTCGACGGATTTCGGCACACTGTCGGAATTCTTTGACGGAAGCGGATTTTCTCAATAATGAGATTCTGATTCATCGTCAAACAACCGCGAATTACAAAACGGATTACGGTCAGGTGTTGTACTGCCAGGATGGATTGATTGAGAAGGTGAAGACGAGCAATATTGAGCCGCTTCATGCTGAATTGGAACATTTTGTGCAATGTGTTCGGGGCGGAATGGCTCCCTCGGTTGGGGGAATTCAAGCGCTCAAGGCTCTGAGATTAGCGAGTTTGATCGAACAGATGGCACTAGATGGAAAAGTTTGGCATTCGGCTTCGGATTCTAAAGTGATCGAACTGGAGACAGCCGCGATCGCAGTTTAGATCAATTTATTTCACATCGTTGAGGGATGGCGTGGCTGTCCCTCATTTTTTTGCGATTAAAAATGTTTGAAACTTATTTGACCAGTAAACGCACAACTTATCGTTTGAATTCTTCTAAATTGCATTGATTAACGTGACATCACATATTTAGACAAAAGAAATTTGGAGTGGTCGATCGTTTGATTGGCATAAATCAGTTTGACATTTAATAAGACTGATTAGGCTTGTGGACTGGGCATAAACACGTGTCATCAATCAAAACAGTCTAACGATCAAAATCAGTCCAACTCCGTAACTGGCACACGCATGATCGAGCAATCTTCGCTTTCCCTTTACATTAGCTGCGTGCATCCATCGCATTATTTAACACTCAGAGACGTTCAGTAATCGATCGCCCAACTTCCAAATTTATCGGCGATCGTTGAAGTCTACGCTTTAATCCTCCGTGTTGTGTTCCTTACTGAGTCAGAGATTCAGACTCGCAAAGCTTCCTCAGTCGTCGAAACCGCGATCGCTCACCCGATCGCACCAGAATTCTTTCCAAATGATCTCGATTTGAGATCCGATTTGGCATGTCAAATTCTGCTTGTTGTCATTCCAGGAAAATCAGCATGATATTTCGTTCTGTTAATCGATCGAATCAATTCTCGCAAACTCAACAAGATCCATTTGGTGGGCGCTTTCAAACCCCATTGACAACCGCGCCTCAACCTGATGCGCTTCCTGTGCAATCCAAGTCGAGCAGTCCTGCTCCACTTGAAGTTGCTCCAACTCCTGCTCCTGTTCAAACGGATATCAGTACAGGATTTAAGGATCTTGAATGGCAAGTGTACGATTTCACCAATCAACAGCGAATTCAAGCGGGATTAGTCCCGCTGACACTCAATTTCACGCTGAACGATGTTGCGGAAAAACACAGCGTAGATATGACAACTCGGAGCTATTTCAGTCATCAAGGACTGGATGGATCGCTTCCTTGGGATCGCATGAGAACAGGCGGTTACAACTATTCGAGAGCGGCTGAAAATATTGCTTTTGGGTATCCATCTGCGCTAGAAGTTGTAACCGCTTGGATGAATAGTCCAGGACATAGACAAAACATTCTCGATCCGAATTTGAGAGAAATCGGAGTGGGATACTATAACGGATACTGGACGCAAAACTTTGGAACGGCAATGCAGATTGCTTGATTAAATGTAAGGAAACTCTAGCTCTTAGAGAATGTTTGAAGAGCATCAAAGTTTGATTACTGCGTTCGATTTCGCCCCGGAATGAATTCGGGGCTATCGGAAGAAAGTCCTGTGAACAAGACTGAGAACGTGAGTTTGATGGCTGTGAGTCTTCTTCGGAGGACTTTACCTCGATAGACCGTAATTAGAAATCACGGGTGAAATGCGATCGCAGCAATGGATCTGTTTATCCCTTTAAAACGTCGTCTTAAGCAGGTTCAAAATAGTCCGATCGCGTTAATCGAATCTGAGCCAAAGCGAAAATCGTGGGAATCACGCGCCCGTAATTGGTCGCGATCGCTCTCCAGCCCAAATCTGCCAAAAACCACGCCCACAGAGCCGACCCCATAAAGGCAAACGCCGCACGAGTCGCCCCATATCGCGCCGTTGCCAGCGTCATTCCTCGCTTTGCTAACTGCATTGATACTTGAGTTTGAATTTGAGTCGCAGCAGCAATTCCACCTTGAGCGATCGCTTGTTGAGCCATTTGATAACGGGCAAAATGGAGCGCAAACTGTCGTGCAACATGTTCCAGCAGAAGAGGCTGCACGACCGTATTGACTGCCAATGCACTGCCCCCTTTAACCACAAGCGACATTGGATTTTTCTGCAAAGATAGCGGTAATTCTTCGGCAAAACTGGTTTCTAGCAGCGAAGTTTGCACTCGTTGGGTTAAAGCAGTCTGTTCCGATACGGGAAGTTGTTTCCAGGCGCGGTTTAATAGACTAAGAAAGATTTCGGCTTCCAGATCTGTCGTAGACAGTGATGCTGAATACGGCAGTTTCATGTAACGGCACACTTGGATCAGCACTTGGCGGTAAGTCACTTGTCCAGTTTTACGGCGAAGGACTGTGATACCATCGGCTGCGAGAAAGCGAAATCGATCGTCGATCGCATCGAGCCACTCTTCGCGATCTTGGCTTTGTAGGTCGATCGGGTCAGGAGCATTGACATAATCCAGCGGGTTGAACTTCGGACGAAACAAAATATCTGTGAGTTCGCGCAGTTCATCATCCGTCGCTAATTCCAATGCGGCTCTAAACTCATCCACTGGTGGTCTTCCTCCCGATGCAGCGTCCAATTCATTCTACATAAGCAAGACGGCACAGCGGATAATACTGTTTCAGAATTTGTTAAGAATATGCTCGATTCTCAGTTTGATATCGCGATCGTGGGTGCAGGAATGGCGGGTTTGACCTGTGCCCAGATGCTTCAGCAAGCAGGTTACAAGGTTGTTGTAATGGATAAGTCCCGTGGTTTGGGGGGACGAATGGCAACAAGACGATTGCAGGGAACGTATGCGGATCATGGCGTGTGCTATCTCAAGCCAAAATCACCTGAGTTTCAGAGTTTGTTGAATCAATTAGTCGATCGTAAAGTTCTGCGCGTTTGGACAGAGACGATTCATGAATTGAACGAAGGCAAAATTCAACCGCCTTCCAAGCAAGCTCCGTGTTATGCAGCATCGAATGGAATTACTGCGATCGCGAAGTTTATGTCGATCGGTTTAACCCTGCGATTGAATCATCGAGTGGAACGAATTGAGGAACAGGACGGCTGGCAACTTTACTGTGAAGCGGGAGAAGTGATTTCTGCAAATGCGGTCATTGTGGCGATTCCGGCTCCACAGGCGGCAATGTTGTGTGGATCATTCATTGAGAAATTAACGTCGATCGAGTATTCACCTTGTATTAGTGCGATCGCGGTTTATCCGATCGAGCGGCAGGCGGATGTAGAAAGATTGAATTGGAAAGCGATCGTTTCTCTGAATGATCCGGCTTTGGGCTGGATTGCCATTGATAGTACGAAGCAATTGAATCCCGTACAACCTGCGATCGTGATTCAAAGTAATGCTAATTTTGCGACTCAGCATTTAGAAGATTCTGACTTGCAGCAAGTTGGAGAATATTTATTAACAAGAGCGGCAGAAGTAACAGAGCCGTGGTTTACCAGTCCTGAAGTGCTACAGGTTCACCGCTGGCGATATGCGTTTCCGATGAATCCCATTTCGGAAAAGTACTTAGTTGCGAATACTGCCAATCCTTTAATTTGCACAGGTGATTGGTGTGGAGGAAATCGGGTTGAACAGGCGTTTCAGGCGGGAATTGCGACAGCGGGCTATTTGAATCAGCAATTGAGCAGTCAAACTTTACCCACAGCATTCTGGATGCAGATTTAGTGATTTCGTGCTTCCTTGCCTGCTCTGGCATTTAAGTGTACAAGAATGATAATTCGTCATCCGCCCCTGTAGTGAAGTGATACTTTAGAAAATGACTTTCCGATCGCTGTTCCAAGTTGCTCTACTGTTCGGTTTGTTTGTTCCGGTTCCTGCGGTTGCTCAGTCGGTGGTTCCGATTCCTCCTCAAGATATTCCCCGCCCAACGCCACCGGAACCTTCCCCAACGCCGCAAATTCCTACTCCGCTACCGCCTCCCGATCAGTTACTTCCGCAACCGATTACGCCACCTTCTACGCCTGATACTCCGGGTAATATTCCCGATACGATTCAGGTTAAGCAGTTTGATGTGGTAGGTAGTACGGTTTTTAGCGCGAAAGATTTTGAGCCGATTACAAAGCCGTATTTGAATCGGAATGTGTCGTTTGCGGAATTGTTGCAGTTGAGATCCGCGATCGCTGAACTCTACATCAAAAATGGTTATGTCACGTCTGCGGCAGTGTTGCCTCCTCAAGTTCTAACGGGCGGAGTCGTCAAGATTCAAGTGATTGAAGGGTCGATCGAGCAAATTAATGTGATTGGAACTCGTCGGCTGAATCCCGCTTATATTCGGAGTCGGATCGGGCTAACAGTTCAAGCGCCCTTAAATGTGAATCGCTTACTCGAAGGTTTGAGACTGCTGCAACTCGATCCATTGATTGCGTCAATTTCAGCCGATTTGCAGGCGGGAACTCGTCCGGGAACTAGCGTTTTACAAGTAACGATCGCGGAAGCGAAAACGTTTTCGATCACGCCCTCACTCGATAATGCTCGATCGCCCAGTGTCGGAACATTCCGACGACAGCTTGAACTAGCACAGGCGAATTTGCTTGGGTTAGGAGATGGATTAAGAGCTGGATACACGAATACGGATGGCAGTAATGGAATTGATTTGAGCTATTCGGTTCCGTTGAATCCTAGAAATGGAACGGTGCGATTTGCTTATGGCAGCACTCGGAGTCGGGTAATCGAAGAGCCATTTGATGTGTTGGATATCACCGCTCGATCGCGCTATTACGAATTGACGTTTCGACAGCCGATCGTGCAGCGTCCGACGAATGAATTTACTTTAGGATTAACGTTTTCACGCCAGGAAAGCCAGACAGAATTAGGCATTGATAATATTGGTCCGTTTCGATTGTCTCCGGGAGCCGATGAGCAAGGACGCACGAGAATTTCGGCTCTGCGTTTTTTTCAGGAATATGTACAGCGTAGCGATCGACAAGTATTTGCGGCACGATCGCAGTTTAGTGTCGGCTTAGGGTTGTTCAATGCCACGATTAATAATCAAGCTCCCGATAGTCAGTTCTTTGCATGGCGCGGACAAGCTCAGTGGACGAGACTTTTAGCACGAGATTCATTGTTGTTAGTGCGCGGAGATTTGCAGCTTGTCGATCGAACTTTAGTCCCGCTTGAACAAATTGGAATCGGTGGACAAGAGACGGTTCGCGGCTATCGACAAGATGCACTGTTAACCGATAACGGGTTTCTCTTTTCCACTGAGGCGCGATTTCCAATTTTGCGATCGGGTCGGGCGATTGTTCAAGTCACACCCTTTATCGATTTGGGAACGGGTTGGAATCGTAGCGGTGTGAATCCAGATAGAAACACGTTATTGGGCGCGGGGTTTGGCTTTTTGTGGCGGCAGGGAGATGATTTTTCAGCCCGGATTGATTTTGGCTTTCCGCTGGTGTCGATCGAGGGCGAAAGACGCAGCTTGCAAGAGAAAGGAATTTATTTCTCAATTCGCTATAGTCCATCGTTCTAGGTTTGGTGCGACACTAGATCAGATTTGGGCAAGAGTTGGGAAATGGTGCAAGACAATCGAAAAGAGCGATCGTGGTTTTATTGGTTTACGGTTCCGATTTATCCGTATAGTCAACGCCATACGATTCGACGAGAAGTGGTCAAAGATTCGGTTTGGGTCTTTGAGCAGCTTCAAGGTATTTTCTATGTTGTCACACCAATTCGGATGACGGTTGTAAAGCTCGATACAGGTGGGCTTTTAGTCTATGCGCCTGTGGCTCCAACAGGTGAGTGTTTACGATTGTTGAACGAAATTGTTTCTGTTCATGGAGATGTTCAATATATTATTCTCCCAACTACTTCTGGTTTGGAGCATAAAGCATTCGTACCGCCGTTTGCTCGGAAGTTTCCGAATGCTCAGATTTACATTGCACCGGATCAATGGAGCTATCCGGTTAATTTGCCGTTGTCGTGGTTGGGATTTCCAAAAGATCGAACCCATTTGCTGGATGGTCGATCGATTCCGTTTGGCGATCAGTTTGAGTATGCGAAACTGGGTCCAATTCGGTTAGGACTGGGACCTTTTGAAGAAATTGCATTGTTCGATCGACGTTCTAAAACGCTGCTAGTGACGGATTCTGTTCTCTCAGTTCCAGAAGTTGCCCCAGAAATTATTCAAATCGATCCGTATCCGTTGCTGTTTCATGCACGCGAGAATGGATTAGAGAAGATCGAAGATACCGAAGAAAATCGCCGCAAAGGTTGGCAACGAGTTGCATTGTTTACCTTTTACTTTCGTCCGAGCGGGCTAGATATTGCCGATTTGATTCCATCGCTTCGGGAAATTGGGAAAGCATTCGATCGATCAAAAAAAGCCTTTTTCGGTTGGTATCCATTTCGGTGGAAAGTGGGTTGGCAGCGATCGTTTGAATCATTGCGGAAACACCAATTGATTGTTGCTCCGATTTTGCAGCGATTGATTTTGAATCGGGAGCCGCAGATTGTGATCGATTGGGCGGAAAAGGTTTCTAGCTGGGACATTCAGCGGATTATTCCTTGTCATTTAGATGCCCCGATCGACGCGGATTCCCAAGAGTTTCGATCGGCATTTAGCTTTCTGGAAAAGAATGGCGATCGTAGTTTGCCCGATGAGGATTTTGAACTCTTAAAAGCGATCGAAGAAGGCTTGATCAAAACAAACGTGACACCGCCTCCGAAGGAAAAGATTTGATCGGTTGGATGGGTCTGGAAACTTCTTGAAATCGATTGTTAGAATTTCAGCTTATTGTTTCATTGCATCTCTGTTTTGAAAGAACATTCCGCCTCAAAATCTGGAGCAATCTACGCAGTTTTGGCTTATTCTACTTGGGGATTGTTTCCAATCTATTGGAAGCTTCTCACTCAGGTTCCCGCTGTAGAATTAGTCTGCCATCGGATCGTGTGGTCGATGGTGTTACTGATGGGATTGCTCCTTGTACAACACCGGATTGGTGAATTCCTTCAGCTTTGGAAGTCCCCGAAAGCGATCGCGTCTCTGCTCCTCACGACGACTCTGATCGCCGGAAATTGGTGCATCTATATCTATGGAGTCAATGCAGGTCACATTGTTGAAACGAGCTTGGGATATTACATTAATCCCTTAGTTACGGTGTTGCTCGGTTCTGTGATTCTGAAAGAGAAGCTGAATTTTCCGAAAAAGATCGCGGTGTTGCTGGCTGCGATCGCGGTTTTCAATTTCATCTGGCATTTTGGACAAATTCCCTGGATTGCGATCGCGCTTGCATTCTCGTTCGCATTGTATGGGCTATTTCGCAAATTGATTGTGGTAACGCCGATTGTTGGGCTAACGGTTGAAACCTTATTAGCAACGCCGATCGCGCTTCTTTATATCAGTTATGTCGGTGTCACTGGAACTGGAAGCTTTGGAACCAGTTTGCAAGTTAATTTACTGTTAATCGGCTGTGGAATTGTTACCGCACTTCCATTGCTGTGGTTCAACACTGCGGCAAAAAAATTACAGCTTTCAACCTTGGGATTTTTCCAGTATCTTGCACCGAGTCTTCAGCTTTTGATCGGTGTGATCGGATATCGAGAACCGTTTACAGCGATTCATGCGGTGACATTTTTGCTGATTTGGAGCGCGATCGCAATTTATTCGATCGCATCTGTGGGAAATAGACGATGGAAACCTTCTTGAAGACGAATTCGATGGATTCTTCGAGCGACAAATTCTTCAGAATTCGCCCCCTAAATTTCCCATTCTGGGTTAGGGCTGATTCATTCTAGCGAGAGCCTTTCCTGCCCTCACCCTAGCCCTCTCCCCAAGGGAGAGGGAACAAGATTTCTAGCTCCCTTCTCCCTTGGGGAGAAGGGTTGGGGATGAGGGCAGAACGGCTGAATCGGAGCAGAGAACATCATTTGATTAGAATGAATCAGCCCTACCATTCTGGGGGACTTTGAGCAATAAAGAGTTCTCAAATTCGATGAGTCCTCAAGCTTCAAAGTCCCCCAAATTTGGGGGATTTAGGGGGCATTAGCCGCTCCAAACGCAGCAAATAACCCTATCGATCGATTAACCCAACCAACCCTTCAACCGTTCCGCAATCTGAGGTCTTCTCAACTTCCGCATCGCCTTACTCTGAATCTGCCGTACTCGTTCCCGCGACAAGTTGAACATACCGCCAACCTCTTCAAGCGTACAGGGCTTACTCGTCGTCAACCCGTACCGCAACGAGATAATATCCTTCTCGCGCTCGGTCAGCACATTCCCCAACACATCCCAAATCTCCTGACGCAGCATCGTTTCGCTCATCTGAGATTCTGGTGATTGCGTATCGCCATCTTCCAGCAAATCCATCAGTTCCGTATCTTCGCCTTTCCCAACTCGGTGATTCAGCGACAACGACTGGCGGCGAACCTGTTGAAGATGCTGTAACTGCTCAACGGTGAGTTCAAGCGATTGAGCCAATTCCGCTTCTGTCGGATTGCGACCTAGTTCGCGCTTTAATTCGCGATGCGCTTTCTTCAGCTTATTGAGCTTCTCGACAATATGAATCGGGAGGCGAATCGTTCGAGCATCATTCGCGATCGTTCTCGTAATCCCCTGCCGAATCCACCAATATGCGTATGTGGAAAACTTATAGCCCTTATCGGGATCAAATTTCTCAGTGGCGCGGTTTAGTCCCAATGCTCCTTCTTGAATCAAATCTAGGAAAGGGACTCCGCGATTTAAATAACGTTTTGCGATCGACACCACCAGACGAAGATTCGATCGAATCATCTTCCGCTTTGCTACGCGGCTCCGGTGTAATCGATGCTCTAATTGTCGTTCGGTTAAGCCTAAACGTTCAGCGAGTTCTGCCCTAGTTGGCGCTCGACCGAGTTCACTGTACAGTTTTCGCTGTGTCTCATCGACTTCTACGAGATACTGGACTCGTCGAGCTAATTCGACTTCTTCATCGGCTTTAAGCAGGGGATAACGCGCCATTTCTTTGAAGAATGCGCCTACGGCATCATCCGCCACGGTTTTGTTATATCCCGACGATCGAGCCGATGCCATTTGATCGATCTCGGTTTCGTCAGTCGCGCTAGAGTCTGCTAAATCAGCGGCAACGGAAGTGAGTTCGAGTAAATCCGGTTCAATTTCGATGGGAGTGCTATCTGCGAAATCGGCTTCTAATTGCAAAGAGTCCACTGAATCTAACTCAGCAACGTCCATTGCAAAGTCCAAATCACTAGAGAGGGCTTCTGTGTGAGAACTGTTGCTTTGTTCGTTCATAGTGATGTTATATCGAGGTAATTTTACGCGATCGTGTTTTGAGAGAGTTGCCAAGTTAAGTCATCAGAATGAATCGAAAACTTAAGCCAGCATTGAGAATTTTTAATCTGAATCTTTTCTGTTCAAATTGTGAATCTGTAGCTTGAGAACTCCTCCTGAACCTATGACGAATTGGCGTGTTTTTGGAATTTTTTTCGGAAACTTTTAGAAATGAGCCTCGGATAAAACCCAGCTAAAATCGCCGCTCTGAATCGGGAAAAATCCTGGAGGTGCGTTTCAGCTTCGGCGTGTTTCCGTGATGCAGATCCCCGTTTGCTCTGAGAATGTTTGCCCATACGACAAGATCCCAAACCTCCCGGTCGCTGCTATAACAGATTCTCATACCCGTTCCGTTTTACATCTCTACCAATGGTGAGAAAAGCAAATGGTATTCGTTTCAATCTATCTTTAGACGAATCATCGCATCAGAGTACGATCGATCCGGTAAACTCAATCACACGTTAATATATTGGAGTGGTTCATTTGAACTGAATGCCCCCCGATTCCCTGGTAATTACATACCGTAAATTTCCTTTTTCACCGATTTTCTTAAGTTTTTCTCTTCATTTGAGGATATGTCTGAATTGCAGTCTGTAGCGGAATCGAGGGCGGAGTATCGAACTGTTCCTCTGTGGGTTGAGGTGCTGGTCGATTGTCCGGGGGCGCAAGGCGTGTTTACTTATTCTGTGCCGTCGGGATTGCGCGTGGAACCGGGTGATATTCTGAGTGTGCCATTTGGGGTACAGCAGGTGGGCGGGATCGCGGTTCGCGTGCTGAATGAGTCGCCGGACTTGGAGCAGATTCGATCGATTGATTCGATCGTGAGTGCGGGATTTTTTCCGGCTTCGTTCTGGGCATTGCTCGATCGAGTGGCGCGATATTATCAAACTTCGCTGATGCAAGTGGTTCGAGTGGCATTACCGCCGGGATTGTTGGCGCGATCGCAAAGACGAATTCGATTGATCGATCCCGCTGCAAATGAGGTTTTTCTCAATCCTGCTGCTCAACAGATTCTCAAGTTGTTGCAATCGAGCAAAACGAAGGATTATTCCTGGCAGTTTATTCAGCGACAGGTAAAGGGAGCGCACCGAGGACTTCAAGATTTACTGAGATTTAATTGGGTTGAGAGCTATCTAGAGCCACCTGCAACTATTCGCCCCCAGTTGCGGCAAGCGGTGATTCTGGTTTCGATGCAGGGTGAATTGCGGGGAAGACAACGCGAAATTTTAGAAGTTCTTAAGCGCAATGGCGGCGAAATGTGGCTCACCGATTTATTGCAGCATTGCCGCACGACTACGCCTACTGTCAAACGATTACAGGAAGAAGGCTGTGTGATTCTTCAAGGGCGGGAAGTGCTGCGGAGTGAACAAAGTCCGGATGTAAACACAGATTCAGCTAAATCGCTCACATCCGATCAGGCACAAGCTTTAGAGCGAATTCATGCAGTCACAGGATTCGATAAAATTCTGCTGCATGGTGTGACTGGCTCAGGTAAAACCGAAGTCTATTTGCAAGCGATCGCACCGATTCTCGAACAAGGGCAATCTGCTTTAGTACTCGTTCCTGAAATCGGATTAACACCACAATTAACCGATCGATTCAAGGCAAGATTTGGCGATCGAGTCTGCGTTTATCACAGTGCTTTATCGGATGGTGAACGCTTTGATACTTGGCGGCAGATGTTAACCGGAACGCCTCAAGTTGTGATTGGAACGCGATCGGCTATTTTCGCACCTTTGCCAAACTTAGGTTTGATTGTTCTCGATGAGGAGCACGATTCGAGCTTCAAACAAGATCAGCCTGCACCCTGTTATCACGCTCGATCGGTAGCTCAATGGCGAGCAGAGCTTGAAGATTGTCCGTTAATTCTCGGCTCTGCAACGCCATCTTTGGAAACTTGGTTAGAGCGATCGACATACTTATCCTTACCGAAGCGAATTCTCGATCGACCTTTACCGCGCATTGATGTGATTGATATGCGGAAAGAATTGCACGATCGTAATCGTTCGATTTTTAGTCGATCGCTGCAAGCTGGACTAAAAAAATTAAAAGAGAACAATCAAAAGGGCTTGCTCTTTATCCATCGTCGCGGACATAGCACTTTTGTTTCTTGTCGCAGTTGTGGCTATGTGATGGACTGTCCAAACTGTGATGTTTCCCTGTCCTATCACCAAGTTCACGAAAATGCTCAACCGTTGCTGAGATGCCATTACTGTAACCATACTCAACACCAGCCGGAGCGCTGTCCATCTTGTGGTTCTTCGTACTTCAAGAATTTTGGGAGTGGAACTCAGCGAGTCGTACAAGAACTCTCTAAACTGTTTCCAGAACTCAAAACGATTCGGTTTGACAGTGATACCACTCGTGCAAAAGGCGCACATCGAGCATTGTTAGATCAATTTGCTCATGGTGATGCTGATTTGCTAGTTGGAACGCAAATGCTCACGAAAGGAATTGATTTGCCACAAGTGACTTTAGTTGGCATTATTTCAGCCGATGGACTGTTAAACTTAGCAGATTTTCGAGCAAGTGAAAGAGCCTTCCAAACTTTAGTACAAGTTGCTGGACGAGCAGGACGCGGAGCAGAACCTGGACGAGTGATTCTCCAAACTTATGCACCTGAAAATCCGGTCATTCAAGCGGTTAAACAACAGCAGTATGAACCGTTTGTTGAGAAGGAATTAGAACAACGATCGACATTAACGTATCCGCCTTATGGTCGTTTAGTTCTTCTACGACTCAGTGGATTAAATCCTCACATTGTTCAAAGTACCGCAGAAACGATCGCGGATATTCTTCAATCTACTGACTATCAGATTTTAGGTCCTGCTCCAGCAACGATTTTGAGAATTGCTCAACGATATCGATGGCAGATTTTATTAAAAATGAACGATGATCGCATTCCAGACTTAACCGAACTGCGATCGCATTGTCCTTCTACCGTGAGCTTAACGATCGATGTTGATCCGATGAATTTGATGTAGCACAAGTCTCGATCGACAATAGCTGCGCCGGTTTTGCTGCAATCAATTCGACTTTGCCATTCTTCGGATTCCGCTGCCAAGTGCTTGCTTCAACCAGTGGAGCAGATGGATTCGAGGGTTGAATTGCAGTTGTCGATCGACCTATCTCACGCAGATCATTCCAAACAGTCGGAGCATGAAAAACTTCTTGCTGAGGATTGATCGGAATGCCTCCTCGTCCAGTCACAACAAAGCTACTACCTGGAGTACTTGAGCATCCTTTTGCAATTTGCTGACTCGAATCGATTAGATCCTCCGATAGTTCAACCAATCCTGAATTTGGATCAACTCCTGGTGTTGTAATCTCCACCGTTCCATTTGCACTAATTCCAGAGCTTGCAGTAATGTCATTTGTTGGAACTGCTTGAGGGTTTTGCAAATCTCGAAACGCCAAACCAAAAATTCCTTGAGTCGTAATCCGAATAGTTCCACCCCGACCCGCGATCGCATTCGCCACAATATCACTGTTTCCACTTGCAATAATCAACGGATTCGAGATCCGAATATTTCCCCCATCGCCTGAACTGCCAGCACTTGCGCCTTTTGAATCGGTTGTAATAAAAGAGCGATCGCGCAGAATTAACAACCGCGCATTCAAATCAATATTTCCACCTTCTCCCGCAAAAGTTTGAGCAGAAATTCCCCCAGAGTTGGTTAATCGAATCGTATTTGCATTCACGGTCACGGTTCCTGCTGAACCAATCCCATAGTTTCCAACTCCAATTCCTGCTTGATTGATTTGCAACAAGGGAGTGTTCACTGTGACAGATCCAGCCGTTCCAGTCGGTCTGCCACTAATCAAATTTGAACTGCTAAAGTCACCCAATCCCCCGATCGTTGAACTGATGTTACTGTATGTCCCCGATCGACTCGACATCTGAATCGATTCTGAAGCGTTTACTCGAATACTGCCAGAGTTTCCAAGTCCCAAATTTGTAGTCGAAATCGTTCCGCCATCTTGAATATTCAATGTTCGAGTATTCAAGTCGATCGTGCCTGAATTTCCGCGTCGATAGCTCACACCCAAAAGCGAGGTCGGCATCACTTCAATCAGTTCGATCGTGTCATGCAGAATGCCAGTGAGTTCCGTCGTATCGGCATTTACCACAATGTTTCCGGCGGAGCCATCCCCAAACGAAAGAGCCGCGATCGTTGATCCATCTCTGAGCGAAAGTCGCTGAGTCGAAACATTGATACTGCCTGCGGTTCCAGTCCTAACCGGAGGTGCAGCAGGATTGATCAACAGCGAGGTGAAAAACGTGGAAGTCCCGATCGTATTAAACACTCTCGTTTGCGGAGAGAATCCACTCATTTCGATAAAGTCGGTTGCCGCCACATTCACGGCTGCACCCGGAGCAGGACTAAACGATCTGCTCTGAATAATCCCACCATTTTGTAGCACTAATCCTCTCGCGCTCACATTCACCGGACTATTGCTGCCCAAGCCAGAAGTCTCACTCACAATGCCGCTCGAAATCGTTTCGGTTGAATTCATTCCAATGAGTTCTAACAATCCTGCGGCTCTCACGGTCACATCACCGCCCGGAAGCAATCCGCGATTTTGACTCAGCACGACCGATCCATCACTCAAGCGAATGTTATTCCCTTGAATTTGAATCGAACCAGCGCTGCGAGACTGATCCAAGAGCCAGCCTGCATCAACGAGCGATCGCTGACTCATCTGAATATTTCGCAAGCTTGCTACGCCACCGTAATCCAATTCAAATCCTTGAGCCGTTGGACGAATGCCCACTTGTCCTGAACCCACACTGCCAATTTCAACCCGTCCTCCCGATGCTGCCACAATCCCACCATTTAGCGAGACATCTCCACCCACGAGCGCCAGCGTCCGTCCTGGCGCAACCCGCAAACCTGCCAGTGAAAAACTGGTCGGAAGATAAGGAAACAGCACCGGATTCTGTGGCAAATTGCCGCCCAAGGTACTTGCACTCGCTAACTGATGTCCTGCACCTTGCACTTGAATCGCAGCAGAATTTTGCCCAAACTGTAATCCGACAGGAGCACTCATTGTTAGAAGTGGCGCGGTATTTGTTGCGGCGAATTCAGTTCCATCTGCAAATCGAACGCTCGAAGCCGTTGTCCCAACAAAGGAACCTCCAACAATCAATTGAGCATTTGCCCCAAATACAACGCCGCTTGGATTTATTAGAAACAGGTTCACAGGCGCGGGAGTCCGTCCATCCAGGGTCGCGAAAATGCGTCCATCAATATTAGAGACAGTTCCTCCTGTAACGCGACTGAAGATAGTAGAAGCGTTCCGGGTTCCCAAGAGATTGAAAGTCGCTGATCCGCCTGTTGGAATCGAAAAACTACCAAAACTATGGAAAAGATTGCTTCCTTCGGCGCGTCCTCCGGTGATGATGAAGTTGTTGCCTGGTAAGGGTGTCACATTCGTTGCGGTTGAACGATCGCTAGTCACTTGTGCCGAAGCACTTCCACAAACCAAAACCGTACTTAATCCAACACAGGAAAGGGCGCGTCGCATAGGAGTCTCCATTCTTCTGGAACTCGCTTAATGTGCCCAGATTGCGATCGCGAAAATGAAGCGATTTTGCCCTTAGATTTCTTCCGATGGGACTTATGAGAAGGATTTCACGACCTAAGATGAGAAAGAACTCTCGATCGCTGCGGTCTATGAATTTGCGAACTGTCACTGCCACGCGCTATGTTACGCCGTTACGCGAGGGCGGATCACTGCCTGCGATCGTGGAAGCAGATGACGACGGGATGTATGTGCTGAAGTTTCGCGGGGCAGGTCAAGGGGAAAAGTCTCTGATTGCAGAATTGATTGGCGGCGAGATAGCAAGAGTTTTAGGGCTACCTGTTCCAGAAATTGTCTTCGTCGAACTCAACCCAGATTTAGCTCGAACTGAACCTGATCCAGAAATTCAAGATCTCATTCGTGCCAGTGCAGGACTAAATCTTGCTTTAGACTATTTACCGAGTTCAGTCACGTATGATCCGATCGCTGGAACCGTTGATGCGGAACTGGCTTCTCGCATTGTTTGGTTTGATGCGTTGATTACGAATGTCGATCGGACTGCTAGAAATGCAAATTTACTAATGTGGCATCGCAATCTTTGGTTGATTGATCATGGTGCTGCTTTGTACTTTCACCATACTTGGACGAACTATCTTCAACGAAGCCGCGATCGCTTTCCTGCGATTAAAGATCATGTTCTCCTACGATTTGCTACAGAGCTTGAAGCGATTGATCAAGCAATGATTGGGAAACTCTCGCATGAGACGATCGAACAAATTGTGAACTTGATTCCTGAAAGTTGGCTCGTGACAAATACCCCGTTTGAGAACAGCGATCGACATCGAACAGCGTATATTGAGTATTTGTTATCCCGTTTAGAGCAACCGCACGTGTTTTTGGAGGAAGCGATTCGTGCCCGAACCGTCAACGTATGATTATGCAATTATCCGCGTCGTTCCCAGGGTTGAGCGCGAAGAGTTCGTCAATGTTGGCGTGATTGTGTCTTGTGCTGCCCGCAGATTTCTCGAAGCCCGGATTGAAGTAGATGAAGGGCGATTAACTGCGATCGATCCAACGCTTGATCTAGCAATGGTGCATCAGCATTTGGCAGCGATTCCGATTATCTGTGCAGGAGGGAAACCCGCAGGCGCGATCGGTCAATTGCCACAACGAGAACGATTCCATTGGTTAGTCGCTCCTCGCAGTACGATTATTCAAACTTCGCGAGTGCATACGGGACTGTGTGAGGATTTAGCGGCAGTGTTGGAACATTTGTTGGATAAGATGGTTCGATCGGCTTGCTGAGAGGGTGTTTGAGAAGTATCGTTTGTCGCATTCACCCGCCCGGAAATGAATCTCCGGGCTGATCGGGGGAAGCTCACTAAACTGGGCTAAGAGGATGTTTGAGAAGTGATCGTTCATCGCCTGAAGCGCCCCTCGAATGGAATTCGGGGCTATCGGAACAAAGTCTGTTGAAACAGACTGAAGAGGATCTGAAGATTGGCTTTCAGTCCCCTTTAGTGGACTTTCTCCGATAGACCGTGATTTCTAATCACGGGCGGAACGCAATCGCAGCGAAGAGTCTTCCTATAATTTTCAAACATCCTCTAAGAATGTATTGCGTTCGGAGTCCGCTTCAGCGGAGTTTCCTCCATTAGCCCGGAGATTCATTTCCGGGCGGACTTACAACGAAGCAAAGCCGCTTTTCATACTTCTCAAACACGCTTCAAGGCAACCAAATCGATGGTAAGAAGCTCGCCAACTCTCTCACAGTTCGATTCGCATTCCGAGCGATCGCAATATGAGGCTCATCCGCCTCGACTGGAATAATCTGAGCAGGCATACCCAGACCAAACTGCTGAATCACTCGATTTGCAGCTTCCAACCCAGTCACGTAAGCTTTCTCCTGCGACCAAGATCCGTGACGAGTCACAATCCAATCCCCACTCATCAAGAGATTAGCAATACTTGTCGTACCCGATAGCATTGATTGATAGCTACCCGGCGAGAAATGCGTGACTGCTCTCGGAAGTCGTATCACACTACTATCGATCACTTTTGCATTGCGAAATTCAGGAACACAAGTTGCTAAATCTCGCTGAACTTTCGCAATGATATCTGCATCATCCATCGGCAACAGTTGATTCGCATGATAAAAATCAGCTTCAATCACGCTCCCAGGCTCATTTCTGAATTCATCATGTAGCGCATTGAGATCAAAGAATGTCCAGCCTGTTGTATTGTCGAATCCGAAGCAAGCATTCGATGGTAGTGGAACATGAACTTTTCGATCGAACCATAATCGCGTCGCCAAAACATCGATCGCATTCAAGTTCATCAAGTTACAAAACTCTGGAAACTGCCGCAATGTAGAACTCTGAGAAACAATTTTCTGCATTCCCGTCACGCCCACTGCAAAGATCACCGAATCCGCTTCAAACACTTCATCACCACAAACAACCCCAGTGATCTTAGGCACTGTTCCCTCTTGCAAAATGACATCACTCACGCGCCGTTGTGTCAGAACTCGTCCGCCTGCTTGTTCAATCTGCTCCACCCACGGACGAAAGATTTGCTCTCCGACTGTCCCCCGACACCAAACCACATCAAAATCCGGTTGATGCGCCAGAATAAAGTAATACAACATTCCCAATGCAGCCGCAGCAGAACATTGTTCACCAGGTGCAAACAATCCCACCAACAACATTGGCTCAAACGACTCTTTGTACAGTCGCGCTGACACTCCGAACTGTTTGAATAGTTCACGGGCGGTGACTGAATCATATCTGCGCCATGCTTCATCTGAATTATCAAAATCTACAACTGCGTAGAGCAAAGGCAACGCAGACAGTCGATCGCTAAGTGGAAGTCGCTTAAATCGAGTGTAGAGAAAAGTCCCCAAAGGAGTCGGCAGACGAGGTTCTTGCTGAAAAATTGGCGATTCAACTTCCAAGCCTGCGGGAGAATATTGCGAAGATCGAGTCCAATCCGTGAAAGGTTTTATGCCTAATCGATCGACAAGTCCAAAAATGTTGCGATACGGATACCAAAATCCATGAATGCCCGCTTCAACCGATCGACCTTGCGCGGTTTTCCAGCCTGCCACCAATCCACCCGGATAGCCACCCGCCTCCAATAGCGTGACGGCATATCCTTGCTGTGCCAAATGGTAAGCCGCTCCTAAACCAGCCCAACCAGCACCGACAATTACAACTTTGGGATTTTGAGTCATCGATCGAGTCCGAGATCACCTGCTTCACAGCATACGTCGATCGACTTAATCTTGCAAAAGTTCGGTAAGCAGACCGTAATGATCTCCTTCATCGTTTGTTCTAAAGCGGGAAGGGCAATATAAGAGCGGTTTTCTTGAATATGTAAAATTCATACGCAGGTGCTATGTCGAGTTCACCGATTCTAAACCAGCCCTTTAATGCCCTCCAGCAAGCCGCCTATCAGCTTTCCGCTTGTACGGATCAACTCTTTCAGCAAATTGAACAAGAACAGATTCTCAATGGCATTATCGATCGCATTCGAGCAACCCTCGATTTGCAAACGATCTTCAATGTCACCTCGCTAGAAATTCGACAGTTATTGAATGCCGATCGCGTTGGTGTTTTCCGGTTTACACCAGGGACAGGATGGGATGAAGGTGAATTTGTCGCAGAAGATGTCGGTTCAGAGTTGCCCTCTGCGATCGCGGCAAAAGTGCATGATCACTGTTTCGGATCTCAGTTTGCGGTGTACTACACTCAAGGACGAGTTCAAGCCGTTGCAGATATCTATGATGCTGGACTGAGTGATTGCCATATTCAAATTTTGGCGCAATTCCAGGTTCGCGCAAATTTGATTGTTCCAGTCTTGAAAGGCGAAGAACTTTGGGGATTGCTCTGTATTCATCAGTGTCACCATCCGCGCCGCTGGCAACTTTCAGAAATTGAATTTGTTCGCAAGATTGCAACCCATTTCGCGATCGCATTACAGCAAGCCGAACAGTTAGACCAGATTCGTTCTCAAGCCGCGTTACTTGCTCAAGTTGAAGCTCAAAAACAAGCACTGATTCGTCAGAAAGCGCTGGTCAAAATCACCAATCGAATCCGCCAAACCCTTGATTTTGCTGAGATCTGTCAAACGGCGACGTATGAAGTTCGACAATTGTTGGGAGCCGATCGCGTCGCAATCTATCGCTTTAATTCGGATTGGAGCGGCAACATTATTTTTGAATCGATCGCAGACAGATGGAAACCCTTAGTCGATGTATTTCCTACGATCGCAGATACGCATCTGATGGAGACTCAAGGCGGGCGGTATGCTGCAAATGAAACTTATGTAGTTCCAGACATTTACGCCGCAGGTCACGCGGATTGCCATGTGGCACTGTTAGAAGAATTGCAGGCGAAAGCTTACATGATAGCGCCGATTTTTAGAGGCGATCGCTTGTGGGGATTGCTCGCTGCTTATCAAAATGCTGCACCGCGACAATGGCAACCCGATGAAGTTGAACTGCTTGCCCAGATTGGAGAACAATTAGGAATCGCGTTACAGCAAGCAGAATTTGTTCAACAGATTCAGAGACAATCGATCGAGCTAAAGCAAACCCTTGAGGAACTTAAACAATCCCAAATACAGTTAGTCCAGCAGGAAAAAATGGCAAGCTTAGGGCAGCTTGTTGCTGGAGTAGCGCATGAAATCAACAATCCAGTGAGCTTCATCTATGGCAATTTGATCCACGTCAAAGACTATGTAAAAACCTTGTTGAGTCTGATTCGTTCTTATCAGCGCTTTTATCCTGTATCCGCTGAAGGCATCAAATCACTACAAGAACAAGCTGAGGAACTAGACATTGATTTTATTCTAGAAGATCTGCCCAAGACTCTGACATCAATGGAGGTCGGCGCAGATCGGATTCAGCAGATTGTTCTCTCGCTCCGTAACTTTTCCCGTTTAGATGAGGCTGCATTTAAGCGAGTAGACATTCATGAAGGCATGGATAATACTTTGCTGATTTTGGGACATCGGCTGAAAGCGTGTGGCGATCGACGCGAAATCGAAGTGATCAAAGACTATGGTGAGCTTCCCTTAGTCGATTGCTATCCGGCGCAGTTGAATCAAGTGTTTATGAATTTGCTGGCGAACGCGATCGATGCCATTGATGAAGCGGTAGAAGCTGGAAACCTGGCGGCTCCAAAGATTCAGATTCAAACCCAAGTCACTGGCTCGAATCAAATCGAAATTCGGATTCAGGATAATGGGATGGGAATGACAGAGCGCGATCAAAGCAAAGTTTTTGATCATTTCTTTACAACAAAGCCGATCGGGAAAGGAACAGGCTTAGGACTATCGATTTCCAGACAAATTGTTGTGGAGAAACATGGTGGAACACTAAGCTTTGAGTCTTCCTTTGGAGAAGGGGCAGAGTTTATTATTTGCTTACCGATCGAGCTAGAAACGAACGTGCCAAATTAATCGATCGCGCTCTCCAATTGCAAAAAAGCGATCGATAATTGAAGAATGCGTTAGATCGATCGCTTCTATGCCACACTACAAGTTCAAATTTATTGCTGGTCTGCTACTGATCTTGACATTCACTGGATGCAAAGAGATCAGAGAACAATTTCCCGAACTCCCGACTTTCGAGCGTCCTGCTCCACTGCCTCCGAAGCCTGCACAATCCCCAACCGCAGCCCAGATCGAAACTGCGATTCAACAACAAATCAATCAAGTCCGACAACAAGATGGATTAAAGGCATTGAAAAAGAACGATCGATTAGCAGAAGTCGCCCGAAGATACAGTCAGCAAATGGCAGAGAATAACTTCTTTAGTCATACAGGCGCAGATGGTTCAAATGTTGCCGAGCGGGTTGAAGCTGGACAAATTTCTTTTCAGATCGTGGGCGAGAATTTGTATATGGGCACGAACATTAGAAAGCCTGCGGATAATGCGGTTGAAGGTTGGATGAACAGTCCGGGACATCGAGAAAATATCTTACGTCCGATCTATGCTGAAACTGGAATTGGCGTGTGGAAAAAGGGCAATACCTACTACATTACGCAATTGTTTCTGAGACAGTAACTATCTACGATCGAGCGGTAAGTCGAGCCATTGACTGAGTTGTTCTGCCAGCCAAATGATTTCTGGCAGTGTCAAATGTTCATTGTTATTTTTCCCGCCACCCAAGGTAAATTGTTTGGTTCCTGCCCAGATGTCAATTCGGGGTGGAACCTTTATCTGATTGCCTTCTGAATCGCGTCCATAAGAGTCATGAATCAGATCAATCCGCGAGAGATGCTCTCGTTTAGCAACGAGCGGAAAAATACCAATGCCAAAGAGTTCAGTTGCACGAAAAATCTCGGAGTCAGTGATTTCTAATCTGACTTCTCCAAACAGATCGAACAGAATTCCCCAGATCATCCATAAACCTGCGCCTAAATGCACGATCGAAAATAAAGCCATAAACCAACCGCCAGAACTCCAACCCATTAATGCCATTCTGTACCACATTACAAGAAAAGAATTCCAGGCGATCGCAAACCCGATCGCGGGAATCAATCCCAAATGAAAGCCACGTGGTGGAATCGCAATCTCTAACGTTTGGCGAGTTTGGGTGAGTTTAACCTTGCTCCCGGCAGGTTGCCCTTTCACTAACGATCGAGGTGTTTCTAAGGCTTCTAAGGCTTGTTTGGCAGATTGTAATCGTAAATCTAAACTGGGTTCTGTCAGCCACTTGAGCCAATCGATTAGATCCGGGCTGAGATTTACGTGCTTATCGAACAAAATTCGCATTTCTTGCTGCGGAAGTTGATCGGGATTCTGTCCGGTTGCAAGGCAGATCAGAGTTGCACCGAGCGCATAGAGATCTGATGCGGGAACGGTTTGCCCTCCGAATTGTTCTGGCGGCATATAGCCATACGTTCCGACGATCGTTCGAGTGCCATAGGTCAGCGCAGTTTGGACAGAGCCAAAATCGATTAGATAAATCTGTCCAGGATGATTTCCAGTTCGATTTCCTAACAGAATATTGCTCGGTTTCAGATCACGATGAACGACCGGAGGTTGGCGATCGTGGAGATAGTTCAAAATCTCTAGTAAATCTTTCGCGATCGTTCTTAGTTCTTCTTCGCTAAAAGTTCGCCCGGATTGTATCCAGTCTTGTAGCGATCGCGCTTCGATGTAAGTTTGAACGAGTGCGAATCCTTTTCCCAATTCCGTTTCGACCTCAAAATCATCGAGATATTGAGGAATAGCAGAATGATTCAGCGATCGTAAAACTGCCGCCTCACGTTCAAACAGCTTCAAATCGTCCCAAGTAAAATCAGGTGCGAATAGCAAAAGTTTGACCACAACCGATGAGCCAGTGTGTAAGTCTTTTGCTAGAAAAGTTCTTCGTCCGGTTTGCCGACCTAGCAGCGATTGAATCTGATAACGATCGTGCAGCGTTTGTCTAATGAGTTGATCCATGATGCCTCTGATCCACTGGATGACACCATTATCTCTTTAGGATTTTGCGATCGTCACTGATGCACCGCTAGGTCGAAATCGCGTTACATCTTCTTCCCAACGAGCCAGAGTAATCCAGCATCGACGAAAGTGAATGGACTATCCAGAGTTCCCGCCAACAGGCTGAGAAAAAGGAAGTAACCGAGTGAAGCGATCGCAATAAATTTGAGTAAAACAAAAGTTGCCATAGCTGATGTAGAGAAACTAGGTTGGTGTAGAATAATACGCCATGCTTGGCGTGTCAAACGATTCGTTCTATTCCTTTAAGATAGAGCGAAAGTTATAAGTTTTATCAAGATACAACAAATTTTGAGTCGTTTTGCTGAGTTCTTGTTATCTCTTCTAGATGAATTTTTAATCGAGTTGAGCGATCTAAGTTCTATCACAAGATAGATACACTGACAGAAACAAAAAAACGGATGCCGCGACGACTCACGACATCCGTATAAATACTCAGTAAGTTAATTAGACCGCTGCAAAGCTCGATCGAGTGAGTTGATTCGCTTGCACTCCAATCAATGTCGTTAGAACTTCATTGTTCCGCGTCAGTTGAATCAGCGTATTGTTCGCTGCTCCACCTGAACCTTGAACGATCGAGAGTTGTTCAAACCTCAGATTGCCTGCCAATCCGATTCGATCGACTCCTACTTCAAAGTCTTCAATCACATCTAAACCATCCTGGCGACGAATCACGAACGTATCGCGACCCGCACCTCCGACTAAGCGATCGTTGCCGATTCCGCCAAACAGCGTATCGTCACCGTTACCGCCCCGGAGAATATCATCACCACTCAAGCCGTACAGGGTGTCATTGCCCCCTAAACCATTGATGATGTCGTCTGAACCATTAAAGCCATCTACGACGTTATCAAGCTGATTTAGGAAAGTTACAGTGTTGCGATTGAAAACGGTGCGACGAACCATATCCGCATCGAACACATCGAAATCATCGGAAATCGATCGCTGTCCGTCAAATCGAATATTTCCGATGTCGATCGAGGCTCCCGTCCGTCGCTGTAAGTTGTCGAGATTCTCCAGTCGGAAGTCTTTGAGGATCACTTTTGGACTGTTTGCAGCAATGAAAGAAATTTCGAGGTCAGTTCCACTTTGATTCAGTTGGAGATTTCGCGCAGTCAAATCTGCTCCGGTAAATTTCAGCGTATCAACTTCTGCGATCGTGTTCCGATTAGGATTTGAACCTAGACCAACTCCGCCAAAATTCTCGATTGTTGTACGATCGCCAGCGCGAATCTCAAAGGTTTTTTGTCCGCCTTTTCCATCCGGTTGAGCAAAGGTAAACCGCGAAACTAGAGGATCATGATCGCTCGTTTGATCGGCAAATTCAGAGTTAATCCGAACGACATCAAACTTCGCGTCACCCTCAATGAACAGGTTTCGGCTCACTAAAATGTGATCAAGTGCTTGCGAATTGCCCTCGAAATTGTAGTTGTACCGCTGATTTACAGCTAACGTGTCATGGAGATTGACAAGCGACTGATCGCCTGTGAGAACATCCAGCGGATCAGAGAATGGAAAATCATTGAGGTCGCCCGTGACAATGACATTGGCGTTCTCATTTTGGGCAAGTAAGCGATCGACAAAGTTCTTGACGATTTGCGCTTGCTCAATTCTCTGAGCTTCGGTGGTTAAAGTCGGCGGCTGGAATCTTCCAAATAACGGCTGATCGCCCCCTTTAGAATTGAAGTGATTGTTAATCACAAACACTTGATTGCCACCGTTAAAGCGAAATTCTCCAACAAGCGGTTTGCGAGAATCATCGAAAGCAGGATTCGTCGGATCAATTCGACCAGGACTGAAAGAAAGACCATCTCGATCGACAGTCGTATTGGTAAGAGAATCGCCACCTGCTCGATCGACAAAGCTGACGCGCTCTGGATTGAACAAGAATCCAACTCGAATGTTGCTTCCAGGTTGTCCGCCGTCTTGATTGTTCACCGGATTGATCTGGCGATATTCGTATCGAGGACCTCCAGCAGCTACGATCGCATCAATCAATCGCTGATAAGTCAGAGTTGCATCAACGACACCATTGTTCTGTGAGCCATTGTTATCCTGAATCTCTTGAACATTCAGAATGTCCGGAGTCTTCAGACGGTTAACAATCTGATCAGCTAAAGCACTGAACTTTGCAGCACCACTAGAAGGACTGAGATTTTCAACATTGAATGTAGCAACAGTGAGTTGATTGATTCCACCTTCTAGAGTAGTTGTCTCGCGATCTAGATTGCTAGAAGTCACCCCAGGTAGAGCTTCAGTGTTCAAGAGTTTGAAATTACCGAAGCTGTAATCAAGAACTCCGGTAACACTGGAAAAGCGATCGCCCACATTTACATCTGGGGGATTGGATACGATCGCATCATCAATAATGATTCGTTCTGGATTGAAGTCACCAGGCTGAATAATGATGCCGCCTCGATCAGTCCGAAGAGAACTATTCGTACCATTGTCTGCTAGAACAGCAATCTCACCAAAATTATTCGTTGGACTAACGGCAACTGCATCATTAACTCTGACGCGCATTCCTTCCAAGCTTTCATAGAAATCAATTCCATTGATGTTTGGATTGAACACTGAGCCTGGATTTTCAACGCTGCCATTGACTGCACCGCTGCTAATAATTTGATTTGGTGGAATGCGTCCCCCAGTTCCGATCGTGGTTGCATCCGGTAGCAGATTGTTGCTTGAAAGAATTCTGAAGGTCGCAGCAGGACTTCCAGCACCTCCGATTTGAGTGGTGCTTAGATTCGTGCTGTTTGCTCCACCTGGACGGAATTCGCTCACAGTTCCACTCACTTGAACTGCATCGCCAACTTTAACTGTTGGAGCCGTATTCGTGAAAATAAATAGACCTTCAGACGTTGCTGCATTGGTATCTGGATTCGGATCTTGAATGTAGAATCCATTGCTGCGAAGTGCAGTTACAATGCCACCGACATTGTTCACGGTTTGACCTTCAAACGTCGATCGATGAGCCGTTCCCTGAATGTCACTAATCCGAGTCGGCGGCGTGAACTCAAAGATCGAAGTGGTTTTACTAACCTCATTCGTGAGAACAAGAAGCGGCTTACCATTCGGGCTAATGTTGCCGGGAATAAAGTTCAGTCCTTCAACGCCTGAATCAGTTACGCCTGTAGTTGGATCGAGCCTGAAATCACGCGGATTCACATACTCAACAAACACAGGTTTTTGCGGGTTCGTGACTTCGTAAATCATTACGCCGCCAATTCGCTCTAGTCCGATGAAAGCATAGATGCGATCGCCAACTGTCCCCAGCACAACGCCTTCCGGTTCAGGTCCTTTGTTATCGCTCCGAGTGTCAAAGGTGTTAGCACTGTTATCAGAGTTAAAGTTTGCCGGGAAAGCTCTGGCAGTAATTTGCTCTAACTGATCGCCGCTATCAAACACCAGCTTACCGCTATCATCCCAAATCGAGAACGATCGACTTCCAAGCGTTTGAATCTGCTCGAACAATCCATCTCCGTTTAAATCTCCGGTAGCTCTTGTAACCGTCAATCGTCCCAAGTTCGCATTCTGTTTCAGTTCACTTGCATTCGGGAAAACAGTCGGATCAAGTTGGTACGAACTATCACCCACGCGCAGTTCTTCAGCAAATCCGGTGTAATCTCTCGCATCTCCTTCGTTTGCGGTGATTAGATAAGTCTTGCCGCCCACTTGGAAAGATGCGATCGCATCCGGTTGATACATTCCAAACACCGGAACATTGCGAATATTGATCGCATTATCCCGATCGCTTGGATCGATACCATTCCCAGGTTTGCTGTGATCCTTTAATCCAAGCGGAACAATGTCTAATACTTGAGCCGTATTGATATCAACAACTGCGATCGCATTGTTCTCTTGAAGTGTCACCCATGCTGTTTTGCCATCTTCAGAAACAGTGATGTACTCCGGCTCAAGATCCTGAGCGACTGTTGCATTCGGTCCATAAATCCGAATTCCTTTGGCTTGGAGTTCCGCTTTACGATCGTTAAATCGCTCAAATCCTGCTGTCTGAATAGTTGCATTGTTCACACCATTCGACAGATCAATAATGCTGATCGAACCGACTGGATCAATCGAATTCGCCTGATTATAGCTATTCGGTTCGCCTTCGTTTGCAACCAGAATCTTCTTCCCATCAGGCGTAAAGGTCAGCATATCGGGAACTGCGCCCACTGCCACCGCTCTGAGGAAATCACCCGCAGAATTGTAGAAGACCACTTGCCCCGAACCTGTTCGATCAATGCCATCGACTGCGATCGCAACAATGCCATCTCGAATCGTGACACTGTTTGTTGCACTTCCAAAAGCTGATAAATCCAACGTTTTCGCCAACTTTGGATTCGATGGATCACTGAGATCTAACACTTGCACCGAAGTCCCGCCACCGATTACAACCAATTGTTTAGTTGCAGAATCATAAGCTGAGATTTCCGAACCATTCCCCGCAAATGTTCCAAGCTTCTTCAGCACACTAGACCCTGTGATAGTCGGTTCTGGTGCAACTGATAGATTGCGAATCCGCCGATCTTCTGTAGGAGCAACATCAGCCGCATCGAAATTCCCGATCGCTTTCAGATATTCCGCAAACGCATCTTGCTCTGTTCCATTCGCTGCAAAGGTCGCATCTCCAGTTCTTGCCGCATTCGGATCAAGCAATTCCACCCGATTCGCCAAAGTTGGATTTGCAGCAAGAATTTGCGGGAATGGATAACCATCTCCACCTGTTGCGGCTCCAGGTGCGCCCACCAAAAAGCTTAATGTGACCATCCGGAATGTTCGAGTCGGATCACCGATTACTCGTCCCCCTCGCACAACTTCATCGATCGCATTGCCATTCGCATCCGTAATCGACAGAGATTGCACTCGATCGCCTGCAACCGTCGCGGTTCGTGCAGTCCGATTTGGATCAAAGCTGAACTGAAATCCTCCAATCTGCGGAAATGCTCCCGGTGTTGCACCCGGACGAACTCCAGCAACACCATGCTCGATTAAGTCTTTCAGTTGAGCCGCTGTAACGGTTACTAGCGTGAGCGAATTGTTAAACCGCAGCGAATTTTCGATATCAAGCTGAGAAACATCACCTGCTTGCTTATTCGCTAATTCATTTGCAACGGTTGGTAATCGATCGACCGTTCCCGTAGCTCCCCCTGCACCGCTCACAACTCCAATGTTGTCCCGAATCCCACCGCCATTTTTCAGCGAAATGACAACATTCGGATCAGTTCGTCGTGCAACAAATAGATTTGCATCAGCGGTTAAGTTTCCTAAGTTCGTTTCCTGAGTTCGCACATCGTCACGGGTTCCATTGAGAAACACATCAGAGCGACCAAAAATTACAGCATCTTTCGGAACAATCACTCGATCGCGTAATGCTTCTACGATCGCTGCCACTTCTGGATCAGGTGTTCCCGGATTCGTCGCAGTCAAAGCTGTAACACTTTCCGCATCGGTCGCAAACGCACCATTAATCAGTGGATCAAGTTTGGAAAGATCAATTCTGCCTTGATCATCAAATTCAGCAACCAATCGCCCAACATATCGATAGTTCGCCGCTGTATTGAGAACGAGAACATTTCCGGTCGGCGATTGTTCAACTAACGGATAGATATCTCCTGCGGTATCACCTGGACGTAAGCGATCGCTACTATCTGCCAACAACGTATGCGATCCACCTGCGATGATGATATCCACATTCGACAATCGTTTCGCCAATTCGCGCTCAATAAACAATTGCTGCATGTGTGCCATCACTACAATCTTGTTAATTCCAGCAGCAGCAAGATTGTTGACTTCAGTTTGAATGACTTGCGCGAGTGCATCCAATTGTTCCGGGGTAGGCGTTGCTCCAAACGGTTGCGGTGTAATGACAACGCCTGCACCTGGAGAAGAAATTGCGGCAAGGGTTGGAGTCGTTGCGCCAATAATTCCGACACGTTCTCCACCCACTGTGATCACGGTGCTTTTCGCAATGCTGTTGGGTCTGGGAGCTTGCCCGTCAGGAACCACCAAACCGCGTAAAGCAGGATCATTTGCAAAGTCGAGATTGGTGCTGAGATAGGGAAATCTCGTACCGGAATAAGCTCGATCGACATTTAGCAGTGATGCGATCGTATTGGTTCCCAAGTCGAATTCATGATTACCAAACGCTGAAGCCTGAAATCCAATCTCGTTCAGGATAGCAATATCCGCACGTCCGACTCCTTCTTGACCGAGAATTGATCGCAGTGCGGGATCGCTGGAAGCTGAGAAAAATGGTCCGGGAATATAGTTATCACCGGAAGATAAAATCAGAGTATTTGCGTAGTCGTCTTTGAGTGCATTGATAACTGTTGAGAAATTAACAGAATCTGTTAGCGCAGGAATGCCTGCTTCAAAATCTGAAGCGTGCAGAATTTGTAGTTGGAACGCCATGTGAAAAGATTTGTAACAAAAACGACAGAGGATAGAAAAATCCACTGATTCATTCGTCTCATACGAACTTTAAGAACTGGCTAATGCGAATTTAACAGTCCTAAAATCTACGGTTGACTTTATCGCTTTTTGATTTGGGTAAAGTTTCGATGAGGTACGATCGCAAAAAAAATATGACGTTGTTTACGAAATTCTCTAATTAAGTCAGAATTGCGCCGCCCATTAACCTTTGATAGCGATACTCTAATTCGGCTTTCATCGCGTTCCATTTCTCGATCGTGGGATCTTTCTGTATTGTTCTTTCCGCTGCATCCCGCGCCATCTCCAGCACTTCTTGATCTTCCACCAAACTGGCTAAAGCAAAATCTGGTAATCCTGATTGCCGCGTTCCCAAAACCGCTCCAGGACCTCGGAATCGCATATCCATTTCCGAAATAAAGAATCCGTCCTGCGATTGTTCTAAAACTTTTAATCGTTGCTGAGACGTTTCACTCTTAGAACTGCTCATCAATAAGCAAAACGACTGTGATCCGCCTCGTCCAACTCGACCCCGAAGCTGGTGAAGCTGTGATAGTCCAAATCGTTCTGCGTGTTCAATCATCATCACAGTTGCATTCGGGACATCGACCCCAACTTCAACAACCGTTGTAGAGACGAGAATCTGGGTTTTGTTATCTCGAAATTGAGTAATCGCTTCGTCTTTCTCAGCAGAAGTCATTCGACCGTGAAGTAAGCCAACATTGAAATCTGGAAAGACATCTTCTTTTAAATGTTGATGTTCGTCGATCGCTGATTTGAGATCCAATTTTTCGGATTCTTCCACCAACGGCAACACAATATAAATCTGCCGACCTTGAGCAATTTCGCGCTTCATCAAATCATAGGCTTGTTGTCGATCGCGTCCCGTCAACGCAGTCGTTTGAATCGGCTTCCGTCCCGGTGGCAATTCGTCAATCTGACTCACATCTAAATCGCCATGTAACGTTAACGCCAATGTTCTAGGAATCGGCGTTGCAGTCATGGTTAAAACGTGTGGATGTTCGCCTTTTTGCTGGAGTCGGGCGCGTTGTTCCACTCCAAAGCGATGTTGTTCATCAATCACGACTAAGCCTAATCGATCGAAGCTCACCGTATCCTGAATCAGCGCATGAGTTCCAACCAAGAGCGGCAATTCTCCGGTTTGTAGCCCGTTATGAATCTCTCGACGTTTGGCAGCCTTGGTCGAACCTGTGAGCAACTCAACAGGCAAATGAAGCTGATTAAACCATTCCACTAATTTTCGATAGTGCTGTTCTGCGAGAACTTCAGTCGGAGCCATAAATGCCGCTTGATAGCCCGATTGAATCGCCGCCAGAATTGTCAGCACCGCAACAACCGTTTTTCCTGATCCCACGTCGCCTTGAATTAAACGATTCATTGGAATCGGACGCTGAAGATCGTTCAAAATATCGTTCGTGACACGCTGTTGAGCATTCGTGAGCTTGAACGGCAGCAACTTGTAAAAATCATCAATTAGCTTACCTGTAGGTGCGAGAACGGCACTGGCTTGAGTTTGCCGCTGTTCGTATCGACGTTTGAGTAAACCGAGTTGTAGATAGAAAAATTCATCGAAAACTAACCGACGACGGGCAGATTCTAGAGCTTCGGAATCAGTTGGGAAATGAATATTCGCGATCGCTTCCTGAATTCCTACCAATTTATATTCCGTCAAAAGCCCTTTCGGAATTGGCTCACGTAGGTTTGCGATCGCTGGCAATGATGCCGAAACCGCCCGCCGTACCAAATCCGCCCCAACGCCTTCAGTTAAGGGATAAACCGGAACAATCCGCCCAATATTGGTTGAATTCAACGATTCGCCTTCTTGGTCGAGCACTTCAATATCTGGATCTTCGAGGCTAACTCCACCGAATTTGGTTTCTTTAATCAAACCTGAAGCTGCGATCGAAGCTCCTTTCGGATAAAGCCGTTTCTGCTGTTCTTGCCATCCCCGACTCGCAAACCGACTGCCCATATAAAATCGGGTGATCTTCATCTGTCCGCTCGAATCTTGAATCGTCAACTCTAGAATCGTGAGCTTGCTGTTACGCGGACTCGTGAAGCAATTACAGTTTTTGATCGTGGCTACGATCGTCACCGTTTCCCCTGGCTTGAGGTCACGAATATTGACTTGGCGGGCGTAATCGATGTAGTCACGCGGATAGTAATACAACATATCTCGAACATAATAAAGTCCGAGTTTGGCGAGCTTTTCAGCGCTTTTGGGTCCAATTCCAGGAAGATACGTGATCGCTTGAATCAGCGGAATGTCACGGGCTGGAGTTTCGGGAACGGCTGGAGCAGCGGCAATCTTACGAGTCGAAGCTGGCTTTTCTTTAACCGACTTCTCAGCAGGCTTTTCTTTGACGGAAGCTGCTTTTTCTTCAAACTTTTTGACTTGATAAAGAAAGCGGCGAGTTTCAGCGACGAGATGCTGCCGTTGAGCAAATTCGAGTTCTGAATACTTTGAGTATTGATTTGCGATCGCCTGACATTTTTCTCGCTCTACTTTGGGTAATTCTGTACTCGAATCGCTCAAACTCAAATGCAAAAACTCGCTGAAGCGAAATTGATTCCCCTCCAGATCATTAAATCCGCGATCGGCTTCTACCGATAACGCCTTTTGCAACCGCACCAAATCCATAGATAGATCAACTGATCTCAGCCGTTTTTCTTGATGAAGTCTAACAAAATTCGTTGATGAATTGCGCCAAGCGGTCGGATTTGGTTCGCTCGATCGCTAAATCGCTCTCCTTTTTCGATTTGCGATCGCGTAAACAATCCCAAATCCCACCCTTCCAACAAGGTCAAATCTTCGATCGCCACTGTCAACTGAGCTAGGAAAACATGACGAATTGCGCGATCGTCTTCGTAAATTCCAAACTTCTCGAACTCAGCAGGCGAAAAAGAAATTTCCTCTTGCAACTCTCGTACCAAGGCAATTTCTGGAGATTCTTCGGCTTCAATATGTCCACCAAATAATCCCCAGTGCCCTGGATAAGCAATATTCGGGATATTGTCACGGAGTTGTAAGAGGAATTGATCTTGTTTTTGGATGATTGCGATGCTTACAGCGCTCTTCGTGTTCGCGACTTCTGGCTTCATTGCTGCTCAATAAAAACGGTGCTTTGATCCTGACCTGCAAGATCAATCTTTTGCAGCCTTACTGTACCTGAAACCGTGACCGAACTGCCCGTTGCCGGAATCGCTCGACTCGTCACAATCCAAACGCTTCCCGTATCGTCCTGCACTTCATACGCCCGTTGTCCGCCCATTAACGGCGCTTGTCCTTTGATTTTTCCTTCCACCTGAACCACTCGATCGCGCTTCGATCCGACATCCCGAATCTTCACCCGTTCCCCAGGCTGCAACGCCGTAATCACATTCGTCGATGCCACTGGCAAATTCGGGGACGCGCTACACCCGATCGCGCTCAAACAAAGCACCACCAAACCCATTCTTGAGAAACTCATACTTCACCTGCCCTTACCTCTAAACTGTTCCAGCTAGAGAGCGACTCCTTCACAGCGTCTAACCCGATCGCAGCGCACCCGATCGGGCACGAATCTGCGACACTAGATAAGTCGATATTCTAAAAATGCAAAAGTTCCAAATCCAAAACCGGGAAAATCAGAAATCTGAGCAATCTTGGTTCACATTTTGAACGATCTTTACAAGTTTTGGTGAGAAATTTTGCATTGTAAAGGTTCCTATGTCTTCGATCGCTCAACTCCTCGACGGAAAAGCCCTTGCCCAAAAGATGCAAGCTGCGCTCACTGAACAAGTCCAATCGCTTACACCCCAATATGGTCGCCCTCCTGGTCTAGCCGTTCTCATGGTCGGAGACAATCCAGCCAGTGCTGCTTACGTCCGCAATAAAGAAAAAGCCTGCGCCTCGGTCGGGATCGCTTCATTCGGCAAACATTTCCCCACCGAAACAACTCAGGAAGAACTCGCTGCCGTAATCGATGAACTCAATCAAGACGATCGAGTTGATGGCATTCTCGTTCAATTGCCGCTCCCCGATCATCTCGATAGCGTTGCACTCTTAAATCAAATTCACCCGGACAAAGACGCAGACGGTTTGCATCCGATGAATTTGGGGCGACTGGTCAGAACTGAACCGGGATTAAGAAGCTGTACGCCTTACGGAGTGATGCAACTCTTGGAAGAATATGGGATCGATCCGCGTGGGAAGAAGGCAGTTGTGATCGGGCGAAGTATTCTAGTCGGAAAGCCGATCGCATTAATGCTGCTGGATGCCGATGCGACTGTCACGATCGCTCATTCTCGCACTCCAAATCTCTCAGAAGTCGCTCGTGAAGCGGATATCCTCGTCGCTGCCGTGGGTCGTCCGAATCTAATCACCGCTGACATGGTAAAACCGGGCGCGATCGTTGTTGATGTCGGGATCAATCGAATCACCGATGAAACGGGAAAAAGCCGATTAGTCGGAGATGTGGATTTCAATGCGGTACAATCCGTGGCGGGATACCTTACACCCGTTCCCGGTGGAGTTGGTGCGATGACTGTGACCATGCTGTTGCACAATACAGTATGGAGCTATCAACAACGCTTCCAACGTTAAGTGAACTTTACATACGCGCATTGAATCGGAGGAGATCGGAATGGTCGTGACAGGAGAAACGCAATCAAATCAAGCCTCCCAATTTGATTTGAAAGGCTATTTAGCGGCAAAGCAGCAACAAGTTGAAACCGCCCTCGATCGAGCTTTTCCCATCGTCTATCCAGATAAAATCTACGAAGCAATGCGATATTCGCTATTTGCAGGCGGAAAAAGATTACGTCCTGTCTTATGCCTCGCAACTTGCGATCTTTTAGGCGGATCTTCTGAAATGGCACTACCAACCGCCTGCGCTCTCGAAATGATTCACACGATGTCGCTGATTCACGACGATTTGCCCGCGATGGATAACGACGATTATCGACGCGGCAAATTGACGAATCACAAAGTGTACGGGGAAGCGGTGGCAATTCTAGCTGGAGACGGTTTACTCGCCTATGCGTTTGAGCATATCGTGGAAGAAACCAAGAATGTCCCTGCCGATCGCTTAATCAAAGTGATTTCCCGTCTCGGTCGTGCAGTCGGAGCCGCTGGACTCGTCGGCGGTCAAGTGGTCGATCTCGATTGCGAAGGCAAAAAAGATGTCACCCTCGACACTCTGAATTTCATCCACACGCACAAAACTGCTGCTCTCCTTGAAGCCTCAGTCGTCAGCGGTGGCATTCTCGCAGGTGGCTCTGATTCTGACATCCAGCATTTAACTCGATATGCTCAAGCGATCGGGTTAGCGTTCCAAATCGTCGATGATTTGCTCGACATCACTTCGACGCAAGAAGAACTTGGCAAGAGTATCGGCAAAGATATGAACGTCGAGAAAGCGACTTACCCGCGTTTGCTTGGAATGGAAGAGTCGCGCCGCCAAGCAGAACAACTGGTCGAACAGGCAAAAACAGAGGTCTCCGGATTCGGTGAACAAGCTTTACCGCTGATGGCGATCGCTGATTACATTACCGCTCGTAAGAATTAAACTCTATCTACCCTCTAAACGAATGCAGGACTTTGGTGACATTGTTGATAACAGAGTGCTGCTCTTAGCCCTCGTTGCCTGTTTAATTGCCCAAGCGACCAAACTGATCATCGAATTGATCGTGCATCGCAAAGTCAATTTCAAAGTACTGGTTGAAACTGGCGGTATGCCAAGCTCTCATTCAGCACTCGTGACCGCGCTGGCAACTGGAGTCGGATTAACTGACGGTTGGGACAGTACACAATTTGCGATCGCGACGATCGTGGCTTTTATCGTGATGTACGATTCCCAAGGAGTCCGTCAAGCTGCCGGAAAACAAGCCAAAATCCTGAACCAAATTATTGATGAATTGTTCACAGGTGAGCATCATTTCAACGAAGCCCGCCTGAAAGAATTGTTAGGACATACTCCCGTTCAAGTCATTATGGGATCACTTCTCGGTGTCGTGGTTTGCGTCGTCGGAGATTGGTGGTTAGGGGGAAGTTGGCGATCGCTATTCGTTCAAATCGCAGGCGTTCCCTAAAGAGATATGCAGGTTGAACTCTATGCTCCTCAGTATCTTGATGCTGTTGTCCGTCTTTCACTTCGGGCATGGGAGCCTGTGTTTGAGTCGCTCCAGAACTCGCTGGATGCTGAAATCTATGACGTTTTCTATCCCGACGGTTGGCGTGTGAGCCAGCAAAAAGCTGTTGAGGATGTTTGTGCTGATCAAGATACGAGTGTTTGGATTGCGATCGATGCGGATTCTGTGGTCGGTTTTGTCGCTGCGAAACTAGATGCCGAATCTAGCATGGGTGAAATCTACATGGTCGCAGTTGATCCAGAGTTTCAGAATCAAGGGATTGGAAGCGCTCTAATAGAATTTGCGCTCTCCTGGATGAAAGAAGCTGGAATGTCGATCGCGATGGTGGAAACCGGAGGCGATTCGGGTCATCTTCCAGCGCGTCACACCTACGAAAAAGCGGGCTTCGGTTTGCTTCCCATTGCTAGATACTTCAAGAAGCTCTAATAACAGATTCAAGGAATAAAGTTAAATCAGAAATTCTGCGCTAAAACCAGAAGAGCGTCTAGAAATTCCTGTATGTCTGCGATCGTCTACACCGAAGAACGCGAAGTGCAATTACAGCATTGTGATCCGCAAAATCACATGAACAATGTCGTTCACGTGCGATGGATTCAGGACATTGCTCTCGCGGCTTACCGTTCTAAGGGCTATTCCCGCGAATTCGATGAGAAAAATCACATCATCTGGTTTGTCCGACGGCACGAAGTAGATTATCTCTCGCCTGCCTTTGTCGGAGATGTGATTCGATTAACGACTTGGGTGGAGCGTGGTACGCTATCGACTTTTTTCCGGCGGGTTGAATTTGTGCGAATTTCGGATCAGAAAATGCTGTGTCGATCGCTCACCGAGTGGTGCTATTTTGATGCCAACCGCAACCGACCCGCAAAAATTCCAAGCGAGATCAAAGCTGCTTTTCTTTCAGATAATTGACCCCTGATGAGAACTTGCAGTCAGAGAAAATGATAAGCTTAGAACCTATTTTGACTGCACATCCTATCAATGCCGTATATCCCCGCTCCTAAACTTTTGCAGGCTTTTCCTGATGCAAAACCTGTAAAGCCTAAAACTTCTGTTCAAGGAGGGGGCGGATTGAGAAAGCGATGGAAAGATGAGGAGGGAAATATATACGAGTGGGACAGTCGGCATGGCACGATCGAGAAATATGATAGGAAGGGTAAGCATCTGGGTGAGTTTGATCCGATTACAGGCGAACAACTGAAGCCAGCAAATCCTGATTACGAGGTAGACCCATAATCATGACTGACCAAATTAAGGCGCAAGTGAAATCAGCTTCAAATCATAACTCTCACTCAATCATCAGAGTATTGCGCTGGTATGAGAAAAACGGCGATCGCCTAGTGGATGAGGCTGTACTCAATGCGCTGGACTTGCCTGAATTGCAAGAATTGTTTCAAGAGTCTGCGGATAGTCTGATGGTGGACAGCTATCCTGTCTCAGTCGCTCAGGTTACTCGACTACAAAGCGGGCTTGCAGAACGAATTGATCTAAGTGCTTATGATTACTATGTCGAATGCGATGCGGTGTGATTTGCGATCGCGATTTGCAATCAAAATTACTCCCTGTTTATTAGTCTGTCTACTGCAATCAGGCGTTAGTCGCGGCGGTGATAAATAACGTCGAAGCCTTCATCATCCGAAGGTGGCTGAAAATACTTTGTAATTGCGTCAAACTCAGCCTCACTCGTAAACGCTGAACCTTCAGCAAGATCCTTGCTCCGCTCCCATAGCTAGCGCTTGCACAGGTCATCAGAAATATCGACATAATGCAACTCATGATCCGCATTGGCTCGTTCAAATAGCGATCGAAACCAAGCCCGTTGCGTTCTCGTATTTGCAGGAAAGTCGAGGACAATAGAAATACCCTTTAAGAGCAGCGCAGAGATTGGTCGATCGAACGCAGTTCGCAGCCTAGATGAATACTTAACGAAGTCAGGAATATCAACAATTTCGCCAGGAAATAACTGATCTAGCAGTTCATCTTGCACCAGCAAAACCGCATCCTCTCGTCGTGCGATTTCCCTTGCAAGAGTCGATTTTCCCGCCGCCATCTTTCCACAAAAGAAGAACAGCTTTCCTGATTGCAACATCGCGACCAATCCTACTTAAATATCTAGATCATGAAGATCAGCTTGAAAAGCTAACATCTTTTACATCCTGTTTTGAGTCGCTAGTGTATGACTTTTGCGATCGATCCACGATTTTCCGATCGCTTTGAGCTTCCTTCCTACGTAGGTCTGCAAAAATCGCCTCTAAATCATCGTTCAGGGACTTCGCATATTCTTCACGGATTCTGTGAATCTCTTCGACAATCGGATCTGTCCACATGACCTAATCTCCCATGAGTTCGTTGGGTGTGCAAAGAATGGGCAACCGATAACCGGAATCAAGGCTAATTTCAGCCAACTTTCTTTGAATTTGAGCATTGGCTATATGCTTGCAGTTCCACGTTAACAGATAATCCATCTCGTGAATTGTTGCAGCAGCGATATGAATAGCATCTATTCTTGCTTTGGGTGGCAAGCTGCTTCGGCTCAAGAACTGCAAGGCTAAGTCCTGTACGGCTTGGTTTAATGCTAACAAAGGCAGATTACTCAAAAACTCTAGTCGCTGAGTAGCGATTTCAGAGTCTCCTTGGGCTGCTTCGTCAAGTACAGCTTCCGAAGTATAGAGAACGAAAGCATTACGACGAAACTTCCACCAGTCTTTTGTGATCTGCATATTTGCAGCCAAAATTAGATTTTCGGTTGATCTGGCAGTGAGATAGCCCAAAATGCTGGTTTCGATATAGACGGTTTCACTCATGTCGAGTTTGCCCTTACTGACCGCCTACAGGCTGAATTTGAACCACGGGCGTGAGTAAAGTAACTCGATCGCTTCTCACCAACATTGCGGCAAATCCTCGATCGCTTAAAGTCTGCAAAATTGAATTGGCAACACCGCGATCGGTCGTTTGAACTGCCAGTAAATAAGGACGCTGCTCAAATGAAGCCAGTCCAATATTTCGATTCAGAACTTGTCTAACTTGAGCGGCAACTTCAGGACGATTGTAGTGATTGACGATGACTGCAAAACCTTGTCCAAGGCGTTGAGGATTGAAGCCTGCGGAAGCGGTAGCAAGTTCGTTTTGGCGGACAATTGGTTGAGGAGGTTGCTGTCGAGGAACATCGCTTCTGGCAACTTGAGTGCCACCGGGAGGAGTTGCGACAAAGGCTCTGAGGCGAACGGTGTCATTGAGATAATTTGCCCAAGAGTTGGCGGTGTTAGCGTCTTTGTAGCCGCCGACTCGTGTGACCGTTTCACCGAAATAGTTACAGACCGAGACATCAGCAGTGCGAGAGACGACGCTGCGAACCCGCGCTTGGGATTCTGGAGTGCGGGTCACAATCAGCAAGAGAAATTCATTCGATCGAGGAGCTTGACAGTTCGGGAGTTGGGCTTGGGCGAACGGCATTCCACTGAAAGCAAGGGTGACTCCTGCGAGTCCTGAGAAAACCGATTGAAGCGTCGTCTGGGGCATAGAAGTTTAGAGAGACTAAGAAACAGGTTCTAGAGATCCCAGCGGGTTCGGCAATGTTTCCGATTGCTGGTACTCTCCAGTGATGACATATTCTAGACGCAGCTTTAGCCAAGTAATAAACTGTTTGTTGGTCGAGACGATCGCAACACAGGGACGGGGACATTTGGCTTTGGTTTCTGCCATTTCAGGCGCTTCAAGGAACGCAGGTTCTTTGATCACCCAAAAATCGATTTCTCTGCCTTTTTCTTTGTAATCGCGATACCGTTCGTTTAGAACCTCGTCCATTGGTTCTTCTTCCAGCAAAAATTTCTGGCTTGCCAAAACGTAGTAGTAAGTCGTCATATTGATCAGTCCTTTTTCAAAAAAATCCGGAATAACTTAGAGTTCGCCGCGAATGGCTTGTTTCATTTCTCGCACCGCTCGTTCTAATCCAACGAGAACAGCGCGACTAATGATCGTGTGTCCAATATTCAATTCTTCCATGCCTGGGAGTCGTGCGATCGGGTGAACATTCCAATAGGTTAATCCGTGTCCGGCATTAATTCGCAGACCTGCCGCGATCGCGATTTCGCACCCTTGCGACAAAATTTCTAGTTCCTTGGCTTGTCCTTCTTCGGAATACGATCCGGCATATTGTCCGGTGTGCAGTTCGATGAATTTTGCACCTGTGGCAGCCGAGGCTTCGATTTGTTCGGGGTCAGCATCGATAAAGAGACTGACCGGAATGCCCGAATTTTGAAGAGTGCTTACCACTTCGGTCATACGATCGAGTTGTCCTGCGATTTCGAGTCCGCCTTCAGTCGTGACTTCTTCGCGTTTTTCGGGGACGAGCGTGACGTAATCAGGTTTGATATCGAGCGCGATCGACACCATTTCATCGGTGGCAGCCATTTCTAGATTCAGGTGTGTCCGAACTGTTTGGCGCAACAGTTGAACATCGTGGTCTTGAATGTGGCGGCGATCTTCGCGCAGGTGGACGGTAATTCCATCGGCTCCGGCGAGTTCGGCGAGTACAGCAGCGGCAACGGGATCAGGTTCGACAGTGCGACGAGCTTGACGAATGGTTGCAATGTGGTCAATGTTGACACCAAGAGTAGGCAAGGTTTTGTCCCCAAAGCTTCAGGGACTTATTTTATCGTGTCCGTTTGAGATTCTGCGTTTAGACAGAGTAAAGGTTCGATCGAGAATCGTATTCTGAAACAAGATTGAAATTCTTAGTTGAAAGGATGTGTTTTAAGTGGAGTCGTTTATTGCTTGGATCGCCCCTCGAATGAAATTCGGGGCTATCGGAACGAAGTCGGTTTAAACCGACTGAAATACATGCTCTCATTGGGTATCAGTCCCCTTTAGAGGACTTTTTCCGATAGACCGTGATTTCCAATCACGGGCGGGCAGCAGCGAAACGAAACCGATTCTTATAGTCTTAAAAAGCTCTAAAGGAACTAAGAAGGATTTCTCAAATCTGGAATTCCGTTAAAATCTGCTTAACAGGAATTAATAATTGTTCATTACCGAGCCTCGTCATGCTGAATCCTGCCTTTTTCCTACGACGGCTATCTACTGTTCTCGCCGTTTCGATTCTCACGCTTACCTTAGTGGGAGTCACTTCTGGAATTCTGATCGCGTTCTATTACGTTCCCACTGCGGGCGGCGCGTATGATTCATTGAAAGCGATCGACACAGAAGTTCCTTACGGTTGGTTAGTTCATACGCTGCACAATTTGTCGGGCAATTTCGTGATCGTCTTGGGTCTGGTGCAAATTGTGGTGATGTTCCTCGGTGAGCGGTTTCGTCGCAGTTGGTTGACGGCTTGGATTAGCGGCATTCTATTCACCCTGAGCGCGATCGGGCTAAGTTGGACAGCGATGATTCTCAACTGGGATCAGATTGGGTTCTGGCGGCTCAAGATTGAATTAGGCACGATCGAAGCCATTCCCTTTATTGGTCCGACCTTACGCGATATTCTTACAGGCGGATCAGTTGGAACGCTAACAGTCGCTCATTTGTACGCACTGCATAGCTATGTGGTTTCATTAGCAGCGGTTGGATTGTCGATCGTACATTTAGGTGCGTTGCTGTTCCAAGAAAAAGAAATGCAAGCCGAGAAATCGATCGCTCCTGCGGTCAAGCCTGTTGCACAACCGGAAATTGAACAACCTGCGATCGCAGCCGATTCTGAAGTGCAATCTCCTGTCTAGAAGAACTTCAATCGCCCCAGTCTCGGATACGATAATTTAGCATCTTCGTTCCTCAGAGCCTCAATATGTGGCGGCAGAGATTTAGGCTGAGTGCGGTATCACCGAAGCAACTCGCAGTTTTTGAAGCGTGTTTGATTGGACTCGTTTCGGGACTGGCGGCGGTTGCGCTCAAACAAGGAGTCGGCTGGCTCAGCCAGTGGCGATTATATTCGGCAACGATTTATCCTGCGTGGATCGTGTTGCCTGCGATCGGGATTCTTGCGGGATTGTTGGCAGGTTGGCTCATTGAACAGTTTGCGCCTGAAGTCGCAGGTAGCGGAATTCCTCAAGTGAAGGCGGCTTTGGGCGGGGTTTCAAGTGCTTTAGATTTGAGAGTCGCGATCGCAAAACTCGCAACAACTCTACTCGCGCTTGGATCAGGATTAAATTTGGGGCGGCAAGGTCCAACGGTTCAAATTGGAGCCGCGATCGCAGCACAGTTAAGCGATTGGGTTCCGACTTCTCCGATTCATCGTAGACAACTAATTGCAGCAGGAGCGGCGGCGGGATTGGCAGCAGGATTTAATGCGCCGATCGCTGGAGTGTTATTTGTTGTTGAAGAGCTTTTACAAGATGTTTCCGGCTTAACGCTTGGAACTGCGATTCTGGCTTCGTTCGTTGGAGCGGTTGTATCAAGACTTTTGGGCGGGCAAGGACTTAACGGAACTCCTTACGGAATCGACATCATGACCAGTTTTAGCGTCACGTCGATTCCGATCTTTTTATTAGTTGGCGTTGTATCGGGGTTGCTTGGATCGCTCTTTGTGCGAGGAATTTTATTCAGTCTGAAGCTCAATCGTAAGAGTTTGAATTGGAGCTTGCCCTTTCGGATTGCGTTTGCAGGTGGACTTTCTGGATTAGCGATCGCGATTCTCCCCGGTGCTTTACGAGATAGTGCCAGTTTGCAAGAAGTTTGGATCACGAGTGAATTAGGCTGGCGAATCACAGCGGTTCTCTTCGTTACAAAATTCGTTCTAACGTTGGTCGCATTTGGTTCTGGTGCGCCCGGTGGATTGTTTGCACCTTCGCTGATTTTGGGATCGGCTTTAGGTTATCTGATTAGCTTCGCGGCTCAAAGTATTGAGAATGCTGGAGTCCCGTTAGGTTTAGATTTGAGTACTGCGCTCACAACCACTGCTGCACTCACAGGAATGGGAGCATTTTTTAGTGCGGTTACTCGTGGTCCAATTACTGCGATCGTCATTGTGTTCGAGATGACCACCGATTTCAATGTGGTACTTCCTCTGATGATCGGATCTGTCACCGCTTATCTCGTTGCAGAAAGTACTTTCAGCGGTTCAGTCTATAAGCATTTATTAGAATATCGAGGCATTCATCTGCAAGCCGCAAATCCAGAAATGGAGACTCGACTATCTGGCTTGACCGCAGAAGATTTAATGCAGCGACGAGTTGAGACATTATCGAGCCAAATTAGTTTAGATGAAGCAATTCAGGCATTTTCTCGATCGCATCATCGTGGCTTTCCGGTTGTTGATAATGGAAAGCTAGTCGGAATCGTCACTGAAACAGATTTGGCGCATATTAGCGATCGACATTTAGATCACACTCAACCCCTGGGTGAAATCATGACTCCCAGACCTGTTACAGTGCATCCGAATGATCCACTCAGTCAGGTTTTGTATTTATTAAACCGTTATAAGATTAGTCGATTGCCTGTGGTGGATCGTCGCAAGCTCGTTGGCATTATTACTCGCGCTGATATTATTCGGGCTGAGTCGGATAAACTCTCGAATACCGCACAAGTTGGACCTCAACCAGAGCCGTCTTATGTGGTTTATCAAACTCGTGCGCCAGAAACCGGGAAAGGTCGGGTGTTAGTTCCGATCGCGAATCCGCAAACCGCTGGACGACTCTTACAAATGGCAGCCGCGATCGCCAACGATCGAGAATACGAATTGGAATGTTTGCAGGTAATTCCGATCGCTCGTCATCGTAATCCCGCTGAAACTGCGGTTTCAACCACAATCAGCCGCAAGCTACTCAAGAAAGCGGCTCACTTAGGTAAACAATGGAAAATCTCTGTTCACACTCAAGTTCGCGTCACTCATGAGATTTCCCAAGCAATTCTCGAAACGATTAAAGAGCGTCACATTGATGTAATCATCATGGGCTGGAATGGTGAAACTTCGACTCCCGGACGCATCTTTGGAAATGTAGTCGATACCATGATCCGCCAAGCGAACTGCGATGTCGTACTCGTGAAATTTGGAGAAGGAACCACGCTCGATCGATGGTTAATTCCCACCGCAGGCGGACCAAATTCTCGTCAAGCTATTCGCTTAATGCCTGGACTTGCAAAACTCGCACACCATCCAGAAATTTGTTTGTGCCAAATTCATCAGCCTCAGAGAGATTTACCTGATCCGAATTCGCTCAATGAATCAAGGAAATTTTTAAGCGATCGCTTAGATTGCCCAGTCGAACTCATGCCTGTTTGTGCAAACTCTGTGTCCGATGCGGTGATTGATCTAGCGCAAAAAGATCAATGTGATGTGATTGTATTGGGTGCAACTCGTGAAGGAATGTTGCAGCAAGCGATCCAAGGCAATATTCCTGGAGCGATCGCACGTCGCTGTGATTGTACCGTCGTACTGGTTCGAGGCTCGATTTCGTAACAGTACAAATAAATTAAAAATTTCTGAAATTCCTCGTATTCTTAGCGAATCTTGATAATTTGATGTGGTTTCGGATACATTTTGCGATCGCATCAATTCGTGATAATCCGAGAGCAAATTATTATCGTCGCTTCCACACCTCATCACTGTTTTAATTTCTCCAAAATATGACAAAGTATTGGCTTTCTCGAACGCTCCGACAAGCTGGATTTGCAATTGCATTAGGCTCGATCGTGGGAGCTTGTGGCTCAGGAAACACCCCAAATCAAACCGCATCTTCTCCAGCCGCAGGGGGCAGTGGCGATTTTGTAGTCGGCATGGTTTTAGTCGGACCCAGAAATGATGCAGGCTGGAACCAAGCCCACTACGAAGGCATCGAAGGCGCGATCAAAAATGTGCCTGGAAGCAAATTGGAATTTGTGGATAAAGTGAACCCTGTCGATCGTCCAAACGTCAGAGGTTCCCAAGTTGCAGATGACATCATTGCGAAAGGCGCAAAGCTCGTCATCTTTAACTCTGATGACTTCAAAGACGATGCGCTCGAAACCGCGAAAAAACACCCTGATGTGAAAGTGATCCATGCGTCGGGTGACTATGCTTGGAAAGAAGGGCAGAACTTCAAAAACCAACCGAACCTGAGTAACATCATGGGACGGATGGAGTTTGGCAAAATGATGGCAGGCTGTTCCGCAGCATTAGGAACACAAACCGGAAAAATTGGCTATCTCGGTGCTTTGATCAATGATGAAACCCGACGCTATGCTTCTGCTGCATTTCTCGGTGCAAGATACTGCTGGGAGAACTATCGCAAACGTCCTGCTGCCGATCTGGATTTCAAAGTAACTTGGATCGGTTTCTGGTTCAACATTCCGGGTAAAACCCTTGATCCGACTAAAGTTGCAGATGATTACTACAATGGTGGTTTCGATGTGGTGATGAGCGGCATTGATACGCCTGAAGCTGCGGTACAAGGGAAGAAAGCGGCAGATGCCGGAAAACCCGTCAAGTTCGTGCACTACGACTTAGAAACAGGGTGTTCACTCGCCCCGAATATTTGTCTGGGTGTTCCTTTCTACCGTTGGTCACTGCCCTACACAGATGCCCTTCAGAAAGCCAAATCGGGGAACTATCCAAGTGAATTTGTCTGGTCAGGTGCAGATTTCCAAAATCTCTCTGCACCCCAGAAAGGCATGGTTGGCTTCAATTCTGGACAAGCATTAGGCGAGAACAAGAAGTTCCTGGATGAGTTTGTGAAAGGTATGGCGGATGGCAGTATCAATCTCTATCGGGGTCCGCTCCAATTCCAAGATGGAACTGAGTTTGTGAAAGCGGGAGCGACTGCAACCGATCAACAAATTTGGTATATGCCTCAGTTGTTAGCGGGAATGGAAGGACCCAGCAAATAGAATGAGGTTAGTTTGTGTAGAAGCTTGACCCTTCGGAGGTGGGGAGTGGGGAGTAGGGAGATAGGAACTAGGTTTGTCGTAAATCTTTGTTTTACTCCCCCCACTCCCCACTCCCCACATTTTTACTTCTGTGTGAAACTATGCGAATCGAACTTCAACAGATTACAAAACGCTTTGGAACAGTGCTGGCGAATGATGATGTTTCGATGACTGTCGAAGCAGGGAGCATTCACGGATTATTGGGTGAAAATGGTGCGGGGAAAAGCACGATCGTTAAAGTTCTCAGTGGCTTTATCAGTCGCGATTCGGGTCAAGTTCTCTTTGATGGCAAGCCTGTCAGCGTCAAAACTCCAGCCGATGCGATTCGATCGGGGGTTGGAATGCTGCACCAAGATCCGCTCGACTTCCCGCCGTTAACTGTCTTAGATAACTTCATGGTGGGTCGAGGTGAAGTTCTATCTAAGGGCATTTTTTCTGGTTTGAAGTTCGTCAATCCCGATCGCGCTCGTCGAGAATTTCTCCGCTTAACTGAGACATTCAATTTTTCGCTTAATCCTGACGATCGCGTTTCTGATCTAACCGTCGGAGAGCGTCAACAGCTTGAAATTATTCGCTTACTCTCTTTGGGCGTTAAAACTCTAATCCTTGATGAGCCAACGACTGGAATTTCAGCAGATCAAAAAACTGCATTGTTTAATGCTGCTAGACAACTTGCTTCCGAAGGTAAATCTGTGATCTTCGTGTCGCATAAGTTGGAAGATGTTGAGGAATTGTGCGATCGCGTAACCGTGATGCGTTCCGGCAAAGTCGTCGGCAATGTTAAAATCCCTTGTCCTGACTCGGTTTTAATTGATCTCATCTTCGGGAAAGAATTGGCTCCCCCGATGAAGCCTGTCACCCGACAAACCGAGCCAATGTTGGAGTTACACAATGTTGTTGTAAAAGACGATCGCTTAACGCTCAATATGGGCAGCTTTACTGCTTATAAAGGCGAAGTGATCGGGCTTGCAGGACTTGAAGGAAGTGGACAACAACTCCTATTACTCCTCTGTGCTGGATTGATCAAACCTGCATTGGGAAGAGTCACCATCGATCATTCCGATATGACTCAAAAGCCTTATTCGGACTATCTCAAATCTGGAATCGGCTACTCTCCTGCCGATCGATTAAAAGATGGCTTAATTCGAGGACTATCAATTCACGAGCATTTCATCCTGAGAAACCCATCACAGAAGCTCATGATTGATTGGAAAGGAAGTCATCAAAAAGCAATTGAAGCGATCTCAACGTTCAACATTCGAGGCAAACCTACCTCCCATGTTGAGCGGCTTTCAGGTGGAAACCAACAACGAACACAACTCGCATTGTTACCTGTACCGCTAAATCTATTGTTGATGGAGCATCCCACACGCGGCTTAGACATTGAATCAACGCTGTGGGTTTGGCAACAATTAATTACTCGATGTCAGACCGGAACAACGATTTTGTTTATGTCCTCGGACTTGGATGAAATTATGCAATATAGCGATCGAGTTTTAGTCTTTAGCGGGGGTCAAGTTTCGGCATCGATCGAAACCTCAAAACTCACTGTCGAAAAGCTTGGACAGATGATCGGAGGACGCTTGACCGAAACAGAATCAATCAGTGCTGCACCAGAGATCCAAGCCTCTTAAAAATTCTCAGCACTGAATACAAATCATTTCCACGATTCAGGAGGGAAAACACATCAGACAAAGCATATTGGGGCGATGATTGATGGACTAATTTCAAGAACTGAAACTCGCTCCCGTTCATCACCACTCCAAATCCTGGTTGATCTTTCACTGGATTTGCCAACATATAAGCGAGTGCTTGCGGTAATGCTTTAGTAAGTGAAAGCTCCGAATTTTTTGCTTCAATTACAGTAATCCAAAATTGATTCTGAACAATCAAAACATCAATATTGCCTTGAATGATTTCATCCCCATCGGTTGCGCTGACTTGAATACTGGTTTCTCCTTCAACCCGAAACGGCTCTTGATAAAATCCTGCTAACTCTAGCAATGGAGACAATACAACCATCTTGACAATCCCTTCTAATACTGGATATTCCAGCAAATAAAGATACTGTCGTCGCACTTGATCCAACCGCTGTCTCTCAAACTCTGATAGTTCTGGCAATTCTTCCAACCATTCCAAAAAAAATCCTTCCACTTCAGTCCGCTGCAATCCAAATTGCACTCTCAAATCCGCCAATCTAATTGACTTTGCAGGCTTTGACTGAACCACACAATTTCCTCAATTTCAAAACAATGCTGAACCGCACACTAACGTATCAAATCGGCTCGATCGCTCTCGCTCTGATCCTCACGATGATCATCATTTTATTCGCAGGCGCATCCCCGATCGAGGTTCTCACCGAAATGATCGCAGGTGCATTTAGCACTCCTGGACAGTTTGCCCGTGTGCTTGCAACTCTAGCTCCATTGTTAATTTGCTCTTGCGGTTTATTGTTCACGTTTACCGCAGGACTCTACAACTTAGGCATCGAAGGACAAATCGCGTTTGGTGGCATTGCAACGACTTTCATGCTGCGATTAACGCAAGATAACTTACCTCCAGCCGTTGCGCTGTTCCTAGCAATTCTGGCAGGTGGTGTTGGGGGAATGCTCTGGGGATTGTTCGCAGGGGTGCTCAATATCTATGGTCGAATCAATGAAATCTTTGCAGGATTAGGTCTGAACTTCCTTGCAGATGGTTTGGCATTGTATCTAGTGTTTGGACCTTGGAAACGTCCGGGTGTGGCATCAATGAGCGGAACAGAACAGTTTCCAGAATCGCTCTGGTTGCCGACTTTTGGAAATACCGATGCAAGCCCGATCGCTGTTTTACTCGCTTTCATGTCGATCGCAATTACGATCGTGGTTCTCGGCAGAACTCATTTTGGTTTGAAACTCCGGGCAGTCGGGCAAAATCTCCGCGCTTCGTATGTGCTAGGAATTCCCTCAATTCGTCAGCTTCTAAGCTCATTCGCAATTTGTGGCGCGTTTGCAGGAATAGCAGGAGCGCTTCAAGTCGTAGCAGTGTTTCACCGATTGATTCCGAACATTTCCAGCGGTTTAGGATTTCTAGCGCTGTTGGTGACATTGTTAGCTGGAATGAATGCTTGGTTATTGTTACCGATCGCGTTTTTCTTCAGCGTTCTCAATATCGGTAGTCTGAGATTACCGTTAGATCTCGATCTTGAATCTTCACTCGCTGGAGTCATTCAAGGCTTGTTAGTGCTATTCGTCATTTTGGGTAAAGGATTCAGCGAATGGAAGCGCGGCGCGAAAGCTTAATAGCAATGAGACAACAAAGCTAGATTGAAATAGACTTCGGGAATTCTGGGCATAGTCTCTAATGGTTAAAGAGTTCTATGAAGATCTGGCTTTATGTCGTTATTTCGATCGCGCTTGTCTTGGTTTGGATTCCTTTAGCAACATCAACAGGAATGCCAAAAATTTCCCTAATTCTTGCTGGCTGTATTGTGGGTGGCGCTTATGGTTTGCTTGCAAGTCTTTTCAACTGGAACACCTTTTTTGAGGTGCACCCCGTTGATGGTTTTGTGGCAAAGTTTGGTCGAAAAAAAGTCAGAGGAGCCTATTTCTTTGGAAGTTCCTTGCTGCTCTTTGTCGGTTTAATGTTTGCCTGGTTTGTTGTTGACCCTCAGACTCTTCTCGTCTATGTCATCTATTTCTATATCCAAGTTAAGAAGCTGTTTGGACTCTAGAGCTTAAGCTAAAAGTTTAGAAGATATTTGAAACGTGTCGTTGCTTGCGCCTACCCGCCCCGGAATGAATTCGGGGCTAACAAAACGAAGTCCACTAAAGGGGACTAACAGCCGACTAAAACCGTGTTCTGAGTCCTGTTCACAGGACTTTCCCCCGATAGCCCCGAATTCATTCCGGGGCGAAATCGAACGAAGCGAGAAAACTTTGATACTCCTTCAACATTCTCTTATCTAGCTTCGGCTTGTGTAATAATTCCGAGTTCCTTTCGCATCGATCGCTTCTCCCAGTCGTCTCAGTGCATGAACATACGCAGCAGTTCTCACTGAAATCGACATCTCTTGTGCGATCGACCAAATTCGCTCTGCTTCTTCCACCATCTTTTGCTGTAGCGATTGATTCACTTCGCCCAATGTCCAATACAATCCATTCCGGTTTTGCACCCATTCAAAGTAACTCACCGTTACGCCACCCGCATTTACTAAAATATCTGGAAATACATAGATACCTTTGCTCTCTAGGATTGCATCTGCACTCGATGTAATGGGACCATTGGCAAGCTCAAAGATTAACTTAGCTTTGATGTTGTTTGCATTCACTTCTGTAATCTGATTTTCTAGTGCAGCAGGCAGCAGAATATCAACCTCAAGTTCTAATAGTTCTTCGTTAGTAATGCGATCGTGATCTGCAACATTACAAACGCTACCTTCGCAGTACACCGCTTGAATTTCACGAGTCGAATTCTTATGCTGTCGAATGCTTGGAATGTCTAAGCCTGCTTTGGAATAGATTGCACCTTTAGAATCGCTCACTGCCACGACTTTGTAGCCAGCCTGATAGAGCAATTCCGCGATCGTTGCTCCCGCATTTCCAAATCCCTGAACTGCAACTGTGGTATTTTGCGGTTTCATTTCAAACTTCGGTAACATTGCCTCGATTACAAACAATGCTCCCATCGCGGTCGCGCTATCTCGTCCTAAGCTTCCACCCATTGCGATCGGCTTTCCTGTCACGACTCCCGGTGTGTTCTGCCGTCGAATGATGCTGTATTGATCCATCATCCAGCCCATCACCATCGCATTCGTGTAAACATCGGGCGCAAGAATGTCTGTATCAGGTCCAATAAAATCTGCGATCGCATCTATGTATCCCCGACTCAATCGCTCCAATTCCAGCCGCGATAGTATCTTCGGATTGACTGCAATTCCGCCTTTTGCACCGCCAAACGGCAAGCTTAAAGCTGCACATTTAAACGTCATCCAAAATGCTAACGATTGCACTTCATCCAAGGTGACATTCGGATGATATCTGACCCCTCCTTTGCCTGCTCCACGCGAATCATCGTAGCGGACTCGGTAGCCTTGGAATACTTTCAGCGAACCATCATCCATTCGCACTGGAATGGCAACCGATAAAGAAGCTTTCGCGTATTTCAGGGACTCGATCGCATCTTCTGAAAGCGTGGTGTATTTCAGAGCTTGTTGTAATCGTTGAGAGGCATCCGATAGGAGAGAAGACATTGCGAACTCCAGAAAAGGATATTCTCACGCTATCAAGTTTGGTATCACGAACTACGATTTTGATGCAGAAATTAACTCGGAGAAATCAAGAAATAAATGCGATCGCACTCAAAGCGGATTGTACTTCAATGGACTTGTAGAGACTCTAAACCATTGTCGATCGCACTCTAAATTCCCATGAAAACTGCTGTCGTCTTTGTCAGTTTATTGCTGTACGGGATTTCTCTTGCTAACCCTGTCTTTTACTTCGTTGATACGAAAATTCCTATCTCTGAGCCAGATATCTATTCAGGAATCCTGGTCTTATTCATCGGTTGGTTAGGTGCACTTATGTTGCAATTCGGTTGGTATGCGAATATCCCCTACCTCATGAGTCTTGTATTTGTTCTGATGCGAAAGCAGGAGAGTGCGATCGTGTATAGTGCGGCGGCTCTTTTCATCGGTATCACCAACACGATTTGGCTCTTTTACCAAAGAATACCCGGTGGTGCAGGAAACACTGATATGAGGCTACAGCACTTAGAGCGCGGTTATTACTTCTGGATCACAGCGCTGATCATTCCATTTGTTTGGAGTGCATTTCGGTATCTCTACTCAAAGCCAAGATGAACCCGCAGCGATCGACGCATCACATCATCGGGTACAGTCTGCCCTGTCCAAATTTCCAACGCTGCTGCACCTTGTTGGACGAGCATTTCTAAACCGTCGATCGCTTCAGCCCCTCTTTGTTGTGCTTGTTGTAGAAACATCGTTGGATTTGGCACATAGATTAAGTCGTAAGCGATCGCACCAGATTTAATCAAATCCGCCTGCTCTTCCATCAAAGGCGATCGATCCGAGTGCGGGGACATCCCAATTGGTGTCGTATTCACAACCAAATCCGCATTAGGCAGAAGTTTAGAGAGTTCTTCCCAGGTATGAACCGAAAGCGAATCTAAGCTCCAAGACTGAGCAAATTCCTGAAGCTTCTCAGCATTACGTCCGACGACATGAATTTCTGAAAATCCAAGTTGATCGCATCCAGCAACAACGGCTCTCGCGGCTCCACCATTTCCAAGAACAAGCGCGATCGAGCTTTTCCAATTTCGATCTTTAATCGGTGCAATAAAGCCAACAATATCGGTATTTGTCCCACACCAACCGCGATCGCTTTTCCAAACCGTATTCACCGCCCCGATCGCTTTCGCCACATCGGTAATCTCAGACAACAGCGGCATGATCGTTTGTTTATGCGGAATCGTGACGCTGAATCCTTTGAGATCGATTGCCTTAAATCCAGCGATCGCAGTCTTCAAATCTTCAGGTCGAATGTGAAAGGGAACATACGCGAAATCGATCTGCATCTGTGCGATCGCAGCATTGTGCATGATTGGAGAGAGCGAATGTTCGATCGGATCGCCAATCACACCGAGTAGCTTTGTTTTACCCGTGATTCGGTTCATTCTTTGAGCTTGGGAGGGGGAGGCGGCTTAATCGGTTCAGTTTTGGGCGGATCTTCGGTCAAGACTGCTTCGGTAAGCGTTAGATCAAGTTGAACCGCATCGTCTACAGGAGTCGAATCTGGAGCAGTGCGAATCCGTTTAATCGGCAAATTGGCGATCAAAGAAGTCGATCGCTGATGATTTTCCAGCGAAAACTCCATCCCTTCATCAAGTTCGACATAGCGCGACACCACATCAAGAATTTCCTTCCGCAACTCCTCGACCATGTGCGGTGGTAAATCAGCCCGATCGTGTGCCAAAACCAGCTTCAACCGACGTTTGACATCAGTGCGGCTATTGTCAATACCACGAGGAAATAAGCGTTCGAGAAGTTCAGTGATCATGAGCAGAGATGCAAACGGTGGAAAAATTTAGTTCTTACCTGAGAATCGACCAAACAATCGAGCAAAGAACCCTTCTTTTGGCGGTTCCAAACTCATCAAGGGTACTCGCTCCCCTTCCAATCGGCGCACAATGTTATCAAATGCGATCGCGGCTTGCGAAGGTGTTTCTGATAATACCAGTGGTTCGCCTTTATTCGTTGAAACAATCACTTTCTCGTCATCAGGCACGACTCCAAGCAGTTGCACCGCTAAGATTTCCTGAACATCTTCGACGGACATCATATCGTTTGCCTGCACCATGTTCGGTCTGATGCGATTCACAATTAGATTGATCCGCTTAATGTTGTTCGCTTCGAGCAGTCCGATGACGCGATCGCCATCTCGAACCGCTGCAATTTCGGGAGTTGTCACAATAATCGCTTCTCGTGCAGCCGCGATCGCGTTTTGGAATCCCATCTCGATCCCGGCAGGACAATCGATCAGAATGTACTCGTACACCCGTGATAAAGCATTGACCAACTGCCGCATTTGATCAGGAGTGACGGCTTCCTTGGTGCGATTTTGGGCGGCAGGCAGTAAGACCAAATTCTGGAATCGCTTATCTTTCACCAGTGCCTGTTCTAATCGGCATTGTCCAGCGAGAACTTCCACCGCTGTATAAACGACGCGATTTTCGAGTCCTAGTAATAAGTCTAAATTTCTCAATCCAAAGTCAGCATCAATCACAGCAACTTTCCGTCGCCGTTTTGCCAATGCCATGCCGAGATTAGCGGTCGTGGTGGTCTTGCCGACTCCACCTTTTCCCGAAGTGATTACGATGATACGCGCCATTAATAAAAATCCGCCTTGGAAATGAACGGAATATCCTAATTACAGGTTCTATAGGATATCAGAATTCGGAATTTGAAGCGTTCAGAATCTAGCACGATTTTGTAATTAGATAAAGAAAATTCTTCAAATTCGGGGTCGATCGCCCACTAGCATAGCGCAAGCAACAAATCGCGCAAGTCTTGAGCTACAAAGATTTACGGCAGGGGTGAACGATCGTGACAATTTCCAAATCAAAGTAATATCGAAACGAAAGTTAGAACATTCGTCCTGTGCAATCGAAGGTTCGTCTCGTGCAGTCGAAGGTTCGTCCTGTGCGATCGAAGGTTCGTCTCGTCCCATTAAGCATTCGTTCCGTCACATTCAACGTTCATCTCGTACCGTCCAGGGTTCGTCTCGTACCGTCCAGGGTTCATCTCGTACCGTCCAGGGTTCAACACCGTTTCATCAAGCATTCGTTTCGTCACACTGATCATTCGACACGATACATTAAACAAAAGATAGAAATTCTGAATCATGATCGATGTGATTGTCATCGGAAGCGGGATCGGGGGCTTGAGTTGTGCGGCGATTCTGGCGCGATATGGCTTTAAAGTGTTGGTGTGTGAAAGTCACTCGATCGCAGGGGGAGCCGCTCACAGTTTCGAGCGTGATGGATACGTTTTTGATTCCGGTCCTTCGCTGTATTCGGGAATGTCGTACAGTCCGTCTCCGAATCCACTACGGCAAGTCTTAGATGCGATCGACGAAGATATCGAATGGTTGAACTACGATACTTGGGGCTGTTGTCTGCCAGAAGGCACGTTCGATACTCAAGTCGGAGCGTCCCAATTTTCTGAAGTCTTACACCAATTACGCGGTGAATCAGCGGTTGCAGAATGGCGACGATTGCAGGAAGTGATGACTCCGTTGGCGAAAGCTGCGATCGCGCTTCCTCCTGCTGCGGTGCGATATGACTTGGGAGCAATTCTAAGCATTGGACAGTTTTTACCGTCGATGGTGCAAAACGCGATCGGGCTTTCTCAGTTAACCGGAGCCTTTGCGCCCGTGATGAATCGAGTCGTGACTGATCCATTTATTCGCAATTGGCTCGATCTATTGTGTTTTTTACTCTCAGGATTGCCTGCGGATAGTACGAATGCGGCTGAAGTCGCGTTTATGTTCGCGGATTGGTATCGCCCGAATGTGAAATTGGACTATCCAGCGGGTGGAAGTGGCGCGATCGTCCAAGCCTTGGTTCGCGGCATCGAAAAGCATGGCGGCAAAGTTCGATTGAGAGCGCATGTAGAAAAGGTTTTAGTCGAGAATCAAAAGGCAGTCGGTGTTCGATTGAAGAATGGGGAAGAACTACGATCGCGCTATGTGGTTTCAAATGCTTCCATCTGGGACACGTTAAAGCTAGTCGATACTTTCCCCAAACGATTCGAGCAAGAACGCCAAGCCACACCAACCTGCGAGAGTTTCATGCACTTGCACTTAGGCATTGATGCACAGGGATTAGACTCGATCGCTTGTCATCATATTGTGGTGAACGATTGGGATTTAGGCATTACTGCGCCTCAGAATGTTGTACTGATCTCGATTCCATCAATTCTTGATCCATCGCTTGCACCACCGGGAAAACACGCGATTCATGTGTACACACCGGGGAACGAACCGTATGAGATTTGGGAGCAGAGCGAGAATTATGAGGAACTGAAACAACAGCGATCGCAAATCATGTGGAAAGCGTTGGAGCGGGTGATACCGGATATTCGATCGAGAACTGAACTATCTTTGGTCGGAACCCCGATCACGCATCAACGATTTTTGCGTCGATATCGAGGAACCTATGGAGCCGCCATTCGCGCCACAGATGGATTGTTTCCGAGTGCGATCACTCCGATATCAGGCTTGTTGTGCTGTGGAGATTCGACCTTTCCGGGAATTGGATTGCCTGCTGTGGCAGCGAGTGGCATGATTGCGGCGAATACGATCGCGCCTGTGGGCAAACATTTGGAATTATTGCGATCGATTCGATGAATTGCTGGATGACAGATGGTTTGTAAATTTTGGCGGGTTCGTTCATCCGCTGTCCCACCCGGAGGTTTATCTCCGGGTTAATCGAGGGAACCCCTCTGAAGAGGGCTGAAACTGCACTCTTAGGGGGCTTCAGCCTCCTTTCTCCCATTAGCCCGGAGCGTTTATCTCCGGGCGGACTCAATCGCAGCGACAGACTCTCATCCAATCGCATTCACATCATCACGATTTCGGCACAACCTTCAAAATAATCGGTGCATCCGGAACATCCATCGTCACCCGACTTGGTGTATTAAACGTTGCCGTCGCAGAAGCCGATCGATTCGGTAAAAATGTCGCTGCTTCCTGAGTCGGAGTCAACAAATTCACCGTCACTCGCTGGGTCTTCGTCGCATCGGTACTCTCAGAATTCAGCCACATCACCAGATAAAAGTCACCACTGCTCTTTTGCAGCAACGTATGACGTAAATCTTTGACATCGCCACTGAAGTAGTACGATAGCGACCCGTTTGCAGTACTTCCAGGCTTATCATTCAACACCTGAATCATATTCCGCAACGCATAAAACGCAGGTTTCGGAGTTCCATCTGCCCGAATAATCCCGAAGTTATTCTCTGCATCCGGCAAGGGACGCTGATCCAGAAACTCATAGAGAAACGTCCGCTTAATTCCCCGATTGAAAAACTCCAGGAACGTGCGTGGAATATACTTCGCCGAAACTTGCTCAGTCACCGCTTTGTGTGTGGTTTCTCGATCGTTAATCCCATTGTGATACCCGGTTTCCGTGGCAATAATCGTTTTGTTGTCCGAATATTTCCGCGTTAAGGGCAACCAACGTCGATCGAAGTCAAACGCAGGAACTCGTCCCCCCGAATAACTGTGCATATTCGCGTAATCGCTATATTCACCCAGCGATCCAATCTTTTCTGCATGTTCTGGTTGCGCCATCGACGGAATCAACACAGGCAACTTTGCAGTAACCGGATCATTTTTGACTGCGCGATATAACTCGGATTGATACATCCGCAGTCCATCTGGATAGCCCGCACCCTTATAGATCATGTTGCCGACATCCCACTCATTCGGACCTTCAACCATTTCGATCCCCGGCATTCCTGCTTTGATCAGCGAAACGGCATTATCCGGAGTCACCCCGTCGCGTGGGTCCATAATCAGCGTCGTCTTGATTCCGTTCTCTGCCAGTCGTCGAATTTTGGGATAGAGATTCGGATCGTTTCCACCATCGCGAATATGACGGATTCCCATCTCTTTCAGGCGCGGCACAACCAAATCATCAAAGCGTCCATACGTCAGTCCGGTGTAGCGTAAATGCGTATTGATCCCGATCGAGTCAATAAAGGTATCAGCAGGTTTCGCCCGTTCTCGAATCGTATCCGCGATCGCAGAAGTCATCACATACTGGCTATTCACGGGCTGATTGGAAAAGACCTGGAGCATATACGTTCCAGCGCTCAAAACTGCGGCAATTGATTCCATCATGGTTCCATCATTGGCAGACGTGCTAATAATATCGCCCCGCTCATTGAGCAGTTTGAGATCTACGTTAGCAGCTAGACTTCCAATGGTGACGTTAATCGCAGTGGATTGTGTCAGAGTAAATCGGTAGAAATCCGAAAGATTCTCAGCGCTTAAACTATCGTTAACCGGAGTGAGACTATTAATATCAATGTCTCGCACATCACTAAACAAAGCCGCACCGGGATTCGTGTTCGTGCTGATGAACGGCGATTTTAGCTGACTTTGCGGAATGATTTCTCTCGTCTGACTCGGACTCGACCACTGTAATTTTGCGCTCGCATCTCCTCCGTTTTCTGCGTACTCTACTCGGATGTCATAGTTCTGTCCTGCATCAAGATCGATCGTCGAATTCCGATCGCTCGGAACATCCCATCGATCGATGAGTAACTGATCATTCACCCACACTCGAATGCGATCGTCTGCATCAGCGGAAAAGGTATAAGGCTCGGAATAGAGCGGGGAAAGTTGACCTGTCCAGCGAACGGAAAAGTTATCCGAGTTCACCGCTTGGTTGGGAGAATTTCTTCCCCAGTTGAAATCGATCGTGCGATCTGTGCGGATAATAGCTCTTTCGGTCAGGTTCGTATCATTGAAGTATTCTGCTTTAAGTCCCATCGCTCCATAAGTCGTTGAACTCGAAGCAGCAACGACATTGAGCGCGGGAAAAAGCGTATCCGGATTCGGGTCAGTAGATAAAGCAGCAGTGACATTTTTTGGCAAGCTAAAGCTACCGATATCTCCCTGCATACTAGGAGTCGGGTCTAACACCATTCAAAATTCCTCTTTGTTCGACGACAAACTCAGCCGCGATTTTCGGAACGGCGACGATTTCGTGCAGCAATTCGCACAATCAGGAACGAGTCAAAAACACGGCGACAGCTTAAAGAACACAATCAACTGTCAGCCCAGACAGACATACCAAACAAACTCAATCAAGCAAGGTATCGAAGCATACGAGGTCGATCGGATTCATTACATTTGACTTAGTTAAGCACCACCAAACTTCAGAAAGCCCAGCGAAAAACAGTGAGCGGAAAGAATAAGTAGTGAGACTGTAATGTTTCTGATCGAATTCGCTCCGTATCCTAACGCGAGTTTATTTTATTTAAGTGATTCTTTTAGTTTGCTGACAACTCGCATGAGTCCTGTTTCAGATTAAAAACACTGAAATTGTACGGAATCAAATGTAAAAAACGATGCAGCGCTTTCAGTATCAGGATTTGCTGAATGATCGATCGCACAATCGTCTCTACCCAACTGCACCCAACTTTTTGCAGCAAGTCAAAAAATGTAACGGTTCGCAACGTATAATTGAACCGAATTGTCGATCACAAGTAGGTGAACGGACGAATGCGTGTAGCGATCGCCGGAGGCGGCTTAGCAGGATTAGCCTGTGCGAAATATTTAGTCGATGCTGGACATACGCCGATCGTGCTGGAAAGCCGCGATGTCTTGGGCGGATTGGTCGCAGCCTGGAAGGATGAAGACGGGGACTGGTACGAAACCGGACTTCATGCGTTCTTCGGGGCATATCCGAATATGCTGCAACTGATGGGCGAGTTGAATATTCTCGATCGACTTCAGTGGAAAGAACACGCGCTGATTTTCAATCAACCAGAGAAGCCAGAAACCTATTCGTATTTCAAGGTTCCTGACATCCCGGCTCCGTTCAATGTCATCATGTCGATTCTAAAAAATAACGATATGTTGACCTGGGAGCAAAAGATTCGATTTGCGATCGGTCTTTGGCCCGGTGTCCTCAGGGGTCAAAAATACGTCGAAGACATGGACAAGTACAGCCTATTGCAATGGTTGGAACGTCAGGGAATCGGAGAGCGAGTTAGCTCTGATATTTTCATCGCAGCTTCAAAAGCGTTGACCTTTATCAATCCCGATGAAGTCTCAGCGACGATTATTCTGACTGCACTGAATAAGTTCTTACAAGAACGCTACGGCTCAAAGATTGCCTTCCTCGATGGTTCGCCCACTGAAAGATTGTGTCAGCCGATCGTCGATCACATCGAAGCAAACGGCGGCGAAGTTCACCTGAAAAAACCGCTGAAGCAAATATTGCTAAACGATGACAATACCGTGAAAGGATTTTTGATTCGCGGATTAGATGGCGCACCCGATGAAATCATTACCGCCGATCGATATGTTTCTGCAATGTCGGTCGATGTGATGAAAGTCCTGATGCCGCAACCGTGGAAAGAAATGCCCTTCTTCCAAAAGCTGGAAGGCTTAGAAGGGGTTCCGGTGATTAACTTGCATCTATGGTTCGATCGCAAGCTCACCGACATTGATCAGCTTCTCTTTTCTCGATCGGACTTGCTCAGTGTGTACGCCGATATGAGCGTGACTTGCAAAGCATACGAAGATCCAAATCAATCCATGCTTGAACTTGTATTAGCTCCAGCAAAAGATTGGATCGACAAATCCGACGAAGAAATCATCGAAGCCACGATGAAGGATCTAGAGCGGTTATTCCCGCAGCACTTAACAGGTGACAATCCTGCCAAACTGCGGAAATACAAAGTCGTGAAAACGCCGCGCTCTGTTTACACCTCATCACCGGGAAGACAAGCGTTTCGACCCGATCAAATTACCCCGATCGACAACTTTTATCTTTCGGGAAGCTACACGATGCAACAATATTTGGGGAGTATGGAAGGAGCCGTCCTTTCTGGTAAGCTGACAGCGCAGGCAATTACGAACGCGCCTGTCTCTACCGAGACTAAACCCAAACGGTTAGTCACCAGTAGCAATTAGCGCTTTGTCAACCCTTCCATCTGTCTTACGAATGCTGCAATTGCCCGAACAACCCTCTTCCTTTGTACGATCGTTGGCTTCTGTCGATGAAGCTTACGAGCAGTGCCGCCAATTGATGGAACACTTCACCAAGTCTTTCTACTTGGCGACCCTGTTATTTCCTGCTGAGAAACGGCGGGCGATTTGGGCAATTTATGTCTGGTGTCGTCGCACCGATGAATTAGTAGACGGCTTGAACGGCAAATTGGCAACCGATGACACGCTCGATCAGTGGGAAACCCGCTTAGAGAAAATCTTCGCGGGCTATCCCGAAGATGATTTTGATGTGGCACTGGTCGATACTGTGGAACGGTTCCCGATCGACATTCAACCCTTCCGCGACATGATCGCTGGACAGCGAATGGATCTCTATCGCAGCCGTTACCAAACCTTTGATGAGCTTTATCTGTATTGCTATCGGGTAGCTAGTACGGTCGGTCTGATGTCTACTAATGTGATGGGCTTGGCAGAGCCGGACAAGAGTGTGCCGTGGTATCGTCCTGATGCGAGTTATTCTCCACTGGATGATGCGATCGCGCTTGGTGTGGCGAAACAGTTGACGAATATTCTGCGCGATGTCGGTGAAGATGCGCGTCGGGGTCGAATTTATCTGCCTTTAGAAGATCTAGAGCGGTTTAACTACACCGAAGATGATTTGTTTAAAGGCGTGAATGACGATCGATGGAAGGCATTAATGAAATTCCAAATCGATCGAGCGCGGCAGTTTTATACGCAGGCAGAACGGGGAATTGGTTCGCTGAATGCGGATGCGAGATGGCCCGTTTGGTCAGCGTTAATGCTGTACAGCCGAATTTTGAATGCGATCGAGAATAACAATTACGACAATTTCAATCGTCGGGCGTATGTGCCGGGGATGCGGAAAATGTCGTTGTTGCCAATCTCTTGGTTGCGGGCGCGAGTGTTGTAGGATTCGGGTTCTTAGAGGGTGTTTGAGAAGTAATCGTTGATCGCATTCACCCGCCCGGAGATTTATTTCCGGGCGGACTGGCAACGCAGCAAAGCCGCTTTTTATCCTTCTCAAACACCCTCTTAGCTCCGTTTCAGTCTCGCCCGATTTCAACTCAGGGCAAAGTTGCAACGGAGCTAGAACTTCCGAATTAATCCCGCACCCGCGCTCCTTCCGGTAACGGTCTACCTTTCGGTTCCGGCAACGTCGGACGGCGCTCATACGGCAATGGAATATATTGCACCGAAGGACGACCGCCTTGAGGCTGCGGATACAATTCCATCAGATCATAAATCTCTCGATCGAGTCCCACTGTGATCGGCAACCCCAACTCCGATGCTTCCTCCACCGTAATCGGATAATCGTGCGTTACTTTTCCAGTCGTCAACGCATCGATCACGTTTTCAATTTTGTCTGGATCAATCTTTGGTTGTGGAATCGCATCTTTTAACAATGTGCGAACAAACCGCTGAACTTGAGCGATCGCTTTCCGTGACAAGTCCGCCATGATCAAAGTCTGATCATCGATATCCCCGATCGGCTTTTCTTCTACGACTTTAATCACACTAGCTGCCGGGAAGTTACCCAACTGCGGATCAACCGGACCCAGAACCGCATTCGCATCCATTACAATCTCATCTGCTGCTAATGCCAGCATTGTTCCACCGCTCATCGCATAGTGGGGAACATAGACGGTTACTTTTGCAGGGTGACGAATCAGAGCACGAGCAATTTGCTCAGTTGCAAGCACTAATCCGCCTGGAGTGTGCAAGATCAGATCGATCGGCACATCGGGCGGAGTTAACCGAATTGCGCGAAGAATTTGTTCAGAATCTTCGATCGTAATGTAGCGAGATAAAGGAATCCCCAACAAGCTAATCGATTCTTGACGGTGAACCAGCAAAATCACGCGGCTATTTCGCTTCCGCTCGATGTCTTTCAGCGTTCTAAACCGTTTTGTCTCGGTTTGTCTTCGCTGCCAGAGCGGTTGTAAAGATGAAAAAATGAAAAATACCCAGATTAAATCAAAGAAACTAAAAGTCATAGAACAAACTCTGAGGATGATGGCTCTATTGTTTCAGTTTCGATTCTTGGGAATCTCTGCCCTGAGAGCTAAACCTTAGCTGGTCAAGACAGAAGCCTCACGTTCTATCTCCTCAGTTTGGCGGAGAGGCAAGAGTTTCGATCGCACCTTCCGCGCCGTTTATCCTGAGCTAAGAACGTGCTAATGTCAGTCCTTGATCAGTCAGATTCAACTGCATGACATTAAAGCCGTATTTTTCAGCAGCCCTACTAATGGCTGTCTTCATCGAAGCAAGCTGGCTCGGATCTTTTGCCGCGAAGTGCATTGCTTGATCAACCAGTAACGCTTCAATCAACAATCCCTCTGCCATTTCCTGCTTTTGTGCGTCAGTCAGAGTCGCGACGGTAGGTAAAGAGGTCAGAATGTTCGCCATTTGATTCCGAACGGACTGGAACTCTTTGGGCGTTGGCTTGGCAATGTTACCTCGCGCTCCATGCCAAGCAGCAATCACATAAAGCGCCATCGTATCCGCCACGTTATTCGTTTTTGCACCTAGAGGCGCGATCGCTCGATCGATTTCAGCGATGATGTTGCGGGAGGCGAAAAGCTGCTCCAATTGTCCAGCAGCTACCGGATCAGCAGCCCGCGCTCTGGCGACAAACTGAGCAAAGTTGCGTCTGCGGACTTCCATTGAGGGCTTAAAGGTCAAGTTCGCAGGTTGACGCTGCGAAGCTGGACTAGCGGATTGAGGAGTTTTACGAGGACTCGTCTGAGCTGGAGTGGAAGAACGGGTTGGACTAGAAGAAAGCGATGAGCCTTCGACTTGTTCCCTAAGCATTTCCCTCATCATCGAATCGTGAATAATGTCTCTCCCGATCGAGAGTGTTGTATCGAGCGATGGTCCCCAACCGCCGCCATATTCTTCTAGCGCGATCGCTCGTAAAGGCATCGTCGATAAAGCAGCGATCGCGAGGATGTAGGGATAGTAACGTCTCACAATGACCTCTCCAGAATTTGATGAACGTTAGCACCGAATAGCCCTAATTTCTTGCGAAGATAGCACGATTTAAGAGAAGTTAGTTCGAGCGATCGTTGACTGATGCAACTTCTCATATCGGCTATTCAAAAAACTGAGATTCGGTTCCGGAGTAGTAGTCAGGAGAGATGTTGCTTGACAGCATAGACAGCAATCTATACTAATCCGCGTACCAAGCCGACAAAGACTCCTTCGATCGCCACTTCTTCGGCTTGCTTTTCGATCACTGGATAGCTCGGATTTGCAGGCTGCAAAATAATCTGATCGCCGCTCCAGAACAAGTGCTTTAGAGTCGTTTGCGTTTCAAATCGTGCCGCAACAATTTCACCGTTTCTAATCGTGTTGGGTTCGGATTCTTTTCTCAAAATAACCACATCACCATCTGCGATCGCTGCCCCGATCATGCTATCTCCCCGAACCCGCAGTGCAAAATACTGACTCATCTGCTGTCGTCGTTTTCCGACAAAATGCGGCAACGTTGACACATCAACATACTCTCCAACATCAGCATCGGGAAAGGTTTCGACCAATCCGCCTGCTGCGATTACGCCCAGAATTGGAATGTTTCTCGATCGAGGTTTACAAATGACGAGCGACTTGACCGAGCCTTCTTTCCAAGCGACATAACCCGCATCTCTAAGATCAATTAAATGAAACCGAATTGTATCTTTCGACTTGTAGCCTAATGCCGCTGCCATCTCGCCATAAGACGGCACAGAATGATATCGATCGATATGATCTTCTAGCCAGTCGAGTAATTTCTGTTTAGGAGGAGAGAGGTCAGTCATGACGATTTAGAACAGGTGTACTTATTAGAATATCTGATTTTTATTCATAATTCTAGATTTCTCTAACATTCCCGGTATCCTGCTTGAGTTTCAAGTTCGCCCCTTAGAATAGAGATTGCACGATAAGCCGATGAACTATGAGCGTAGAGTTTCTTGATTCGTATGATGTGGTAGTTGTGGGAGCCGGACACGCGGGATGTGAAGCGGCTTTGGCGACCGCACGTTTGGGCTGTCGGACGTTGCTGCTGACGCTGAATCTCGACAAAATCGCTTGGCAGCCTTGTAATCCGGCAGTCGGTGGACCTGCAAAATCTCAGCTAGTCCATGAAGCGGATGCTTTGGGCGGTGAGATTGGCAAAATGGCAGATCGGACTTACTTGCAAAAACGGATTCTCAATTCGTCGCGAGGTCCCGCAGTATGGGCATTACGGGCACAAACCGATAAGCGCGAATATGCCGCGATCATGAAAACGATCGTTGAAAATCAGGAGAATTTAACGATCCGAGAAGGCATGGCAACGGATCTAGTTCTGAACGCGAATGATGAAGTGATCGGGGTCGAAACTTACTTCGGTGTCGCATTTGAATGTAAAGCAGTTGTGCTGACCACCGGAACGTTTCTAGGTGGAAAAATCTGGGTCGGCAATAAATCAATGGATGCAGGTCGCGCAGGAGAATTTGCTGCGATCGGCTTAACCGATACGTTGAATCGATTTGGATTTGAAACCGGACGATTAAAAACGGGAACGCCTGCACGAGTCGATCGACGTTCTGTCAATTTCAATGTTCTCGAACGTCAACCGAGCGATTCAGAAACTCGCTGGTTCAGCTTTGATCCAGAAGTTTGGGTCGAGCGAGAAACAATGGATTGTCATTTAACTCGCACCACAGCAGAAACACATCGAATCATTCGTGAGAACTTACATTTATCCCCTGTTTATGGCGGTTGGGTAGATGCGAAAGGACCGCGATACTGTCCAAGCATCGAAGATAAGATCGTGCGGTTTGCAGATAAAGAAAGCCATCAGATCTTTATCGAACCAGAAGGTCGAGACATTCCAGAACTTTACATCCAAGGATTTTCAACGGGATTACCGGAGATAGTTCAATTGCAAATGTTGCGATCGCTTCCAGGTCTAGAGAACTGTGCAATGCTTCGTCCCGCTTATGCAGTCGAATATGACTATCTGCCAGCAACCCAATGCTATCCAACGCTGATGACTAAAAAGATCAGTGGATTGTTCTGTGCTGGACAGGTCAACGGTACAACTGGATATGAAGAGGCAGCAGCACAAGGATTGGTCGCGGGTATCAATGCGGCAAGGTTGTGTCAGGGTCAAGAGATGGTGATTTTCCCGCGTGAACAAAGCTACATTGGTACATTGATTGATGACCTTTGTACGAAGGATCTACGCGAACCTTATCGGATGCTAACTTCTCGATCGGAGTATCGCTTAATTCTACGATCGGACAATGCAGATCAGCGCTTAACCCCAGTGGGACGTGAGATCGGACTGATCGATGATCGACGCTGGACAATGTTCACTAAAAAGCAGGAGAACATTGCAGCAGAGAAAGAACGACTGCATGAGACGCGAGTGAAAGAACTGGATGAAGTGGGGAAAGCGATCGCACAATCGACTCAACAAGCAATCAAAGGATCAATCACACTTGCTGAATTGCTGCGTCGTTCTGGATTTCACTATGTGGATCTAGAGCAATACAATTTAGGCAATACAAATCTGAACCAAGCTGAGAAAGAAGGGGCGGAGATTGATATCAAATACTCTGGCTACATTCAGCGCCAACAACATCAGATTGATCAAATCAGCAAGCAAGAGAATCGCAAGCTGCCCGAAACGTTAAACTATCACGAGATTGAAACGCTCTCGAAAGAAGCGCGAGAAAAACTCTCGAAAGTTCGACCGTTAACGATCGGGCAAGCCAGCCGAATCGGGGGTGTGAATCCTGCCGATATCAATGCACTATTGATTTATCTGGAGATTCAAGCCCGTCGAATGGCTGAAGTGGTCTAGCACAATTTAAGCAATCCAAATCGCGATCGTTAAGAATCAAGGTTAGATTGATTCGATCGGATGAACTGGACGTGTGTTGTATCACGTCCAGTTTTTTACTCGGATTTACAGATAGTTCATGGGATCAACAGGTTCACCATTCTCTCGGACTTCAAAATGCAAATGAGGTCCAGTCGATAGTCCAGTAGAACCCGTAGCCGCGATCGTTTTTCCACGTTCTACAGTTTCGCCCTCAGACACATACAGTTCTTGAGCGTGAGCGTACATTGTGGTAATTCCGTTGCCGTGATCGAGAATGATCGAATTTCCATAGCCGCCGTACCAACCTGCAAAAATCACAGTTCCGCGATCGGCAGCCAAAATCGGATGTCCAAAGTCTGCACCAAAATCAACACCCGCATGAAAGCGTTGATAGCCCAAAATGGGATGAGTTCGATAGCCGAATCCGCTAGTAATTGGACCATCACTCGGCAAGTTAAACTGTCCCGTTCCTAAGATAACGATGCCATTTTTCGCACGTTCTTCCGCAATTCGTCTTTGAATCAGTTCACCAATGCTCTTAGAATCTTTTTCAAGTTGAGCTTCTGCGGCTTCAAGAGCACGACGATTCGTTCTGAGCCGTTCTACAATTTCTTTCTGAGATTCTGCCTGCTGCTCGAATTGAGCTTTCTGAACCATCAACTGTTGAGCTAACAACGTGGTATTAATCTTTTGCTGTTCGACTTGTTGACGTTGCCGATCGACCTTTTCCGCCTCAGTTTTGAGATCAGCTAAATTTCGTCGATCGTTCTTGTAAATCTGCTTCAAGCGGAAACGTCGATCGAGAAAATCATTCAAATTCTCACTCTGCAATAAAACCGCCCAACCCCGACTCTCTTGCTGACGTTGCAAAAATCGCAAGCGGGAAGCAGTCGCAGATTGTCTTTGCTGATAGCTTTTCTCTGCTTCTCCCAGTTGCGCTTCTAGTTTCTTCAATACTCGACTCGCATTATTCAACTTCGCTTCCGTGGTTTGAATCTGACCTGCTGTTGCTTGAATATTGCGCCGAATGCCATTGAGGTCTTTTTGCGCCGATCGCTCTTGGCGTTGGACTTTCTCCCGCTCTTTTTGAACCTGCGATCGCTGTTGATCTAATTGCTGCTGTTGCTGTTTGAGTTGATTAATCTCTTGAGCGGCAACAGGTAAACATAGTAACGCCACACAGCACAACCCGATCAGTAGCTTTTTGAGAGAAGACAACGATTGAACGATCGCACTCATATTTCTTGACTCACGGCACTGTCAAAACAGAAACCATTATGTCGAGAACAATCCTAGCGACAATGCTGAAATCACGGGAGCGCAAAGAATTGATTTCAGGGCGGTTAGTCATCGGTTCTTTTCTCAATTGACCTCAGTAAAAATGCAGAATCCGTAAAAGCTGGTATCTTGCTTAATTTTGCGCGTAACAGAATTCCTTATTTCAGAGTTTTTACTGAATTTTATCTTGCAAATTAATCAAATTCTGAAGTGTGTTTTCAGTGAGCAGCGGAATTTCGCTTCTCTTTCAGCAGAAAATCCCTCAAATCGAGTCCAGGTTCACCGCAATATTACTGAAGTACGGAATTTGTATGAAGAGTTCTCTAAGTCAGCAAAATCATCATGAATATTCAATAGATTAATGTAATAGCGTATACACATAACGTTCAATTTACTCAGATGTCCAAGAACTTGTCTCCGACTCTCTTAATGCTCTGTTCTGGAGTTGCGAGTTTAACGCTGTTACTCGTTGCAAATCCAGCACTTGCAAGAGCAAACAATGGCAACGGCAACGGCAACCGCAACTCTCCCGCACCGACCCAAACGCAGACCCCCACCCAGACTCAAACTCCCACACAGACTACAACGCAGGCCCAAACTCCAACCCAAACTGTTGTTGCTCCAACGCAATCAGCGACACCTGCAACCAGTTCTTTTTCAGTCGGACTTGCAGACTTGGGTAAGATCTTCCGAATCAACTTTGACGGCAATGTGAGTACCAACACCGTCAGCGGATTAACTTCATTTGTGGATTTAACCTTCAAAGGCTTCACCACCCAGAACGGAAACACGATCGCGACTTTTGATGCCCTGCTCGACAATACTTCCAGTGGTGACATCTTCTCGCGGGTTTCGGGATTTGGTTTCGACACCAGTGGAACGCTACTGAGTGCGAACACGAGCGGAGTCTTCGATCGGTCTCATCTAAACGGTGCTTTCCCGAATCAGTTCGGTAACGTTGATGTCTGCTTCAATTCTGGAAGTAACTGTCAGGGTGGAAGCAACGGAGGAGTCAACAATAGTACTTCGCTTCCTGGAACCTTTGACTCTGGAAAATTCAGCTTCACCCTGGCTCTGGGTGGAAGCGTCAATACACTGAGCCTGAGCAATTTTGGAGTTCGTTATCAAAGCATTGATAGTGCATCTCTGAATCTTTCAGGTGCAAGTGGTACAGGTCGCGGTACATCTATCACGGTGAATCCGCCCAGCACAAATCCGAATCCGCCAACAAATCCGAATCCGCCAACAAATCCAAATCCCCCCGCAAATCCGAATCCGCCGTTGTTTGATACCCCGATCGATGGCACGAAACCGAATAATCCAACTCCACCAACACCACCAAGCAATCCAACTCCACCCCCCAGAGTGACCACACCGAAGCCCGCGAAAGTCCCAGAACCCAGCACGATCGCAGCTTTAACTTTAGTCGGCGCGATCGCACTGAAGTACCGCAAAAAGCAAGAGATCGAATCGGAAATCTAACTTCTAAATCTAGAGAAGAGAGGGAGCAATCCCTCTTTTTTATTCGACTGATTAGAGTAGAACAAAAGAATTATATTAAAATTAAGAGCAATCGCTGTTCGATCGGAGGATGCCCTGTATGACGATCGCTAAACCCCCCCTCAGCTTGCCGGATCATACTCAGTTGCCAGAGTCCGATGGTACATTCGTGAAAAACTTCCAGGAACATCCGCAAAGTATTCTGCTCACCACTTCGATTCGACCGACTTTGGATGCTTTGCACCCGGATGGACAGTATGCGATCGGGCAAGACTGCGGCATCTATTGGCGATTAACTGATCCACCAGAGCGAGGAGCCGAAGCGCCAGACTGGTTTTATGTTCCGAATGTGCCCCCGTTGCTGGATGGGCAGACGCGCCGATCGTATGTGATGTGGAAGGAAATTATTGCGCCGTTAATCGCGATCGAGTTTGTCTCTGGTGATGGGACAGAGGAGCGCGATTACACTTCCCCATTCAGTAGCGAGTCTGCCAAAGCGGGTAAGTTTTGGGTGTATGAGCAAGCCATTCATATCCCGTTCTATGCGATCTACGAAGTAGAGAAATCTTCTGTGGAAATGTATGAACTGATTGCGAATCGTTACCAACGCTGTCGCCCGAACGAGCGAGGGCATTATCCCATTCCTTCGATCGGTGTGGAATTGGGAATTTGGGAAGGACAGTATGCCAATCAAACCTTACCGTGGCTGCGGTGGTGGGATAGTGAGGGGAATTTGTTGCTGGCTTCTGATGAACGAGCGGAACAGGAACGGCAGCGAGCCGATCAAGAACGACGACGGGTCGAGCAATTGGAAGCGTTTTTGCGATCGCAAGGATTTGATCCGAATCAATTGCCAGAATCTTGAACTGCGATCGCCCTCGTTTATTTTGAGGGCGATCGTAATTCTATTGCTGCATTTGTTCCTGTAACAATCGTTGCGCTCTAGGTTTGTACAAGAGATAGAACAACGATTCGACGTATCTGAGTAAATCTTCGCGGTTTTCTTGAGAGGTGTAGTTCCAGAAGCCGTAGATTTTTGCCAGCGATAACAGTCGAGTCGTGTGAATTCTCCAGGTGTAGGTACTGTAGACGCGATCGATCCCTTTCTGAGCAATTTCGTTCCAATAGTTCGGATCGCGATCGCATTGATCCAGAAACTCTAGAATCACGTCTGCAACTTCTTCGTGATCGGTTGGATTGATGTAGAAGCCGTTCACTTTGTCTTGAATAATTTCAAGTGGACCTCCAAATCGAGTTGCAAAGGTTGGAAGTCCAGTAATCATCGATTCCAGAATAGTTAAGCCGAACGCTTCAAATAAAGCAGGCTGTACGAAAATGCCTTGTCGATCGGCAATTACTCGATAGACTTCTCCAGTGTCACCTTTTGGCAATCGCACACCGAGCCAGCGAATTTTGCCCTTGAGATTGTATCGATCGATAATTTCGTACAATTTCTCAATTTCGCTAGTTTCCTCGTAATCGCTAGAGTCGTCTACCCGCAGCTTTCCAGCGACCAGAATTAGATTGCAGCGGGCTTTGAGCGCTTCACTCTTTCCATAAGCTTCTGCAAGTCCAGTGAGATTTTTAATGCGATCGAGCCTTGCCATCGAAAATAAGGGGCGCTTAATCGGATCATCAAGTGTGCCGAAAATTGAATCCGGATCTTCATCAGTGAACAAGAGATTTTCTAAGCGTTGTCGATCGTTCAATAATCGATCTTCAGTTCGAGTAAATGGGAAATAAACTGCCTCATTCACACCGGGAGGAACGACATTAAATTTGGGGCTAAATAGTTCAATTCCATTAACAACGTGATACAAATCGGGCATTGTAAAGGATTTGTAGGATTCATATTGCCCGACACTTTCTGGGGTTCCAACAATTTCTTGATAGGTGCTACTAATGATGAAATTTGCCGCATTCATCGCGATCAAATCGGCTGTAAATTGCAGCGAAAAATGGTATTTATCTTCGGATTCCTGCCAGTAAAGATTGCTGAATAGATACTTTGATTTCTCAAGCGCGTGAGCAATGATGCAATAGGTTACTTTCAAACGTCTTGAAAGCAAGAATGCAACGAGATTTCCGTCCGTGTAGTTTCCAATGATTAAATCGGGTCTGCCTTGAAATTCGGCTTTGAGTTCGCGTTCGGCATCGATCGAGAAAGTTTCTAGATACGACCAAATCTCGAATCGAGAAATCCAATTTTGCGTCAAGTTCGGATCAAATTCTCGGAATGGAACTCGTAAGATCCAGGCATCTGTTGTTCCATGAATCTTCTCAAGTCGCTGATTACAAAGCGTTCCATCGCTACTAGGAATAAGTCGAGTTAAAACAATGACTTTTGGACTAATATCTAATCCTGCAAGTGCAAGATCTTCCTGCAATTGTTTCTCTAAACTTTTGACCTGATCCAGAATATAAACCACTTGTCCGCCTGTGTCTGGTCTGCCCAAAACGCCTTCTTGTCCGAACCATCCGTGGGGTGAAATAATGGCAACTCGAAAGATCATCGGAATTCGAGAAACGAAGGTCTCTAAAGTCTGGTGATCCGGTGAATCAATTAACTGATCTAAAATCTCTAAAGTCTCTTTGACTCGTGCAACGGTATTTCCCCAACCGGGTTCAAATCCAATATTTTGCAAGTCAAATCGAAAGGATTCAAACGCATCATCTGGATCACGATCGCTTAAAATTCCCAAAGCCTGTTTGACTCGATCGCTCAGTTCTTCCGGCGATCGAATCCGTCCATTAATTAATAGTTGCATTCCGTTATATTGATGCAACTGTAAAAATTGAAACAGAGTTTCCTGTCCTTTCTTAGAATCCTGAAAAATCCGACTCGATATATATCGATTAAGAAAATCCACACCCTTACCGATATTTTTTGGATCGCGCAGAACAGGCGAATAATCATAAAAAGGTGCAAAATCAATTTCAAAGACATCGCCTTCTTGCGGATGATAATGATTCACAAAGCGATCGCGAATATCGAGCAATTCTTGAATCGTAATTTGCTCGATCGTCAAATCTTCCAGCAACAGATACGCCTCTTGTCGCGCAATTTTTGGACGAAGAATAAAATACAGATTCCGATCTTCGACAATAATTTCCTGCACATAACGAATCAATTTCTCCAGGTAAGATGAATCATGTTTTTTAAACTGTTGAGAAAATTCATCAAACAACTGCAAAATTTCGTTTCTAAGCAGATACCGTTTGCCAAACGATCTCAACTCGCTGGCAAAGTTACGCAAATCGGACTTCTCATCGCTGTTTAGAACGGCTTGAATCAGGTCTGACATCTTAACTCCTTCTAATTCGCACACTCGATTTGGCAGAAAATTGTCATCACACCGTAGTGAAAAAACTGGGAGATCGCGTCTGTCGATCGAAACAATGTTGCAAACCGCCCAGTGAGTGAATATGATCTATCCGTTGCAGCCCCAAGTTAAGGCATGACTTCTGATACTTCTCTTTCGTCCCTCTCGAACGACTCCACCCCGACCAGCCCAGAAGCCGTTTCTAGCCCGGATATCGAAGCGGATTTGCTCGATCTATCCCTGCTCGAAACGCCCGAAGTGCCGAAGATTGCGATCGAGGATCTCCAAGTCCGCCTCAAAGCCAAAGAGGGAGTTCTGCACTTGAGCTTACCGCCCGAATCCGAGTCCGCCTCTAAGATGGCGCTGGCGTGGGGCGAGTTGTGGCAGCAGTTGAAACAATTATTAATGGGACGCGAACGGCAGTGGCAGCCGAATACGATCGTGCATTTGATCGCAGACGATCGCTTGCTCGATACTCGTCAATTGAGCGCGATCGCGGAAGCCCTAACCGACGTGCAACTCCAACTTAAATCGGTTCATACTCGTCGTCGTCAAACTGCGGTCGTCGCTGCCACGGCTGGCTATTCAGTCGAGCAAATTACAGCCGTCGATCCATTGGCTCCGAAGCAAGAGACTGCCACGGCAATGGAGGAACCGCTTTATATTCAAATGACTTTACGATCGGGCACTGAGATTCGCCACAACGGAATGGTGATCGTGATGGGCGATTTGAATCCGGGGAGTACGATTATCGCGGAAGGCGATATTCTCGTCTGGGGTCGGTTGCGCGGTGTGGCTCATGCGGGATGCAAGGGGAATGCGAAGTCTCTGATTATGGCGCTGCAATTGGAGCCGACGCAGATTCGGATTGCGGATTATGTGGCTCGCGCACCGGAAACGCCGCCTGCCCAGTATTTTCCAGAAGTTGCGTATGTGTCGCCGCAAGGAAGTATTCGGATCGCGAGAGCGGCGGACTTTTCGATGCGGAAAGAGGATTGATCGACGAAATGTACCGTAGCGAAACGAAGTCTGCAACGGCGGACTGACTCGAAAAACGGCTGTTAGAGGGTGTTTGAGAAGGATAAAAAGCGGCTTGGCTGCGTTGCGAGTCCGCCCGGAAATGAATCTCCGGGCTAATGGAGGAAACTCCGCTGAAGCGGACTCAGAACACAATACGGAATTCTTAGCCCAGTTTAGTGGGCTTCCCACAATTAGCCCGGAGATTCATTTCCGGGCGGGTGAATGCGATGAACGATTATTTCTTAAACACCCTATTGTGTGCGTCAGGCACACTTTGTTTGTGTAGCCCCGAATTCCATTCGGCGGGCATTCAGGATTCTCGCAAGAATTTAGTACCTGCAAAGGTCGATCGAGATAAGAGGGTGTTTGAAAAGTATAGAAAGACTCTTCGCTGCGATTGCGTTCCGCCCGTGATTGGAAATCACGGTCTATCGGAGAAAGTCCACTAAAGGGGACTGAAAGCCAGTCGTCAGATACTCTTCAGTCTGTTTCAACAGACTTTGTTCCGATAGCCCCGAATTCCATTCGAGGGGCGATTCAGGCGATGAGCGATTACTTTTCAAACATCCTCTAAGTTGTCGATCGATCATTTCCTAATTGATATGAATTCCACGGATTTCATTTTGATCTGATTCGATTACTCCCCGTATTTCCACAGTCGATCGAATCGAACTTTATCAAAGCCTAAAATTCACTTCAAGCACGTTCTCAAAGTGCGTTATCCCGGTTACTTCGCTGATTCAAGACATTCAAGAAACGGCTCAATGCCTTATCCCAACACTACGATCCGTTCCTCACAAAATTAGTCGTTCCACTTTTAAAATCGCGTGTAGTATGCACAAATAGGAGTGTCATTTCTTACATCAGGGAGGCTTCTGTAGCGATACTTAGTTGAACGAATAACACCCGAAAAATCGTAAATTCTAGCAAAAACAATTCTCGTAAATTGAGCAATTTAGAGTGATTTCTATCCGAAATTCGCTCGATTTTTATTGCCTCAGAACACTTAACAGCAATACTTTCAGAGATTTTTCAGCTTTTTTGAATTGAGTTGTTTATTCTTGCAAAAACCTGGGCAGTCTAAGTTCGTTACACGAGAGATTGATATCGTTCAATTTTCCATAGAGTAACAGATTTTCTGATTACTTTGCGTGTAATCACTCAAACTTTCTCAAACCAGACTGCGATTCCTCGATCGCACAACACCTGTTACTCATTCACTTACAGCGGGCTAACAAACAGTGGTTAACGTCAAGAGTTTATTCTCAAAAAAATCAAAGGGGGTTGGCATTGAGTTAGCCGCCGATCGCCTCAATATTGCGCTTCTTCGTAAACAGGGGCAAGGCTTTCGGCTAGGTACTTATGTCACGGTTCCCATTCCTGAAGGTGTGTTTCACGAAGGGCAAATTACCGATCCGCCCACGATGGCTGAGATTATTCAATCTGCGTTAGCCGAACACAAAATTAAAGTGAAACAGGTGGCAACGGCAGTTCCCGGTGGACGCGATACGGTGACGCGAATTATTCCCGTTCCGGCAGAACTCGACGATCGAGAATTGCGCGAAATGGTGCTTAACCAAGAAGCAGGCTTGTATTTGCCCTTCCCACGCGAGGAAGCCGATGTCGATTATCAAAAGCTCGGTCTATTCGTGGACGAGGACGGCATCGAAAAGGTTCAAGTCCTGCTCGTCGCGACCCGCAAAGAAGTGACTGATACCTACTTGAATACGTTCCAACAAGCGGGATTAACGGTAGATGTTCTAGAAGTGAGTAGCTTCTCATTGATTCGGACGATTCGCGAACAGTTGCGCCAGTTTGCACCTCAAGAAGCGGTCGCACTCGTGGATATCGAATTTGAAAATACTGAAATCTCGATCGCGGTCGATGGGGTTCCTCAGTTCTCGCGGACGGTTCCGATTGGGACGTATCAGATTCAGTCGGCACTATCGAGAGCGATGAATCTGCCACCCTCGCGCAACATTGATTTGCTTCAAGGCATGACGATTCCGACCGGGGATTCTAATCGTCCTGGTGGTAATCCGGGTGCAGCGGCAATGTTGCGAGTGTTGGGAGAACTGAGCGATGAATTGCGCCGATCGATTGATTTTTACCTGAATCAAGGCGAGAACCTGGAAGTCGCTCAGGTGATGTTGGCGGGACCGGGAGCCGCGATCGGGCAATTGGATGAATTTTTCACTCAGCGATTGAGTTTGCCCTGTAGCTTGGTTGATCCGATTTCATCCTTGTCGCTCGGAGACAGTGAGATTCCAGAAAATCTTCGTCCCGGTCTGGGGGTCGTACTCGGTTTAGGACTGCGGGAGGCGTGGTAAATGTACAGTTTAGATGTCAATTTTCTCAACGATCGACCAGAGATCAAGCCCGATAAACGACGCGGTGGCGGTCGCAATAAACCTTCGATTTCACCGACCGATCGTCGTCCGTTGTATCTGGGATTTGCTGCATTAGTCTTCTTTCCAGCGGTGGCGGCAGCGCTTCTTGGAATTCTAACGCTGCGGAACGGGGACTTAGAAAAACAGCAGGCGGATCTCGATGTTCAACTTGGGAATTTAGAAGCCGAGAAAAAGAATTTATCGAAGGTTCAGGAAGAAGCGAAACAGGCAACCGCTGAAGCAGAAGCACTGGCTTCGGTGTTTAACCAGATCAAGCCTTGGTCTGCGATGACTCAAGATATTCGCGATCGACTTCCTGCAACGATTCAGCTTGCTTCGATTACGCAAGTCGCTCCAACTGCGGCGACTCCTCCTCCAGCAGGCACAACTCCGGCTGTTCCGGCTCCTCCCGTTTCCTCTCGGATTCAAATTCAAGGCACAGCAAGTTCGATGAATGATGTCAATGACTTTATGTTGACGCTTCAGCAATCGAACTTTTTGAGAGCCGACCAAACCAAAGTTATTAGCGCGGAGTTGGGTGAGGAGAAAACGCTACAGATTCCGAAGTTTCCAGGAGTTGAGCGGGAAGTCGGTCAATTCAAAGCGCCTCGCTTGCCAAGAAGAGTCTCCTTCACGATTACAACGGCGATCAATGATGTGCCTGCTTCGGAACTGATTCGAGAACTCGATCGTAAAGGTGCAGTCGGTTTGGTGACTCGGATCGAAGCCTTGAAACAACGCGGTGTAATTTCGGAGACTTCTACGCCGAAACCGCCGACTCCCGCAGCGACTCAAAAAGACGGAGCGAAGACACCATGACCGCTGATTTTATTCCTGATTCGGAGTTTGAGAATACTCCAAACTATCCCACGGCGTTTGGGATCACATTTACGCCCACCATTAGCGGTGTTCTTCTGGGGTTACTTGGTGTGATTAGTGCAGGTGCATTGATTAATTACCTGGTGATGCCTGCCTGGGAGACGAATCAAACGCTGAGTGCATCAGTGCAAGAGAAGACCCAGCAGCTTGAACAACAAGGCGCAATTCGTAAGCAAATCCAAGATGCGAAGGATCAGTTAGCGAAAGCGAAACAGAAACGCGATCAGGTTTATGGATTGTTTGCAAACGAGAAAACGTTAAACACGCTCTTGTTTGATCTCAATCAGTTAATCGAGCGTAACAATGCTGGGTTACTTGCTGCGAGAAACACGAAATTGAATGGCTGTCCGGTCTATGTGCGGCAGGCATTTGCAACTCCAGGGGGCGCTCAGGAGTTTGAAGATCAGTTTGGAAAACTGGTGGCAGAAGCGAAATTGCAGCGATTTAAGCCAAATGAAGCAGGCGCGATCGTGGTCAATGATGGTTCGTTCGGTGCGTCGATCGATAACAAGCTGAAGCGCCAATCGATCGATGTGGAGATTCGCGGCAACTTCAATCAAACGCAGTCGATTTTTAGAACGATCGAGCGCTTGCAGCCGTTGATTCTCATTCGCAATCTGAACGTGAAAGTTGTTGATAACAAAATCGCGGAAGGACTGTACGAGATTCAGCCCGATGGCACGATTCGCTATCTAACGAACTGCCAACCGGATAACCAGATTACAACGACCTTCCAAATGGATGCGCTGATGCCGCTAACCGATGTCGATCGACAAGCGGTTCAAGCTGCCCAACAAGCTCCAAAACCGTAGGGAGTAGGGGGTAGGGAGTAGGGAGTAGAAGACAGTGTTTCCGCTTCTCCCCACTCCCCACTCCCCACTCCCCACCTCTTAATCCCAATTCCTAATTCCCCCTACCAGGAGTGTTACCCCGTGAAAGAGCTTCGAGCAATTAGTATTGCAACTGCCGCGACTCTCGCTCTCGTGAGTCCTGCGATCGCGAATCCCACTCAAGTCACCAATGTTCGCGTCAATCCCAATGGTGCTGGCTTTGATGTCGTTCTCGAAACCCAGGGTGGCAAAGCGCCGCAAGTTTTCAATGTCAATCGTGGCAATACCTGGAATGCGTATGTGTTCAATGCCCAAATCACTCAACCCTTCCGCCAGAACAATCCCGCGCCTGGAATTGCTCAGATTTCGGTGATTCCCTCTGGTGCGAACGGTGTTCAAGTGACTGTAGTAGGAACGAGTGCAGCCCCGATCGGACAAATTGCTTCCCGAAATGAACAAGGGGTAATCTTCAATGTGTCCGGTGCAGGGGGTGGTAGCACTCCAAACGCTCAACCGAGTGCTGCCGTCCCGATCACAACTGCTCAGGCACAATCGACTCCTTCGGCTTCCTTGCCCACGCCTCCCGTTGCTCAAGCCCTACCGAATTCAACGACTCCGGTTGCTCCTTTTGTACCGAGTGCTCAAGTCCCGAATCAAGGTCAGCCCACGGTTCCGGTTGCTCCGACTCCTCCTTTGTTGAGAAGAGCCGTCGCGCCTCCGGTCGGTGATCAGGCAATTTCTCAGATTGATACCTCGCCAACCTTGGTCGATTTAGGCACAAATGAACGAATTCCACGCTTAGTATTGCGGGATGCTCCTGTCCGGGAAGTACTATCGCTGTTAGCTCGTGCTGCGAATTTGAACTTAGCATATAGTGAATCGGGAGCAGGGGCACAACCAGGAGCCGCAGCAGGAGCAGCTAGAGCGAATGGTCCAACAATCTCTCTAGACATCCAAAACGAATCCGTTCAGGATGTGTTTAACTATGTGTTGAGAGTTGCTTGTATTCCGGTTTCGGGTGGTGCGGGTGGTGCGGCTGGTGCGGCTGGTGGTGGTGCAGGGAATTGTGCAGCTTTAGATGTGAACCGAGTTGGACGCACAATCTTTGTCGGTCCTCGCTTGCCAGATGATGCTCGGAACATTATTTCTCGTACCATTCGTCTCAATCAAGTTTCAGTGGCAGATGCAGCCGCATTCTTGACGACACAAGGTGCAGAAACTCAGCGTCCGTTTGAACAAGTTGAAGTCCAGACGGTTGGAGAAGGTGCAGGCGCACGAGTGATCGAACGAAGAACGCCATCGATCATTTCGCTTCGAGCGACGGAAGGATCTGCGCCGTTAATCCTGCGTGGATTGTCGGTTTCGTCGAACGATCGCTTAAATTCAGTCACGCTCACAGGTGCACCTCGCAAAGTCGAAATTGCAACCCGTCTGTTGGGTCAACTTGATGCCCGGAAGCGCCAGGTCGCACTCAATGTGAAAATTGTTGATGTGAACTTGCTGAAGACCGATGACTTCAACACCAGCTTCTCGTTTGGCGTTGGAAATAACTTCTTCAGTGTCGATCGAGGTGCTGCACTCTTTAACTTTGGTTCAGTTCGTCCACCAACAAACGCAGAAGTTTCAAATTCGCTCACCGGACGACCAATCACAGGAAACCTTTTCCCTGAAGGAGCTACGCTTGAGCCATTCGCAGATGCTCCAAGCGGTGCGCCTTACTCCGGCGGAAGGACAAACGTGCCTATTTTCGGCGATATCGCTGCATCTCGTCCACCTTTCGGTACTTCTAGTAATCCATTTCAGCCAGGGGTTACGGAGATTACTGCCCCAACAAGAGATCCAGCAACTGGACGTATCACTGATCCTGGCTCAGTAACTTTTGGTTTACCTTCATTGTTCCAGTTTCCCAGTCGTTTCTTAGCGCGATTGCAGTCTCAAGTCACTAGCGGAAATGCAAAAATTCTCACTGATCCAACTGTCGTAGTTCAAGATGGTGAAAGCTCTAGTGTGAAGCTGACCCAAGAAGTATTCAGCGGTTTCCGTCGATCGGGCTTCTTAATTGAGGAACCTATCATCCGAGAAGCTGGATTGATTCTGAATTTAAGAGTCGATCGGATTGATGACAATGGCTTTGTCACTTTGCGAGTAAATCCGGTGATTTCTGCACCTTCTAACTCAGTCAACTCACCTCAAGGACAGATCACGCTGATTACTGGACGTAGCATCGAATCTGGCTCAATCCGAGTTCGCGATGGTCAAACACTGATCCTGTCTGGAATCATTCAAGAAACCGATCGAGCTACGGTGGCAAAAGTACCGATTCTCGGTGATCTGCCATTGCTTGGTTCATTGTTCAGAAGCACTAACCGCAACAATACCCGCCAAGAGGTTGTCGTGATGATCACACCTCAAATCATGGATGACAGTGATCAATCCAACTTTGGTTATGGTTATGTTCCGGGTCGCGAAGTGCGTCAGTTCTTGCAACAGCAAGAGAACCGCTAACTCAAATTCAATCTAGATCCACAGTGCCAGAGTTCCGAACTCTGGCTTTTTTATTGCACTGTTTGAGGATGAATCACAGTGATGGGAGCAGTGACCGCAAAATCAGTCGGATTCAACGTCAGCAAGTGATCAATACGATGCGACAACATGACAGCAATGAGGCGAATATCATGCGATCGCTTTCCTTGGATACTATTGTCGTTCACTAACTGTAACCAGATTGGAAAAATGTCTGCCCGATCTTCTAGCAGAGAGAAGCCATTAAGTAGCTCAACAATCCGATCGTGTGTTTGGCTGGTACTCCATCCCAATCCATTAACGTTAACAGGACGAGTTGCAACAACCCAAAACTCCATCAGAACTTGTGCTGTCAGAACACACTGGTTTCCCTGCAATCCCAAATGGGAGATCGCATTAACGACTAATGAGTGTTGAGCATCAATTGGGTTAGAAAATCTCAGAACTATGTTTGTGTCTACTAAATATCGAGTCATTCGTCGCAGACACGTCCCCGATCGCCGTAAATACTTTCCCGATCGAAAGCCTCGTCCGGTAAGCTCACGCCCGTTTTAGGAAGTTGCGCTGTCCATTGCTGGAAACTTTTCACCCATTCTTCTGGCGTGACAGCATCCCAAGATTGCAGAGACGCTTGTGTTTTTTCAGACTCAAGCTCGATCGAGGCAATAAAACTTTCCACTTGTTTCAGTTGCTCTTCGTTCAGCTTATCGATCTGTTGCTTTACTTTTTCTTTCAGCATGGCTTTACAGAGTTCTATTCTTTTATCGTAAGCGATTCTTCATCAAGATTGAGGTTAATGTCTTCGTAGAGCAAATCGATCGAGAATTTCAAATCCACACTCACAAGCTGAATCTCGTCGCCTTTACTATACGGCGTAAGTTCCCATTTATTGTTCTGATTTAGCCGAAAAATCTCAACATTGATACTATCTGAGCTAATCAGAACATATTCTTTCAGGCTTTCAAGCTGTCGATACTGAGCAAATTTGCCACCACGATCATACGCTTCTGTCGTGGGTGATAGCACTTCAGCAATCAAACAGGGATATTGCACAAACTTTAATGCAGTACGATCGCGCTCATCGCAAGTCACATTCACATCAGGATAAAAAAACGGTCCTTCTTCTGTAATGCCAACTTTTGCATCGGAATTTAAAACCTGACAACCGCGACCTCGCAAATGGGATTTGAGAAGAGAAACAAAATTAACCGCGATCGCACTATGCGGAATTGTGCCGCCTGTCATTGCATACACTTCACCTTCCGCATATTCGTAGCGGATGTCTTGCTGTTCTTCCCATTCCAGGTACTCTTGGGGACTAAACGAAAATTTAGGATGAGCAATCATACGATTTTCCCAAAAAGTTCAGATGTTCTTACTCTAGCGGGTTCTACTTCTTGATACGCTATCGTTTGAGGAAACACAATAATTCTAACGATGGGCTTACAAGTCAAAATCTGCGGTATTACTAAACTCGATCAAGCGATCGCAATTGAACAATCCGGAGCAACCGCGATCGGCTTTATCTGTGTTCCGGGAACTCCCCGTTATATTGATGCTGCAAACATTCGATCGATTACTAATCAGCTATCAGTCGATCGTGTAGGTGTGTTCTTAGATGCTTCGCTCAATACGATTCGAGAAACGATTGCGATCGCAAACTTAAACATCGTTCAACTTCACGGAGCAGAATCGCCCGAATTTTGTCAGCAAGTTCGAGCCTTGAATGTCAAAGTAATCAAAGCGTTGCGAATTCGATCGGAAGTAGATTTGGAATGCTCGATCGACTATCAATCTCATGTTGATGTTTTACTACTTGATGCCTACCATCCGACTCAAGCTGGGGGAACGGGACTATCGATCGATTGGACAATGCTGAAACAATTTCGTCCCACTTGTAGCTGGTGGTTAGCAGGTGGACTGAATCCGAACAATGTAAATGATGCTCTTAGCTTAGTTACACCGGATGGGATTGACTTATCCAGCGGATTAGAAAACGCCCCAGGCGATAAAAACCTGGAGCGTGTTACAGAGCTATTTAGACAATTGGGATGTCGATCGTAGTTCTCAGCTTCGTTGTCATTGGACTGTGCCCCCTAAATCCCCCATTCTGGGGGACTTTGAACAGTAGCAAATCCTTAGAGATCTAGAGAACTTCTTCTATCTCTTAGTCCCCCACTCGTGGGGGATTTAGGGGGCTTCCAAGATCTCAGCAATCACAAACTATCTAAACCTACCAAAACGAAGGCTGATGACGAATCAAGTTTAGATACTCCTCACGAGTCTTCTGATCATCCTGAAACACCCCAACCATCGCACTCGTCACCGTCCAAGAACCTGGCTTCTGCACCCCACGCATCACCATACACATGTGAGAAGCTTCCATCACCACTGCTACCCCACGCGGCTGAAGAACTTCCTGCAATGCTTCCGCCACCTGACGAGTTAAGCGCTCCTGAACCTGCAACCGTCGCGAATACATCTCCACAATCCGCGCCAACTTACTCAAGCCCACGACCTTTTCATTCGGAATATAAGCCACATGTGCCCGACCCATAAACGGCAACATGTGATGCTCACACAAGCTAAAGAAATTGATATCGCGCACCAGCACCATTTCATTGTGCCCTTCATCAAAGATCGCGCCGTTGACCAATTCTTCCAGTGATTGATTGTAGCCACTGGTTAAAAAGCGCATCGCATCTGCCACCCGCTTCGGAGTCTTCAGCAAGCCTTCGCGATCGGGATCTTCACCCACCCCAACCAACATCGTCCGCACCGCATCCATCATCTCTTCAGAGGTTTCTTCACTGGGCGGTTTAATTTTGGCTTCTAGACCGTTCTGCGTATTGCGATCGGGTCTTGATTCTAATTTGTTCTTGGCGCTGAATCCATTCGGAGAAGCAATAGTCATGATTGTTGCAAAATTAAGTGTGCAAAAAACGAACCGTTTAACTTGAAAGTCTCGACTCAGAACGTTCCAGCATTGGGCATGAGAATCATCTCTTCGACCACTGCTCGATTGTTCAGGGTGGCAGCTTGTACGATCGCATCAGCAACAATGTCTGGGGTCAACATGGCTGAGCGATCGAAGTCTGCCTGCACCGTTTCGGTGTCCCAAATGGGCGTATTTACCGACCCCGGTGAGAGGGTTACCACTCGAATTCCATGCGAACGTTCTTCTGCCGCTAGGGTTTTCGAGAGTGCTAGGATTCCAAACTTGCTGACGCAGTACGCGCCCCAGTCTGGAAAAGTTTGATGCGCCGCGATCGAGGCGATGTTGATAATCGTGCCGCGTTTCTGAGCACGCATTCCAGGCAAGATCGCTTGAATGCACTGAAAAACGCTGGTGACATTCAGATCCATGACTCGCTGCCAGTCGCTTAACGACATTTCTGCGAGACTGCCTGTATATCCCATGCCTGCGTTATTCACCAGAATGTCAATGCTGCCGACTTCGGAAATGCAGGCTTCGAGCTTCGATCGCACTTGAGCGACTTCTGCTAAATCGATCGCGCAAGTGTGAGCATTAACTCCGAGCGATCGCGCTTCTGCTGCGACAGCATCAAGTTTGGACTGAGTGCGGCTGACAAGAACAACATCGATTCCCGCTTTGGCGAATGCGATCGTCGTGGCTTGTCCGATACCGCTACTTGCCCCAGTAATCAGGGCACGTCGATGGGTGGAGGAACTCATGAATCCTCAAAAAACTTAGTAGGGGGCTGAAACTGGAAAACGGTCTTCGGTCATTGACGATGGAGCGTAGCGATGAAAAACGGCGATCGAATGAAGAGCGAAGAACCGGAAAAAACTTGAGTAGAAAGGGTTTGCAAAAGTAGAAAAATGAGTGGGTTTTACAAATCGTTACGTCAGTTATTAATTATATCTTGCCACGGTGCAATCTTAGAGGATGTCCAGAATTTTGTGCGGATGAAGGTCTGTCACTGCGATTGAGTCTGCCCGGAGATAAATGCTCCAGGCTAATAGGAGAAACGGTGCTTCAGCACCCTAAGACCTCAATCTCAGCCCACTTCAGTGGGGTTCCCTCAATTAGCCCGGAGATTCATTTCCGGGCGAGTTTGCGGACAAACAAATACGCCAAAATTCACACCCCTGATTTTAGAGATCTTGTCGCTTTACACTGCTCAAGACTTAGACATGAGACGGCAATCCCGCTTCCGTGAACACGCCAATATTGCGGAATTTCTGATAGCGGAGTTCTTTTCGCTGTGTAGGGGTAAGCTGGTCTAACTCTGCTAAATTTCGCAAAATCGCCGCTTTGAGCGTTTCTGCTGCCTCTAGTGGGTCGCTATGTGCGCCACCAACGGGTTCCGATAAAACTTCGTCAGCAATGCCCAATTCTTTCAGATCCGGAGCCGTGATTTTCAAAGCTTCTGCTGCTTGAGCCGCTTTCGTCGCATCCCGCCAAAGAATCGTCGCACAAGTTTCCGGCGGTGCAACACTGTAGACGGCGTGTTCAAACATCAGCAATCGTTCTCCAACCCCGATCGCTAAAGCTCCTCCTGATCCCCCTTCCCCAATCACGCTACAGATAATCGGCACTTCAAACCCGAACATTTCACGCAGGTTATACGCGATCGCTTCTCCTTGTCCAAATTGTTCCGCCTCCAATCCCGCCCATGCCGCAGGCGTATCAATAAAGGTCAGAATCGGCATTCCAAATCGATCGGCGTGTTCCATCAATCGAATTGCTTTCCGATAGCCGCTCGGAGAAGCCTGTCCAAAGTTGCGCTGAATATTATCTTTGGTGTTGCGCCCTTTTTGCTGACCCAACATCACGACGGGGCGACCTTCAATTCGTCCCACGCCTCCAACGACTGCCGGATCATCATGTCCGCCTCGATCGCCATGTAACTCCATCCATTCATCACTAATCGCTTGAATGTAATCGAGGGTACTAGGACGACGGGGATGACGAGCGACTTGGAGCCGCTGTCCAGGAGTCAAACCGCTGAAGATCTCTTTACGAAGCTCGATCGCACGTTGTTCAAGTAGCGCAATCTGATCAGACAAATCAACCTCGTTTTCCTCAGCTAACTCGCGCACCTGAGTAATTCGGGCTTCGAGTTCAGCTAAAGGTTTTTCAAAATCGAGCAAAATCGGACGACGATCGACGGAATTCGACATGAAGCACCACTCCTAAAAGTGAGGAGATGTGATTTTTTCCTTGGTCTTCTACATTAGCGGATTGTTGGAGTCAACCACTAGCAAAATGCAAAAAAAACCTCCCAGAACGATTCTGAGAGGTTTCAAATGATCAACGATCGAGCTTACAGATCGTCATCCATATCATCTGCAATCAAGTCATCGTCATCATCCAGAATGGGCGAGAAGATCGCATCGGGATCGCTCTCCTCAGTGCTTCCAAAGCTCTCAAAGCTGAAACTTGGGCGTTCTTCCAAAGTCTCTAAGCCATAAGAACGAGCAGTACGATCGTCGAGTACCATGTCCGAGAAGTCCGTATCCTCATCAAAGATCGTCGGATCGTAAACCGGATCAATGTCAGGACTACCGACTTCTTCGTAAGCATTGAAGCCCGTTCCCGCAGGAATCAGACGACCAATGATCACGTTTTCTTTCAGACCGCGCAACCAGTCGGATTTTCCTTCGATCGCGGCTTCTGTCAGAACGCGAGTCGTTTCTTGGAAACTTGCCGCTGAGATGAAGCTATCGGTGTTCAACGAAGCTTTGGTAATCCCAAGCAACACAGGTTCGTATTGAGCAGGTGCACCCCCCGTGATCGACATGGCATCATTCACCTGTTCGATTTGGTAGATTTCCACCAACTCACCCGGCAGCATCGTCGTATCGCCACCATCTTCGACCCGCGCTTTCGAGGTCATCTGACGCACCACCACTTCGATGTGTTTGTCCGAAATATCAATCCCTTGAGATTGATACACCGACTGCACTTCGTTCACCAAGAAAGTTTGCACTTCCCGCAGGCTGAACAGTGAAGCATCGTGTAACGCGCCTTCCTCTAGCTTCGCTTTGAACATGACTTCGAGCAGTTCATGAGGATTCGCAGGACCATCCGTGAGCCGTTCTCCAGCCGCCACGTCCTGACCATCTGAGATGATCACGTTTTGTCCAGGTCCGATCGGGTATTCGGTAATCAAACCTTCTCGATCGACAATCTTCACTTCAACCGAATCATCTTCGCCGTACACCACTTGAGCCGTTCCCGCCCGACGAGCCAGGATACAAGCTTCTTTGGGTTTCCGAGCTTCGAGCAGTTCCTCAATTCTCGGTAGACCTTGAATGATGTCTCCCGTCTTGGTGCGCTCGAAAATCAGCAGTACGAGATTATCGCCCCGTTGTACCAGGTCGCCATCATCGACGTGCAAGACTGCACCCGGAGAGACGCGGTACGGACGAGCCACCCGCAGCGTGACTTGGTTTCCGGTAACGTTGAGCACTTGACCGGATTCTTCAAGCGTCACACCTGAACCCACGTCAGTTCCAGCAATCAGCAGTTCGCCTGCTTTGGCGGTGGGACTGTTAGCTTCGATCGTGACCGTATCGGCATCGCGCACCACGAGAATGCGTCGAATCGATTCCGCCCCTTGTCGAATCCCTTGAACTTCGCCCGCTTCCTTACACTGAATCTTCGTTCGAGCGACGACCGCACCCGCCGAAATCTGGTCGCCATCTTTGACCATCACTTCAGTTTGGGTACTGCCCTGAGTCACATCTGCCGCGATATCCCGACGAATCACCAGCGCTTCGAGAATCACAAGCTGTAAGCGCATGACTTCCGGATCGGTCTCATCAGGAATCAATTCGATGTCGGCTGCGAGTTGGGCATCTTGATCGACTTCAAGCACAAGCTGAGTTCGGAGCAGTTCCAAGCCTTCGACCGATTTGACGCGCTCACCATCTTTATACGGCAGGCGTTGTACGGCTCTGAGGCGAATTGCCCGTCCAGAATCTTCTTTCGTCGAATCTTGGCTCGGTACAGACGGTTCATCCGGTACGTTGAATTCCGTCACTGGACGCAGCAGAATTGCTGGACCTTCAGGCGTTTCAACATACTCGGCGTAGCGCAGTTCATCGGCAACTAATCCGGGCATTACTTGTTGTCCAGGATTCACCAAGACGGCTTCCCGCGTGATCACATCATCCAGGCTATCGATCATGTGTAGATCGCCTGGTTTAACGACGACTTCGCGCAGAATGTCGTTTTTCTGAGTCACTTCAATGACACCGTTGCTTTGACAGAAGATATCTTTGACAACTTCTGTACCCGCTTCCACGTACTGACCGTCTTCGACCATCAGCAGTGAAATGTCTTTGTTGACTTCATGCGCTTCTTCAGGAATCCAAAGCAGCGTTCCGCCCTTGATCACTTCGTAACCCAGTTTGGCTTTTCCTTTCTTACCGACTTCCACACCAGAGTATTTGATAATTCCTCCGGTTTGAGTGTGATAGCGATCGTCTCTCAGTTCTGCCACGACTTGTCCGTTCGTGACCTGAGTTCCGGGAGTCGCTTTCAGTAAAAAGGTTTGATTGCCCGTGGTTTCGAGCATATACTGGTCGCGCCCTTGGTGCGTTTCCGCCCGAACTCGCGCTTCATCCAGCATCACCGATGCGGTAATGATCTGAATCTCACGTCCACCTTTGCTGTTTTCTGAAGGCACTTCGGACAGCCGAACCACACCGCCGTTTTCGGTGACGAGTTTGGTTTCTGCGATCGTTCCTCCTGCTTCGACTCGATCGCCGTTTTTCACCACAGGTTCAGCACCCGGCGGCAGGTTATACACTTCCCCAGATAGCACCCACATCAAACCGCCTCTTTGTGCAGTCCGAGTCGTATTGCCTTGACGGTCTTTCTTTTCTTCCGGGACAACATCCGCAAACCGAACTTCACCCGCGAGGTCAGATGCTACGTCTTTCGATGCTTTTTCAGTGGTCTTACGTCCCCGTCCAGTCAGCGGAACTTCTGCCATGGTTTGACCCACTTTGACTTTCTGTCCGTCTCTCACCATCAAGGTCGCACCTTGCGAAACGGTGAAGTCTTGCTGCTGTCCGCCAGATCCTTCGACGGTGATTTTGATTTCTGAGCCAGCCGATTCAACAATCAGCGCATCTTCCCCGTGACGAGTCCGATACGGGCGAGTTCTCAAACGCTTCGGAACTTTTACGGTTCCATCGAAGTTTGCTCTCTCTTGACGCGCCATTTCTCCGGTAAACACCCCACCCGTGTGGAATGTCCGCATCGTCAACTGCGTACCCGGTTCCCCGATCGATTGAGCCGCGATGATTCCGACCGCTTCCCCGATATCGACCATGTGTGCGTGTGCCAAACTCCATCCGTAGCAGTGCTGACACACCGATCGAGCGGATTCACAAGTCAGCGGCGATCGCACCACGACTTGTTCAACCTTTTTCTTCCCAATAATTTGAGTAATGTCATTGGAAATCGCTTCGTTGCGGGCGATGATGACTTCTCCAGTTTCTGGATCAAGCACATCTTGAGCCGCAACGCGACCAAGGAGACGATTTTTCAGCGGAATTAAAACGCGATCGCCATCCATCATCGGACGAACCGGAATTCCCCGTTCTGTACCGCAATCGAGTTCACGGATGATCACGTCTTGCGAGACATCCACTAATCGACGAGTTAAGTATCCAGAGTCAGCGGTTCTAAGTGCTGTATCTACAAGACCTTTCCGCGCACCGTAAGAGGAAATAATGTACTCGGTAACGGTCAGACCTTCTCGGAAGTTGGTTTTAATTGGCAAGTCGATGATTTCCCCTTGTGGGTTTGCCATCAGACCGCGCATTCCGACCAACTGACGAACCTGGGAGATGTTACCCCGCGCTCCGGAGAACGCCATCATGTAGACCGAGTTCAAGGGGTTGTTCGATCGAAAGTGTCGAACCACTTCATCTTTCAGTTCTTCACTGGCTCCGTTCCAGGTATCGATTACCTTTTGGAACCGTTCCACTTCAGTGATTTCGCCGCGTGTGTATTTTTCTTCAGTGTCGCGAATCGTCTCAGTTGCGGCATCAAGAAGCGCTTTCTTTGTCGGTGGAATTTGCAAATCATCGACGCTGATCGAGACCCCTGCTCGTGTTGCATATCGGAAGCCAAGATCTTTGATCAAGTCTGCCATCTGTGCGGTGCGAGCGGTGCCGTAATGGGTGAATGCCCATGCGATCAAGTTGGTGAGTTCTTTTTTGTTGATAACCTGATTGCGAAAAACTTGCTTTTCTGAGTTCTGCTCTGCCATGCTGTGCCCCATTTGTGCCATGAGATGTGTGTTAGGGGTGTGGGATAAGAGAATTTCCCTTATCCCGACTCCCTTCTAGCCCGCTAACGCATCAATCACCGTCTTGTTGTAGATAATCCGCCCTGGTGTGGTCTTGATGTATTGAGAAATCACGCTGCCGTCTGCATCTTCTCGTCTGCGGCAAGATTCGTAGACCTTGGTAACAATGCCATCCACTTCTTGCTGCTCGATCAGTTCACCGTTTCCACCTTCGACTTCTCCATCGAATCGCACCCAAATATAAGAGTGCAATTCAACTTCGTTCTGTTCATAAGCCGTGATCGCATCGTCCAGACTGGAGAAGTAACGTCCTTCGCCTTTCGTGGCTTCTGGATTTTCTGCGGTCAGGTAGTAGCAACCCAAGACCATATCTTGGCTCGGTGTAATGATCGGACGACCCGTTGCAGGCGAAAGGATGTTATTCGATGCCAGCATGAGGAGTCGCGCTTCTGCCTGAGCTTCAAGCGAGAGAGGAACGTGAACCGCCATTTGGTCTCCGTCAAAGTCAGCGTTAAACGCCGGACAGACGAGCGGGTGCAGTTGAATCGCACGACCGTCTACCAGAATCGGTTCAAAGGCTTGAATTCCCAAGCGGTGAAGCGTCGGAGCGCGGTTCAGGAATACAGGGTGTCCTTCGATCACCTCTTCTAAAACGTCCCAAACGGTCGGATCATTGCGCTGAATGAGTTTCTTCGCGGCTTTGATGTTGTTCACTAAGCCTTGACGAATCAAGCGGTGAATCACGAACGGTTGGAAAAGCTCGATCGCCATTTCTCTCGGTAGTCCGCACTGATGAATCTTCAGTTTTGGACCCACGACAATGACCGATCGTCCAGAGTAGTCAACCCGCTTCCCTAGAAGGTTCTGACGGAATCGACCCTGTTTCCCTTCGATAATGTCAGAGAGCGATTTCAACGGACGGTTATTCGCACCAACTACAGTTCGACCGCGACGACCGTTATCGATCAGTGCATCGACCGCTTCTTGCAACATCCGCTTTTCATTTCGCACGATGATTTCTGGTGCGAGAATTTCTTGCAAACGCGCCAAACGGTTATTCCGGTTGATCACACGACGATAAAGATCATTCAAGTCCGAAGTCGCGAATCGTCCACCATCTAACTGCACCATCGGACGCAGATCCGGTGGAATCACAGGAATCACATCCAGCACCATCCAATCAGGAAGTGATCCGGTTGCGATGAAGTTATCCAACACCCGCAGACGTTTGATCAATTTGGCGCGTTTTTGCCCTTTAGAAACTGCAATTTCTTCGCGCAGTCTCTCTGCTTCTTCGTCCAAGTTGATGTCTTGTAAAAGCTGCTTCAATGCTTCCGCACCGATACCCACTTCTACCCCGACAAGCTGCGAATCTTCGCTGTACAGTTCGTCTTCAATCTCAATCCACTGATCTTCTGTCAGCAATTGCTTGTAAGTCAGATTCTCAGCATTTCCAGCATTGAGAACGACATAGGCGTTGAAGTAAACGATCTGCTCAACATCACGCAGAGGCATGTCGAGCAAAATCGCCATATAGCTCGGAATCCCCTTGAGATACCAAACGTGAGCGACTGGAGCCGCGAGTTTGATGTATCCCATCCGGTGACGGCGAACTCTTGATTCCGTTACTTCTACACCGCAGCGTTCACACACGATTCCCCGGTGACGAACGCGCTTATACTTCCCGCAATGGCATTCCCAATCCTTTGCAGGTCCAAAAATCCGCTCACAAAACAAGCCATCCATTTCGGGCTTGAGTGTTCGGTAGTTAATTGTTTCTGGCTTGGTGACTTCTCCAACGACTTGCCCATTCGGTAAAGTCCGCTCTCCCCATTGGCGAATGCGCTCCGGAGATGCCAGACCGATTTTTACATAGTCAAACCGCTGTTCTAGCTTTGGCATCGTGTTGTCCTTGAGTTGATGTAGCGACAAAAGGTTTGGGGTGTTAGATGCTGGATGCTAGGGGGATAAAGTCATCGACTAAACACCCAATCCCTAACACCCAACCCCTGACACCCTCTGTTGTTCTAGTCTTCGTCGTCTTCGAGCGATTCACGCGAAATCGATTCGTAGGTTGGACGAGACGGAGCGCGACGGCTATTGACATCTGCCATCAAATCGACTTCCATATCGCGGCTACTGCCGTCATCCTTGGTTTCGACTTTGTGAACGGCGACATCAAGACAAAGCGACTGCAATTCTCGCATCAACACCTTGAAGGATTCCGGTGTTCCTGGTCGTGGAATCGCTTTCCCTTTGACGATCGCGTTCAGCGCTTCATTCCGTCCTTGCATATCGTCGGATTTCACGGTCAGCAATTCTTGAAGTGTGTAAGCGGCTCCAAATGCTTCGAGCGCCCACACTTCCATTTCTCCGAATCGCTGTCCACCTTGCTGCGCTTTTCCACCCAACGGCTGCTGAGTAACGAGCGAGTAAGGTCCGGTCGATCGTGCGTGGATCTTGTCGTCTACCAAGTGAACCAGCTTCAGCATATATGCTTTACCGATCGTAATTGCTCGATCGAAGGCTTCTCCGGTTCGTCCGTCATAGACTTGGATCTTGCCTGGATCATCCGGGTTATAAAGCCAGTAGCCATCGGCGGTCGCTTTAATCCGAGAGTCTTGAGCTTCTTGGAGCTTGCCATGCACCGATTCACGCGATTTCTCTTCACCGTGCATTTCATCGAACGGCACGATCTTGAATCGAGCTTCGAGACATTCAGCCGCCCAGCCTAGGAGACATTCGTAGACTTGACCCACGTTCATCCGGCTTGGTACACCCAGCGGATTGAGAACGATATCCACAGGAGTGCCATCAGGAAGATAGGGCATATCTTCGATCGGTAAAATCCGCGAGATAATTCCTTTGTTTCCGTGTCGTCCCGCCATCTTGTCGCCGACTTGGATCTTCCGTTTCTGTGCGACATAGACGCGAACGACCATGTTTGCACCCGGTGGCAGTTCATCACCTTGCTCACGAGTAAACACCCGGACATCAACGATCCGACCTTTTTCACCGTTCGGAACGCGCAGCGAGTTATCGCGCACATCACGAGCTTTCTCACCGAAGATCGCTCTCAAGAGTTTTTCTTCAGGTGGCTGATCCGATTCACCTTTCGGCGTGACTTTACCGACGAGAATATCGCCCGCTTCAACGTATGCACCGATGCGAATGATGCCGTTTTCATCCAATTGGCGCAGAGAATCTTCCCCAACGTTCGGAATTTCGCGAGTGATTTCTTCAGGTCCAAGCTTCGTCTGACGCGCTTCGATCTCGTACTTCTCAATGTGAATCGAGGTGTAAACGTCGTCATACACGAGGCGTTCGCTGATCAGAATTGCGTCCTCGTAGTTGTAACCTTCCCACGGCATGTACGCCACGAGAATGTTTTGTCCGAGTGCCAATTCACCGCGCTCAGTTGCAGAACCATCCGCGAGAATTTCACCTGCGACCACCTTATCCCCAACAAAGACGATCGGGCGTTGGTTCAAACAAGTATCTTGGTTCGATCGCTGATATTTCTGAACCTGGTACTCGATCTCTTTATTGGTCTGAGCGTCACGAACCCGAATCGAATTCGCATCAACGTAGCTCACTTCACCGTCACAACGGCTCACGATTACCATCCCAGAGTCACGCGCCGCCTGTGCTTCCAAGCCCGTTCCCACTAAAGGACGTTCTGGACGCAACAGAGGAACCGCTTGTCGTTGCATATTCGATCCCATCAGCGCTCGGTTCGCGTCATCGTGTTCGAGGAACGGAATCAGCGAAGTCGCAACTGAGATGATCTGCACCGGAGAAACGGCTACATAGTCCACTTCTTCAGGCGTTGCGGTTGTGAAATCTTGACGGTAGCGAACTGCGATCGATTCCCCGATGATGTTGTTGTCTTCATCGGTGTTGATGTCACCCGCTGCCACCCGCAGATCGTCCTCTTCGTCCGCAGTCATATAAACCGCAGGGATATCTTTGCGAACTCGACCGTTTTCCACCTTGTAATAAGGAGTGGCGATAAAGCCGTAAGGATTGACTCGTGCGTGAGTTGCGAGTGATCCGATCAGACCTGCGTTCGGACCTTCAGGAGTTTCGATCGGGCAAATCCGTCCATAGTGTGACGGGTGAATGTCACGAACCGCGAAGCCAGCCCGTTCACGAGTTAGACCGCCTGGACCTAATGCACTAATCCGGCGTTTGTGCGTCAATTCAGCCAATGGATTCGTTTGATCCATGAACTGCGACAACTGCGACGAGCCAAAGAATTCTTTGATCGCAGCGACTAACGGTTTCGGGTTGACCAAGGATGCAGGAGTCAGAGAATCCGCATCAGAAACCGTCATCCGTTCCCGAATGATTCTTTCTAAACGGTTCAAGCCGACTCGAACTTGGTTTTGCAGCAGTTCACCGACGGAACGAACGCGACGATTACCTAAGTGGTCAATATCGTCGATCATGCCGATATCGAATTCCAGATTGATCAGATAGTCGATCGCGCTGAGAATGTCTTGCGGTGTGAGAACACGAGTCGTTTCGGGTACGTTCAAGCGGAGTTTCTTGTTCAGCTTGTAACGTCCCACTTTGCCCAAGTCGTAGCGTTTGGGATCAAAGAATCTGGATTCTAAAAGCTGTGCCCCACCTGAAACCGTCGGAGGTTCACCCGGACGCAATTTCCGGTAAAGCTCCATTAGCGCTTCTTCTTCGCCGTATTGACCTTCTTTCTCGATCGTTTTCTGGAAGTATTCTGGATGGCGCAACGAATCAAAGATCTCGTTATCGGTCAGACCCAATGCTTTCAATAGCACTTGAGCCGAGAGTTTCCGAGTTTTGTCGATCCGCACCCAAACCAAGTCATTCTTGTCGGTTTCAAATTTCAGCCAAGCGCCTCGGTTCGGAATCAAACTCGCGTTGTAAGTCCGACGACCGTTCTTATCGGTTTCTGATTTGTAGTACACACCAGGACTACGGACAATCTGGTTGACGATCACCCGTTCTGCACCGTTAATGATGAACGTTCCGCGATCGGTCATCAACGGCAAGTCTCCGATAAAGACTTCCTGTTCTTTGATTTCCCCGGTCTCTTTATTGATGAGGCGAGTGGGGACGTACATTTGAACCGCGTAAGTGCTATCCCGGCGTTTCGCTTCATCCACATCGTACTTCGGGCGTTTCAGCTTGAAGTTCTTTCCGATGAAGTGAAGTTCTAACTTCCCGGTATAGTCAGTAATAGGCGAAAAACTATCGAGTTCTTCAATCAAGCCTTCTTCGAGGAACCAGCGGAAGCTTGCCCGCTGAATCTCGACTAGATCCGGTAACACGAAGGCGGGAGTGTTGTAGGTCGTCAGCTGCTCAGTCATGCGTCTCCTCTGAAGGGTCGCGGGCGATCGCGAATCCCAGATTTTACGGTAATTGCAAAAATATGTCAATGCAAAAAGTTTGGGCTTCTTAAGAATCCCAAAACAACGAAATATTTAGTTAAGTGAACGGGGTAGTAGCCAGTTGAGCCTCCAAGGTTTCTGAGGGTTGGAACGAAAAAGGTGAGCCGCGAAGCCTTGATTCGTTTTCGAGTCAACTTCTCAAAAGAGAGGTTGAGGAGTCAACAGGTTGGGGGTGATCAAAATTGAGCCTAGTAATTTTCGCACTCCTCTCATTATGGCGCAAGTTTTTCATTTTGTGTCTTGACGATCCCGCGAATTTGTGTGATCCAGTTTGGGAGAATTTTCGCGCTCGGCTGGGATGGGTGTTGCCCTTAGCCAGAATCTCTGTATGGAGACAGTTCTGCGCTCCGATGCTTCGGGGTTCGCCCCTTAAGTCCCCCATTCTGGGGGACTAAGAGCAAGAAGAATTTCTAGAAGACTAGAGCGGTTTTATCCTTCAAAGTCCCCCAAATTTGGGGGATTTAGGGGGCATTAGCCGATTCAATCGAAGACAAAATTCAAACTGTCGCAAGTTCAGGAACAGTTAGACCAAAGAGTTGACAAGCGTTTCGAGTCGTCTGGGCGGCTAATTGCTCTAGCGGAATTTCCCGCAAAGCTGCCACCTGACGCGCCACGTACTGAACATAGGAAGGCTCATTCCGTCGTTCACCACGCTTTGGAACGGGAGCAAGAAAGGGACAATCGGTTTCGATCAAAATACGATCGCTGGGCACAATTCGCGCCGATTCATGAATTTGCTTCGCATTCTTAAACGTGACCGTTCCACTAAAACTAATGTAAAACCCCAAATCGAGAAACCATTGAGTTTCTTCAGGAGTTCCACCCCAACAGTGCATCACGCCTTTGACTTGTCCGTGTTCCTGGCAAAACTGCCTCAACACTTGCGCCATTGTTTCAGCGGCATCGCGACAGTGAATAATCGCAGGCAAATCTAACTGTTTCGCGATCGCTAACTGCGTCCGAAATGCTTCGATTTGCTGTTCTCGATTCTCTGCCTTGAAAAAATCCAGACCCATTTCCCCGATCGCGACCACTCGTTGATCCGATTGCGCGAGGGTCAGAATCTCCGAAACTGAGGTATCCGACCATTTTTCCTCAACATCTAACGGGTGGAGTCCCACCGCAAAAAAGAGTTCAGGAAAGCGATCGGCTAACGCTCGAATCTCATCGAATTCCGATGGCTCAACGCAGGAGTGAACAAGACGAACGACCCCTGCCTCACGCCAACGCGCAGCGATCGCATCCAAGTCCGGCTCGAATGCGTCGAAATTGATATGAACGTGAGTATCGATCAGTTGCATTTAGGAAGCTGCTGCGGTTTGCTTCTTCAGGGCACGACTGAGACGAGCTTTACGACGAGCGCCAGTATTGCGGTGGAGCACGCCCCGTTTCACAGCTTTATCGATTTTGCTGTAAGCAGCGGACATTGCTTCATCGACTGCCTTTTTCGCTTCATCTGACGGACTTGCCGCGAGCTGATCCACAGCCGTAAAGTATTTCTTCATCAGCGTTTTGATGGCTGACTTATAGGATTTATTTCGCAGACGGTTGCGTTCTGCGACTTCGACGCGCTTTTTAGCAGATTTGATATTTGCCACGGTGACTCTTGGAAAGCTTCTAGAATGGACAGAAAATAGTCAGATACAATACTATAGCACCGTTAACCAACGATCGTGTCTGAATCGCTAAAATCCAGGTTAAGCTAAATAAAGACGAGACGAAGCTCCCCAATTTAGGCGCGAGATCGTTAGAATCATTCAAACCCTGCATCATCTCGGACGGGTTCTTTTACGACTGACACTTCTAACTCCATGCTGCGAATTATCACTCAGTGGGCTGAGGCAAGATCTGAACTGCGACGAATTTGCGATCGCACTCATGACGATCAAGTTGTACATAAAGAAGCGACAGTCCGGGAGGTACTGCAAGCTGTTAAACGACAAGGCGATCGAGCGTTATTGGCGTACACATTAGAGTTTGACCAACAAGAATTAACACCCGAAGAATTGAAGGTGAGTGCGCGTGAGCTTGAAGATGCGTATCATCAAGTTTCTGGCGAACTCCTTTCCGCAATTCGTCTAGCGCGTCAACAGATTGAGGCGTTTCACCGTCAACGTGTCCCAAAAAGTTGGGTGCATTTTGGCGATGATGAAGTCGTGCTTGGAAAACGGTATACGCCTGTCGATCGTGCGGGCTTGTACGTTCCAGGCGGAAAGGCTTGCTATCCGAGTACGGTTTTGATGAATGCGGTTCCTGCGATCGTGGCTCAAGTGCCAAGAGTCGTAATGGTGACACCGCCCGGAAAAGATAAAGCAATTAATCCAGCGGTTCTGGTTGCGGCTCAAGAAGCAGGCGTAACTGAAATTTACCGAGTGGGAGGAGCGCAAGCGGTGGGCGCGTTGGCTTATGGAACTGAGACGGTTCCGAAGGTCGATGTGATCACGGGACCTGGCAATATTTATGTCACATTGGCGAAAAAGCTTGTTTATGGAACGGTCGGAATTGATTCGCTGGCGGGACCTTCAGAGGTTCTAGTGATTGCGGATCACACTGCTCATCCGACTCACGTTGCTGCGGATATGCTGGCGCAAGCAGAGCATGATACGCTGGCAGCCGCAATTTTGATTACCACCGATCCAATTTTGGCGCGAAAGGTTGCGGATGAAGTGGAGCAGCAGTTAATTGATCATCCGCGTCGGATTTTAACCGAAAAAGCGATCGCGCATTACGGCATTGTGATCGTGGTCGAGTCTCTGGAAGCCGCAGCAGAACTCTCAAACGAATTCGCTCCTGAACACTTAGAACTGGAAGTGGCTGATCCGTGGGAATTGCTGCAAAACATTCGACATGCTGGAGCGATTTTCTTAGGCGATTCGACCCCTGAAGCGGTAGGTGATTATCTTGCCGGACCAAATCACACGCTTCCGACTTCTGGATCGGCTCGATATGCTTCACCGCTTGGAGTTGAGACGTTCTTGAAGCACTCTAGCTTGATTCAATATTCGCCGATCGCACTTCAAAAAGTTGCGAGTGCGGTGGATACACTCGCGACCGCAGAAGGGCTGCATTCACACGCCAATTCGGTGAGAGTGCGGATGAACGATTTAGAAGGTGAATCGTAAGTCTCTGTCAGAACCAAGAGTCCTGATCTAAGCTGGGATTAGATTTTAGGTTTTGGCAGGAGGAACGATGTTCTCACCGCAATTGTCTCCAGATGCCATTTTGTTTGACGATCGAGCCGATGCCGCTCGCCAACTTGCTCAACTTGTTCTAAAAGAGGCTCAATCGATCGAGGCTCCTTTTGTCGTTTACGCCTTGCCGCGTGGAGGGGTCGGAATTGGAGCCGAAATCGCTCAAGCGCTTCGCTGTCCTTTAGATATTTTTGTTGCTAAAAAAATTACTCGTCCAAACGATCCAGAATTGGCGATCGGAGCTGTAACTGCTGATGGGCACATTTTACGATCGCTGAATTCCCGCCTTCCGGATTGGCAAGAAGCAGTCGATCGCGCTCAGAAGAAAGCAAAAGAACAGCTTGAACAATTTCAAGAGCGTCCGAATGTCACCGCGACAGACAAGATTGCTCTATTAGTTGATGACGGGATCGCGACCGGAATGACAATTTCTGTGGCAGCACAAGCTTTACGAGAACAGCACCCACGAGAAATTTGGATTTGTGCGCCTGTGGCTCCTGCGGTTTTGACCAAACGCTTGTATGATTATTGCGATCGCGTCTTAGTGCTGGCGGCTCCCGATCCTTTCTTAAGCGTCAGTCGGTTTTATCGATCGTTTCCGCAAGTGGAGATCGAAACTGCGATCGCGGACTTGAAAAAAACTTTACAAAACTGATAAAGATAGATCATGACAAGTTTTTTGGCGCGGGGAAGGTCTATGCGGCAGTGGCGGAGTTTTTGGTACACGATCGAGTTTATGAGCCAGGAGAATCCTCCCCAGCTAATCGAAACGCTGATGTTGGCACTGTCGATGGTGTTGTTTAGTGTCTGGATTGCTCAATCTGCGTTGGCGTATTTGCTGCTGGGATTGGTGCTGACGGTGGGGGCTTGCTCGTCGATTTTGGTGCGTGAGGCGTTGATTCCAGCGATTCGTCCGCGTCCGACTCAGGTGATGGCAACGTTGCTCCTGTTGGTGAGCCTTTATGGGTTTGCGGATTTGCTGTTGGCGCGTTGAATTTCGCCGTAAGCGGTGATCATTTGTTGGGCGATCGCGTTCCAACTATAGTTTTGTTTGGCGTGAATTTGGGCGTTTTTGCCGCGTCGGAGTTGTTCAACTCGATCGTGCAGCGCTTCATTGAGCGTTTGAGTCAGGCTCTCGACATCGCAAGAACAGATCCAACCGGAGTGCGATCGCTCGATTTCTTGCCAGATATGCACTTGATTAGAGATTACGACAGGCGTTCCGACGCTCATGGCTTCTGCCACGGCAATTCCAAAATTCTCGTAATACGAGGGGAGAACGAATAAGTCGGCGGTTTCGAGTAGAGCGGTTTTTTCGGCTCCGGTGATGAAACCGACGATCGAGGTTTTGTCTTTCAGCGGTGAGGATTGAATGCGATCGCGAATGGCGGTTTCGTAAATCGGATCTTGAGGGTTTGCACCAGCGAGAACGAAATGAAAATTTTGGTTGAGTTTCTCCAGAGCAGGAAGTAGCAGGTCTAATCCTTTTTTCGGCTCGATTCGCGACATGAAAAGTAGAATCGGCTTACCGCTTGGAATGCTAAATTTTTCACGAATTGAACTTGAATTAGAGGGTGGCAAACTTACACCAAGCGGGATCACGAGATCGTGTGTCACGGTATTAAATCGCTCGGAAATTTTGGCTTCTTGGTCGCTCGTGAAATGAACAGCGGCGGCTCTCGCGAGATTTGATCGTTCTAAAACCGCAGCATAGAGACGTTTAAGTTGGCGTTTCTTCTGAAGGTCAGCCGGATCGAGAGTTCCGAGTGGGCGAAGAATGTACGGGAGTTGACGCGATCGAGCCACCGCAGCAGAACAAGAACTCACTGGAGAAAATAGCGCGTGAATGTGGGCGAGATCGTAGTTCTGAGCGTTCTTAGATAGCCACTGGAGAAGGTCGATCGAGAACTTATACCGTCGAAACGGAGAACAGCGAAAGTAAATAATTTCGTAGCCGTTTTCAGCAATGGGAACGCCTAAAGGAACATCGAGCGGAGCTTGTCCGACATCGCCGTTTGAATCGGTTGTTACGATCGTCACTTCGATTCCCGCTTCTGCTAATGCGCTCGATAGTCCTAAAACCATCTGACTCGGACCACCGTAGACTAATGAGATCGACGGCACGATTTGTAAGATTTTCATGTTAGAGCGATCGATAAAATTCCAGTAATTCCTTTGCCAACGCCCGATTTGTATATTTCGCGATCGCACGTTGATATCCTTGCTGACCTAGTTCCTCAGCAAAGTTTCTGTTGTCCATTAATTGCTTGAGTCGATCGCTTAATTCCTCAACATTCCCTTCAGGAAATACCAATCCAGATTGTTCAATTACATTCGGAATCTCGCCCGAATCAGAACCAATGACCGGAACTTGACACGCCATCGCTTCGATTAAGACGTGCCCAAATTGTTCTTTCCAACCTGCGGAAGTTAAGGTCTTAAATTGATACGTTGTTTCAGAGGGTAAAACTAATGTGTTCATCAAATTGATATAGCGATAAACATCCGCATGAGGAACACTTTCGACCCAAATTAGTCGATCGCTAAATCCAAATTGTTCGGCTTGTTGTTGTACTTCTGATTTGAGTTCGCCGCGTCCGAGTAAAAGAAGCTTCCAATTGCGATCGCGAAGTTTCTCCAGTGCTTTGATTAGAGTAAGAATCCCTTTCTCTGGCACAAATCGCCCGACAAACCCCACAACAAAATTATCTGGTTGAATTCCTAATTGTGCAGCAAGTTTTGGCTGAGACTGAGGACAAAAAAGCGAATCATCTACACCTAATTGCGGCATGATGCTCATCTTTTTGGTGTAACCGCGATCGCGTAAAATTTCCGCTCCGTCTTTATTGCCTACAACAATTCCATCGGTATTTTTCAGGTTGTACGCTTCAAGCAATGAGACTGGAAACCTTAATGAATAAGGTAAATTCCACCAAGTAAAAAAGACGTTCTTCGCTTTGAGATTCAGTAATTTATTTAGTGTGATAGATTGCGCGTATGCAAGCGATTTCGAGCCTTGTTCAACTTGAATAATGTCCGGCTTGAACGATTTGAGCAGCGAAATTAGGTCAGATCCAAACGTTAATAATCCTTGATTGTTCTCACTGAAGTTAGAAACGGGAACCACTCGAAAAGAACCTTCTTCTCGATAGCGAGTCTCGATCGTATCTTTCATCACGCCGCCCGGTTTCCATCGCTTCGGAACGACGATCGTGACTTCGATTCCTGGTTCTAAGTTTGCTAAAGTTTTGAGCTTTTCGCAGTTGAGATCAACAATATATGAATGGCTGGCAACAAGGATTTTCATTGTTTCACCTCATCTTGACGGGTGTAAATCTGTCCGTTGTCCCAGAGAGAGCGAATAACTGTAGCGATCGCATTCAAAAAGCCCAAGGTGTAAAACCCAAATCGCGTCACAATCTTGATCGGTGAGCCGCTTTTATGACAGGGCGGACGACCTAATACATGGCAATCAAATAATCGGAAAAAGAATCGTGCGGCTTGTGAAACAGTGAGATTGTTCAAGCCCATCAAAAAATGATTGTGATAAAAGGTCATCTGATATTTCAGCGACTTAGTACTGATATCGTGACAGCCGCCCGTTTCTTCACCTAAATGCACTAATGACGCTTCTGGGTCGTACCAAATGATTAATCCAGTCTTTCGGAGTTTCAGACAGAAATCGGATTCTTCGCGGACTGCACTTCCCCGAAACCGCTCATCAAACCAGATGCCATATTTCTCAAACACTTCGCGGCGGTAAGACATATTACAGCCACGGGCACTTAGAACTTGTTGCGGCTTGACTGTATGGACTAAGTTCAAGTGATACCAAGCAATTCCTGGATCGTGTGCTTCCGGTGGCAAATCTTGAATTTCTAATCCTGCCTCAAAGTCGGCTAACTTCATCCGATCGAATACTCGTCCCGCGACTGCACCAATCTTGTCTGAGCGCTGATAATTCTTCGCGTGTGCCGCTAAATATCCAGGTTCAAGCTGCACATCATCATCAATGAAGACGAGGACTTCGCCTCTCGATCGACGAACTGCATAATTTCTCGCCCCTGGTAAACTCGCCCAATCGAGCTTAAACCATTGAATCTTTCCAACCTGGGCTAACTCTTCTAAAAACTGCTGGATATCCGGTTCATGCGCAGGCGTTTGATCAATAACTAACACCTCGTAATTCGGATAATCCTGTTTCAGAACATCAATCAGCGTCTCGCGTAACGGCTCTTCGCGCCCGTAGGTCGGGATGACAACAGAGAGAAAGGGCTGAGTCATAATGCCAGAGGAAACAACGCCGTTAGTGTTCCCAGAGACTTGAACTCCAAACCTTAGACAAAGAGCGAATTTTGCTTGAAAATGTGCGTTCTGATTTGTTGTACGCAAAAAACCTACTGAATTTCCTGGCATTAATACTGAAAGCGAGCCGCTTTGTGGAGCAGAGCACACTGTTTCTTACCAAGATCGCGCTGTTCCTTACCAAAATCGCGCTGTTCCTTACCAAAATCGCGACTTTGTAACAAAAATCGCGGCGTTCGTCACATCAATCAAGCGATTCGTCACGACAAGCACGACTTTGTAACAAAAATCGCGACTTTGTAACAAAAATCGCGGCATTCGTCACGACAAGCGCGATTTTATTGCTTCCGTTGCTTTTTTTCTTTAAATCTTTGACGGAAATAGTTTTTTAACCGATCGAGTTCCGACAACTCCAACGCACCACACTTCAGAAAACCCGCAGTAACGCGATCGTTCTTCTTAAATCATTCTGGGAAAGATGAAAGAAGCCTTTGCACTGATGAGGTTTATTGTCATGTCATCTCGTGGAATCTATACCTTAGCCAATGATGTGGTCTACGATCAGTTCATTGCATTGATCAATAGCATCGAAGCGAACGTCAGCACTGAAATTCCAATCTATGTCATTCCTTATGACCATCGCTGCGATCGCTTAAAGCAAGAAATCAACACGAGAGACAACGTAATCTTCTACGAAAACAAAGACTCGATCGAGCGTTGGGATGCGTTTACAGAAGAAGTTTGGGCTGCCCATCCGATCACAAAACAAGCCTCTTTCAAACGCCCTAAATGGTACAAGAGTCCATTAATGCGAAAGATGACTGCCTTTGATGGTCCGGCTGAAGAGTTCGTGTTTTACGATGCCGACAGTTTGGCAATGCAGCCTTTAGATAAAGTGTTTGCGAAACTGCACGAATACGATTTTGTTTTCGATGATTGGGAACACGCGAAACCAACCCCGATCGCAGCGTTTAATCTGGAACTCGTTCAGCAAGCGACTCAACTCTCTGAACCAGAAGCGCGGAAGAAAATTCACTGCTCTAGCTTTTTTGGTTCTAAACGTGGACTGCTCAACGCGCAGAACCAAGCTGTATTCAAGCAACATCTAATTGAGGATCAAGAGATTGCTTGGATTAACGAAAAATCTTGGTGGTGTGATGCGGACTTATTTAGCTACCTCACCTTTCGGCTCGATCGTCCCGCGTTTAATTTCACACTTAGCCCTGATGGACAAGATCGCACTGGAAACTGTGCCGATGGTGATCCGTTTGTTGTGCGGGATCAGGTGTTGTACAACCAAGACGGACTAAAGCCGATTCATCGACTGCACTACATGGGATATTCCTCGATCGAGTTTGCTCGCCTGTCCCAAGGAGAAGCCGTACAGCTTCCGCACAAAGAAGTTTTTCTACACTACCGTTTTCTCAAAAGTCCTGCCGAAAAACCGCGATCGCTAAAGCCACCTAGCCCAGTGGTGAAGTTCAATCGTTTCATCGGCAAAGCGGCAACCAAGGCGAGTACAACCCTTGAGAATTTCGTTGGTCAGCGGAGCTAACAGGGTGTTTGAAAATTAATCGTTCATCGCATTTACCCGCCCGGAGATTCATCTCCGGGCTAATCGTGGAAGCCCACTAAACTGGGCTAAGAACTCCGTATCACTCTCTTAGCCCGCTTCAGCGGGGTTTCCTCCATTAGCCCGGAGATTCATTTCCGGGCGGACTGGCAACGCAGCCAAGCCGCTTTTTATCCTTCTCAAACACCCTCTAAAACGCGAATTCTATTTGATCCACATCTTGAACCACATGGTGCGGCATTTTGTTGCCCGCTCCGATACTCTCAGAACGGGCAAACATTTAACTGCTAATTTGCAACTTTAGGCTTCAATCCACCTCTACGAACATAATTCCAAACATAGCGACCCGCTGAAAGTGCTTGTTTAGAATTTTGCGGCAATGTTGGAAAAGCATTCGACCAAGGAGACTGTTTCAAATACTTCCAATAAATCGCTTTATCAGGGTTCAAACACCAGATTTGCCAAGGCTTAAGCGAACCCACAAAATGCACGATCGCTGCATCTTCACCAAACTGCGATCGCTCCGTCGATAAATCCACCAGCGAATTCCATTTCTCTGGCAACTGCAAGAAATCACCATCAATAATTTTGTTCAAAGCATCTTGATCGACAAAGCGAATCATCTCAGGATGTTCATTCACAAATTGCATGGCTTGGGTTGGAATTTGATCCCGTCGCCACGCTGCCAAATTAATCAACATCACGCCTGAATTGAAGTAGTAATCATTTTGCAACTCTAGGCGCTTTTTGTTCGTGACCACTCGATGACCCCAAGCCGCGATCGGATACTCCGAAATGTCTAAGCTCCATAATTCGGCAAGTGAACTCGTCACGACCAAATCGGAATCCAGGTAAAGAACTCGATCGAGATCGCTTGGGAGAACTTCGGCAGCAAGCAAACGGAAATAAGCCGCGATCGAGAAATGCGCCGACAGTTTGAAGCTGCTAAATTGCTTGCCATCAATCTCATAAGTACAGAATGGAACTGCGTGATTTTTTTGCAATCGATCGAGCTTGGATTGTAGAGATTGACTTGCTCGATCGGTAATGATGTGAACTTTAGAAACCTGTCCAGGATTGTTGATTAACAGCGATGTCACTGCTACACCAAAATGCTGTTCGTAGCGAGTATCAAAGCAAAATAAGACTTCCATCATGAAACTCTTGAAGAAAATTTGCTCCTAGTGTGCCCACGTGCGATCGAGCCTTATTTGCGCTTTTTCTTCTTTTTCTTCGGATCTTCGATTGGCAGCGGCTCTAATCGATCGAGTTCCGGTAACTTCAACGCGACTCCCGCAAAAAACCAGTAGTACACTGCAACCGGGTCAACGTCCAACGGATAGTAATAAGTGTTGTAGCTAATACACAAAACAAACGTCCAGAAGACGGCTCCATATCCCCGGATATTCTTATCCTTGATGCCTCGAAACGCCCGAAAACATGCGATCGTTAAAGTCGTGACCAAAACGAGAAATAGGATGGTTCCAATCGGACCAATCTCATACATAACCTTGGGATAATAAGTCTCAATCAGTCTCGTATCTCCCAGCGCCCGTGCAGAATTCGTAGCTCGTCCTAATCCTTTTCCTAACAGACTCGCACCAGACACGACCATTTCAAACTGTTCTTGAATAAACGCATCAGGTGGCGAAGCATTCCAGCGACCGACCGCGCTATCGATTCGTTCTTGTACCACGGCTGGATTCGATGCCATCGCAACCACGATCGCGCCCGCTAACCCAACCCCGATCGGAATAAATCGCTTCAAATTGGCAATCTGCCCAGTCGTGAATAACTGAATCACGATCACGGTGGGAACGAGCATCAAGGCAATTCGCTGTCCACAAATCACCGCCATAATAATCGTCATCACCATTCCGATGCCGCCGATAATTTTCCAGATCAAATTACGATCGAAGAACGTCACCGCAAACGTCGTAAATGCACTCGTAATCAAGTACCAGCCCCACTGCCACGGAGCCACAAACGTTCCAGGGAGCCGAATTACGCCTTGTTCTGGTGTATAAAGTAGCGCTCCACCGACAAAGCATCGGGCATCCAGGGAAGCTTTGAATAATTCCGCGCCTTCGCCAACCGTTCCTTTACAGCGTCCAGTTTTCAGCATCATGTACTGCACAAACGCCAATCCACAGCAGATGATCACGACTACAACAGTAATTCGCATTAAATTGTAGACATCCTGCTTTCTCTTCATCAGATAGTAGGCGCAAGGAATCAGCGGCGCATATCCGAGAAGCACTTTCAAGCCCAGAATTCCCATGAAAAAAGGCTTCTCAGAAGGTCTGCCTGTAAACTGTTGTGCTCCATTCACAAACAGCAGCACCAAGACGCAATACACCAGCAGCAATAAAAGCGGTGTCTTCATCGACTTTGGGATCATCATCGAAAACTTGTGCTGCTTACAGTACTGATAAATCGCGACTAGGGCAGGAATGTACATTCCATCTTTCGCCAACTGCATCAGCGGATTGTTTCCGACGGTTGCGTAAGTGATCGTGCCACCGAACGGCATATAAATCAGAAAGGCATGAAGCGCGTACCACGGAAACTTAAACGACAGCATCAGGGTAAGAACACCGACAAATCCGCCGCCTCCCCCTTTAATTCCGCCGATCGCAAAAAGCGCCATTCCCACCACGATCGAGGTCATGGTCGCCATTGAGATAAAACTTACCGCTGCTTTTCGAGCTTGAATTGCTTTGCGCTTTTCCGCTAAACGCTCTTTCAAACTCAGCGTTGAATCAGTCTCGATCGAAGATTTTCCTTTCCGCTTTTTTGCCATCTGAGCCGGACAACCTGAGTACCGTTGTCAAATTAAGCACTTGAATCATAGCCGAGAACCCTCGATCGGGAAGACTAATTGCAGCCCTCCAGCTATTCAAATCATGATTCATCCCAATGCTCTGCTCTACTGGCGGAAAAAGCTATCGTTAGAATTGCTACTCGGTTGTGCGATCGTTATCGGTCTCTGTTTCCGCCTCTTCAATCTCGGAACTCGCGAATTTTGGTACGACGAAGTATTGTCGCTCTTGCTCTCTACAGGTCAAAGACCGAAATACGCGCTCCCCGATGGCACGATCGCGCTTTCGCAGTTAACAACTCTCTTATCTCTGCCACCAGAAGGTTCAATTTCCGCATTTCTAAAAACGTTACAAGGTTTAGTTCGAGGTCTTTACAGCGGAGAACCCCATCCCCCAATCTTTTTTCTCACTCACCACATTTGGTTGCGCCTGTTTGGAAATAGCGAAATCGCGATGCGAACTTTACCGATGCTTTGGAGTGTGGGCGCGATCGCGGCAGCTTACGGATTGGGACGAAAACTACTCGATCGACGCGGCGGATTACTCTTCGCGGCACTTTTAGCAACGAATCCGCTTTACCTATTCCACTCGCTGAACGTCCGAATGTATACGCCGCTCGTCTTGTGGGCGATTCTCAGCGTTTGGGCACTGCTTGAAATCATCGATCGACCGCGTTGGAAATGGCAAATTGCTTTCATTGTGTCGATCGTAGGTGGCTTACTAACGTTTTATCTATTCGCCTACTGGGTTGTCGTTCTCGCAGCGTTAATCCTTGTATTAGATCGCAAACATTGGTTTCAGCATGGATTGAGAATGTCGATCGCTGGATTGCTCACCATTCCTTGGGCAATTTCTGGCACGTTAAAACAATTGCGAAATGCTGACCTCGATCGATTCGGAGTGCGAGAAGGCAACCCTGCCTTTTTACACCTCCAAGATCTCTTCCAAACGATAGGGACGCATCTGATCGTCGGCGACTGGGCAACCAGTCTGACACCGGGGAGCATCGCACTCATGGGACTATTTGCCAGTATCGGACTCGGACTCGCTGTAATCTATCTTTGGAAGTCTGGTCAAAAATGGCGCTTGACGGTAACGTTGGGGATGAGTATATTTCCCCTGCTCCTAGCATTTTGTGTCGATGTATTGACGCGAAAATATACGCTGGGATTTGGATGGGGTCGAGCGCTGATTTTTGTGCTGCCAGGATGTTTATTGCTGATGACGATCGCAATTCGACAACTCAAGGCAAACCAAGGCATCGTAGCTCTCATGCTATTGTTGCTTTATTTAGCGATCGACACCGGGGATTTGACTTTGAGACCCCGATCGATGTTTCATCAAGTGGCGGAAACGGTTCAACTCGACTCGACTCCGGTACTGATCGCAATGGACTCCAGGGCTTGGGGGCACGTCAATCGTCTGGCGTACTACATCCCGTCTACCAGTCGTGTGGATTTATTGGCGCAGCCTGCCAGTCAACTCGCGACCCATCTTAAAACCGCACTTGCTCAATCCCGCTATCGTCGGGTCATTTGGCTTGAAAGTGCCGCTCCGATTTGGTCTGCGCCTGCTACGGCTGTAGAACGTCAACAAATTCAGCAAGTTTTAGAGGAACGATTCTCGATCGCCAAGACTCAATCTCTCCGGGGAACTATGAGCCTGGATGAGTTTCAACTTAACCTGTATCAAGCTGCCCAATAATCTCTGTCGTCCTACTCAAATTGTCGCATGATTGTCCCTCCTTCCCTGCTCCCGCCGCCCTCTGGTGCGTTAAGAATTCCGTACAGTTCTGAGCTTGAGAGACCGACCAAGCCTGTTTATTTCTCGCTCGTGGTTCCGACTTACAACGAGGGGCGAAACGTTGAACAGGTGGTGCGCGTTCTATCCAGCCTGCTCGATCATGCGCTGCCAAACGATTACGAGTTGATTATTGTCGATGATGACAGCCCCGATCGCACTTGGGAAATCGCGCAGCAGATGACGGTGGAGTATCCCAATCTGCGGGTGATGCGACGACAGGATGAGCGAGGATTATCAACGGCTGTGATCCGAGGATGGCAAGCGGCTCGTGGCGAAGTTTTAGGGGTGATTGATGGAGACTTGCAGCATCCGCCGGAAGTCTTGCTGAAACTGGTTCAAGCGGTCAAGCATGGCGCAGATTTAGCGGTTGGAAGTCGTCACGTTGAAGGAGGCGGCACAAGCGATTGGGGCTTTATTCGTCGGTTTCTCTCTCGTGGCGCACAGATGCTTGGATTGATTATTCTGCCAAGCGTGGTCGGTCGAGTCTCTGATCCGATGAGCGGCTACTTCATGGTGAGACGCGACGCGATCGCAGATTGCCTCATGAGTCCGCTTGGCTACAAGATTCTTCTCGAAGTTTTGGGACGCGGGCGCGTCGATCGAGTTACTGAAGTCGGCTATGTCTTCCAAGAACGTCAAGAAGGCGAAAGTAAAGTCACTTGGAAGCAGTACATCGAATATTTGATGCACCTTGGAAAACTGCGATCGCGGGGACGAGTCGGACGACTGCGGGAAAGATTCCAGTTGGGACGCTTCTTACGCTTCGGCTTGGTGGGACTCAGCGGCGTATTTGTTGATATGCTCGTTCTCTACTTATTAAGCGATCCCAGCACGCTGGCTTGGAACCTGACCCGGAGTAAAATCATCGCCTCGGAATTAGCGATCGTCAATAATTTCCTTTGGAATGATCTCTGGACGTTCGGCGACATCTCCCGCAGTCAGCGAGGCAATCGTACCCGACTTAAACGTTTTCTCAAGTTCAATCTCATCTGCTTAATGGGCTTGATTTTGAACGTCTTGATTCTGAATCTGCTGTATAACGCCTTCGGAATCAATCGCTATGCTGCGAATCTGATTGCGATCGTGCTGGTCACGTTCTGGAACTTCTGGATCAATCTCAAACTGAGTTGGCGTGTAACCGACGTGCGACGAAAATGATTCCGTTCTGGCTGTCGCGATCAGGGGATTTGAAGGAACTATAAAGACGGTGAAACATCCACCCAATTGTTCCTTGAAATCACAGGTTAACCCATGAGCTTCCAGATTGATCGCGGCTTATTTCTGCTTGACTTCTCCGATTTTCACGCGATTTTAGGAGTCTCGATTGAGGCAGAAGTCAAAGAAATCCGTAAACAATACCTGAAGATCGCCCGCCGCCTGCATCCCGATAGCTGTGTGGCAGCTTCCGAGAGCGATAGACAGCTTGCTGAACAACTGCTATCGAAACTCGTCAATCCCGCATGGCAAAATCTTTCGCAGGACAAAACTCGAACCGATCATCTGTTGGTTCTCAAGATGAAAGGGCAAGGAGCAGCCCGCAAACGGCACGAACTGAATTTTGGAACTCCCCTCGCAAAGCAGCTTTTATCCTCAAGCAATGCGGATTACTTCTATCGAACAGCCCTAAAAGATTTATCCGATCGACAATACGAACATCTCGACCAAGCGATCGAACTCACCGTCCAAATCAGCGAACTTAATCTGGCATATCTAATCTGTCGAGACGGCAATTTCGACAGCACCCCTTCAAAGAGCCAAATCTATGCGACTACTTCGACTTCAACCGCTCCCAAAGCGTCCACTCCAGCGGCTCAACCCAAAGTCGAATCGCTCAACGATCAGTACTACCGTCGCGCAGAAGGATATATGGCGAAGGGAAATTATGCTCAAGCAACGATAGAATTGCGAGATGCCCTAAAGATTGAGCCAAACAGTAGCCGCTGTCACAGTTTAATGGGTATGGTGTATTTGCGGCAGAATCAACCGACGATGGCGAAGATTCATTTCACTAAAGCGCTGTCGATCGATCCGCAAGACTCGATCGCGCTGGAGGGCAAACACAAGCTCGATCCTCCTACCGCGAAATCCACGCCCAAAGCCTCGACGAGTTCCAGTTCAAAATCCAGCGGCGGTCTGTTTGGTGGTCTTTTCGGCAAGAAAAAGTAACCTCGCATAGTACAGATTCAATGGTTTACCAGCCCCCCGCAGGGAGTCGCGACCTCCTGCCCCTCGATGTTGCCCAAAAACGTTGGATAGAAGATCGGCTCCAGCAGGTGTTTCACGGTTGGGGCTATCACCGGATTATCACTTCGACTTTGGAGCGGTTGGATACGCTGATGGCAGGTGGCGCGATCGAGCGCTCAACCGTGATTCAATTGCACCAACTCGAAGAAGAGACGCTCGGTTTACGTCCAGAATTAACGGCATCGATCGCCCGAACGGTTGCGACTCGTCTCGCGAGTAGTACCTTTCCTCAACGGCTTTACTACAACGCGAATGTATTTCGTCGCGCTCAGGAAGGGAGCCACAGTCATCAGCAAGAATTTTATCAAGCTGGAGTTGAACTGCTCGGTGGTGGCGGGTTGCGATCGGATGCGGAAATTCTCCTAATCCTGCTCGACTGTTTAAAGAGTATTGATTTGACTGGGCAGTTGATTCTTGGAGAAGCGGGATTAACGCGATCGCTCTTATCTGCATTCCCCGAAGCGATTCGTCCGAAAGTTCGTCGTGCGATCGCGCACTTGGATCGATTGGCATTAGAAGCTTTGCCGTTATCAGATTCAGAACGCGATCGAGCGTTATTACTTTTAGATCTACGTGGAAAACCTGCCGACGTTCTCCAAAAAGCCAGCGCTTTAGATTTGAACGAGACAGAGCGAGAAAGCGTCAATAATCTCAAATCTTTGATCGAACTTCTGCAAGCTAGTGTCGATGTCCGAATCGTGTTGGATTTGAGTTTGATTCGCACATTCGATTACTACACCGGGATTGTGTTTGAAGTGGTAACGCAATCGGGGCAAGTCGTTCTCGGACAAGGCGGAAGATACGATCGCTTACTCGGTCAATTCCACCCCCAAGGCGAATCGATTCCGGGGATCGGCTTTTCCCTTCAGCTTGAGAACCTACACCAAGTGTTGCTCACGACCGGACAGCTACCGAAACAAACGCAGGCGTGTGATTGGCTCGTGGTGTCGGAGGTTCCGCAGTTGGCGTTTGCTCATGCTCAGAAATTGCGGGAAAACGGCGATCGAGTCGAGGTTGACCTCAGTTGTGAAACGGCTGAAGAGATACGGAACTATGCTGAACAGCGGCGGATTCCTCGAATTGCCTGGGTGAAGGCGGATGGGGAAACTGTAGTTGAACGGTAAATAATTCTGATTCCAACGATATGATCGTCAATGTGCGATCTCGATCGCTGGTGTTCTGTGGGTTCAATTCCCGCGATGTCAAAGATGCAAATCGATTCAAACCGCAACTATCGAGTCCTCGATTCTTCAGAAAGTTATAGCTTCGGGGAATTTGAAGAATTCCCCTATGAGGCTGAAGACATTCTCGCGGATCTCGATTGCAGTTTGGAACGCAGGGAGCTTGATCTGGAAAGAGCGGAGGTTCCTATCGATCGACTGGAATTTTTACAAACTTAGGAGTGTGGATTAAATAAACCCGAACTTTTGCCCCGGCGAATAGAATTCGCAGCTAGACAAACGAAGTCCGCCCCACGCGGACTAACAGCCATTTTCTCTAACCCGTAACGGCGGGTTTTGTCTGTGTAGCTGCGAATTCTATTCGCCAAGCAAACGTTCGGAGTTATTAAATTCACATTCCTTAGTACGTGGCTTCGTTCAACTTGCGGCAGAATTGACGGCGCTGGATATGAAAACGGAATCGTCTGCGACTGTTTTAAGTGGAGTTGTGACGACAGGGAATTTGTGGAGGCTTGAGTTGTTCGATCGGCAAACTTGCCTCGTGAGCGAAGACCGCAATTTATATCAAATTCCACGCGATTTGAAGGATGTCTTCAGGATTCTAGTCGCGCTGGCACAACAGTAAAATCTAGTCCAACGACTAAAGTGAGCGACGGCTGGGAATCCCTGAAACATCACCAGCAACCTTCAGTCCGTCCGCTGCATTTGAATTCTTAGCCTGCGTATGCGTAGCCAAGGTTTACGCATACAATACCTAGTGCAGTTCGGCGAAAATAAAGCAGCAGCTTAGTGGGGTTTCGGTTCAAAGCCTTGGAACTTCCAGTTGAACAGCTTTGCCATTGTGCAATTGAAGTACCGAATGAGGGCTTGAATCTGCTGCTTGAGATCCTCAGTGGAAGTAAAGTTGCCGCGTCGAATCAGTCGTCTAACTAAGATACTAAACCAACATTCAATTTGATTGAGCCAAGAGGATGTTTGGGCACGTAGACGAAGCGAATGCGATGGGTTGGGTCACTCAAGAAAGTCGAACTAAGGAAGCGGATTGATGGGTATTGAGTTGATCCAGCACAAAGATCCAGCCTGCCTCTG
>NZ_JBNXVP010000023.1:0-109750 GCF_050565645.1 Leptolyngbya sp. AN10
ATAGATAAGTTCGTAGCTCGTAGTAATTTATCCGGTTTTCCTTCCGGTTCCTCAACTAAGAGAAACATTTTTTTGACGAAGGCTTTCCTTTCTCTGGCTTCTAAACTATTCTGTTGTATAGGTTCAGACTTCGGTTTGGAGCGCCGCTTTCGCTTGGCTTCCCTCACCGCTTAATCAATATAACGTCAGGGTTCGGAAAATGTCAACACCTCTTTTGATCTTTTTTCGATTTCACCTCAACCAACCGCTGTGAGGGGATTTGCGGCTTTGAAATCTTCCTGGGTGCAGTTGGTTAGGCTTGAATTTTGGGAATTCTTGTTTTTAATCGCTGTTAGGGAGAAATCTGTGGGAGAGCGAAAACTGAGAGACGATCGACTCGCTGTTCTGATTGATGCGGATAATGCAAGCGCAAATTTGATTGAGCCGTTATTGGAAGAAGTCGCTAAGTATGGAACGGCTAATGTGAAACGCATATATGGAGACTGGACACAGAGTCAGTTGAAAGGCTGGAAAGAGAAATTGCACGTTTATGCGATTCAGCCGATTCAGCAGTACAGCCATACGTCTGGCAAGAACGCGACAGATAGTGCTCTGATTATTGATGCGATGGATTTGTTGTACACAAGCAACTTTGATGGATTTTGCTTGGTATCTAGTGATAGCGACTTCACAAGGCTGGCTTGTCGATTAAGAGAATCTGGATTGTTCGTGTATGGATTCGGACGAAAACAAACGCCTACCCCCTTTCAGAAGGCTTGCGATAAGTTCACATACACTGAGATTTTGGGTGGAGAGGAATCTGGCACAACTTCCGGGAAGAAATCTAGCAGCGAAGAAGAGCTAATGCAGATTTCAGCAAAGAATGGGCACTCCAAGAAAGAGCAAGAGACAAATAAGCAGGAGGAGAGTGATAAAACTGACTCTAAAGTTGCAAAATTGCGGCAGAACAAGAAGTTGATTAATTTACTGAAACGGGCTTATGAAGCTGCCGCAGGAGAAGACGGATTAGCCAATTTAGGAGCGTTTGGCTCACAGATTAATAAAATTTCCCCGTCTTTTGATTCGAGAAATTATGAATATAGCAAGCTTGGAGCATTAATTCGGGATGTTGGCTTGTTTGAAGTTCAAGAAGTAGCCAGCGAAAGTAATCCTCTCGGCAAGGTTCTGTATGTCAAGCTTAAGAGTTGACGATCGAGAATTCCAAAGAAAAGAGGTTCTCGATCGAATTAATCGAGAACCTCTTTTGATTGTTTAGAGCGCTGCGATCGCACTTTCTTGTTTCGCAAACGCCTTCAGAATTCGATCCGCCATCTGTGGAGGAGTCAGTCCTAACTCCGCTTTAGATTCATCGGGGGTTGCGTGATCGACCAGAATATCAGGAACACCAATGCGAGTGACTGGGACAACGATTCCGGCATCCATTAAGGATTCGACGATCGCACTTCCAAATCCTCCAGGTAGACAGCCTTCCTCAAGCGTGACCACTCGACCGATCTTTTGAGCCAGCGGATGAATTAGCTCCTCATCAAGCGGTTTCGCGAATCGGGCATTGATTACGGTGGCTTCGATGCCGTGTTCGCTGAGAATCTCTGCGGTTTGCATCGCAGGATAAACCATTGAACCGTAACCAATCATTAGGAGATCGTCACCTTGGCGGAGAATTTCGGCTTTACCGATCGGTAATTCTTCCCAGCCTTCTTCCATTAGAGGCACACCGTAACCGTTGCCGCGTGGATAGCGCATCGCGATCGGGCTTGAGGTGTGATTGATTCCGGTGACGAGCATTCGCTGGAGTTCGGCTTCGTCTTTGGGAGCCATTAGCACCATGTTGGGAATTGATCGTAGATAAGCGATGTCATACATTCCCTGGTGAGTCGGACCGTCAGAGCCAACGATGCCAGCGCGATCCAGGCAGAAGAAAACTGGAAGATTTTGGATGCAGACATCGTGAACAATTTGATCGTAGGCACGTTGCAAAAAGGTTGAATAAATCGTTGCAACGGGGCGCATTCCTTCGCAGGCAAGTCCAGCGGCTAATGTGACCGCATGTTGCTCTGCAATGCCGACATCAATATACTGTTTTGGAACTCGTTTTTGGAAAATGTCGAGTCCGGTTCCGGTTGCCATTGCCGCAGTAATTCCAAGAATACGGGGATTGTCTTCTGCCAGTTTGCTCAACGTTTCCCCGAATACTTTGGAATAGCTGGGGGGTTTGGGCTTGTTAGAAGGAATCGCTTTTCCGGTCGCGAGATTGAACGGAGTTTGGGCATGGTAGCCGACTTGATCTTGCTCTGCGATCGCATAGCCTTTTCCTTTGACGGTTGCCACATGGACGAGAACAGGACCGGGGTGCTTATGTGCCTCTTTAAAGGTTGCGATCAACTCTTCTAAATTGTGTCCATCGACTGGACCCATGTAAGTAAAGCCCAATTCTTCAAATACAGCACCCACTTTCGGAACGGCAAGACGCTTCATTCCTTCTTTGAGACGGGACAACTCTGGCGAGAACGGCATGTTTTTCATCTGTTCTTCGATGTTATCCGTGAGGAATTGCACTGGAGGACTGAGCCGCATTTTGTTTAGATAGCGGGGAATTGCACCGACGTTGGGAGAAATCGACATCTCGTTATCGTTGAGAACGACGAGGAGATTCGTTTTTGGTAAATGTCCAGCGTGGTTGATAGCTTCGAGTGCCATTCCGCCTGTGAGAGCACCATCTCCAATCACTGCGGCAACTTTGAAGTTGTCGCCTTGGGCATCGCGAGCGAGTGCCATACCGAGAGCGGCAGAGATGCTGGTCGAGGCGTGACCTGCACCGAAATGATCGAACTTGCTTTCACAGCGTTTCAGGTAGCCTGCAACGCCATCTTTTTGTCGAAGCGTATGGAAATCAGCGTAGCGTCCGGTCAGTAATTTGTGGGGGTACGCTTGGTGTCCGACATCCCAGATCACTTTGTCGCGATCGAGATCTAGGGTTTGATACAGGGCGAGGGTCAGTTCAACAACACCCAAGCCAGGACCGAGATGTCCCCCGATCGCTGCCACCGTTTGCAAGTGCTTTTCGCGGATTTGACGCGCGATTTGCTGTAGCTGAAAAATCGATAATCCATGCAACTGGTTTGGGTGGGTCAATTCACTCAAATGCATACCGGGGTATCCTTCGGATGATGTGATGTGAGCAGTAGGGTAAGGTCTACCTGTTATCACTCTAGTTCATTGGGGGTAATGATTCAGAGTACTCGTATGCAAATTGCAACTTTTATCGTGATAAAAATTTAGGTACGATTAACCACAATTTGTGCTTAGGATGAGCCGTCTGACTAAATCTCCTGGATCTTCATATCGCTTCAGAAGAAGGATGTGCCACAATTTTTTCTAACGTTTGAATTTGTGGGGCGAGGATTTTGGGCATGTCAATTCGAGAGTTAATGCAGTCGGTGGGGATGCGGAGTGCGATCGCATCTATCATCGGAGGGAGTTTGGTTGCTTTGGCGATTCCAGCGAGAGCAGCAGTGTTGGATGATTTGCTGATTCGTCCGGGTGTAGATGAAGCGGATTTTGATAACTGTGCGCGGGATTTGACGCGGGGAAGAGTGGCGGCAGCAGTGGCGGCGGATGCCTGTGCGAAAGCAATTCGCCCGAAAGACTTGGGAATTTGTGTGACGCGGATTACTCGGAATAATATCTCTGGAGATGATGCGCTTTCGGTGTGTCGTCAGGTTCGTCGTCCGGTGGAAGCAGCAAACTGCGTGACGGAGATTGCTCGAAGAGCGCCTAGTACTGCGACGATTAATGTTTTGGATGGGTGTCGTCGGAGTTTGTTGCCGGAGCGATTTTCTAGATGTGTAGTGGGTTTGAGTCGGGAATTGAAATTGGCAACGGATCAATCGATCGCGAATTGCATTGACGCGACCGATCGCAGCCGTGATTTACTACCGACGGTATTGCCAGGTTCAACGATAACTCCGCCTATCACGACACCGCCAGCAGGTTCAGTCACGCCTACGCCGCCTGTTTCTCCAGGTCAAAGCTCACCCTTGCCACCCGCGACAACGCCAGGAACGACTAGACCGGGAACTGTGACACCTCAGCGATTCTAAGTTAAACTCGGAACTCAGCAGAATTTTGACGGACTCTGAGTTCCGGTTTTTCTCATGATCAACATTCCTCAACTTCTGGCAGAAGAACTTTCACTGCGATCGTTCCAAGTTGCCAATGCTCTAGAACTCTTCGCAGAAGGGGCGACGGTCCCATTTATTGCGCGATATCGCAAAGAGCGAACGGGCGAAATGGATGAAGTACAGTTGCGGGATTTGTTCGATCGATTTACTTATTTGACGGAGTTAGAGGAGCGGAAGAAAAGCGTTCTGGAATCGATCGAGTCTCAGGGCAAATTAACTGAGGAATTGAAGAGCAAAATTGAAGCTTGTTTACAGAAGAATGAGCTTGAGGATTTGTATTTGCCGTATCGTCCGAAGCGGAGAACGAGAGCGACGATCGCAAAAGAAAAAGGTTTGGGTGGACTAGCAGAATTTATTGCTAATTTGAATCAACCGAAAGCGCAGGCTGTTTCGCTGGAAGAAGAGGCGAAGAAGTATTTATCAGAGCAAGTTAAAACCGTTGAAGAAGCGCTACAAGGTTCAGCAGATATTTTGGCGGAAGAAGTTTCAGAAAGAGCAGAACTACGATCGTATTTAAGAGAGTTCCTATTCAATACAGGTGTGTTTGTTTCTCGAATTAAAAATGATCATCCTGAAGGGACAACAAAGTTTGAAATGTACCGAAGTTATCAGGCGAAGGTGAAAACGATCGCGCCTCATAATCTTTTGGCTTTGTGTCGTGGGGAATCAGAAGGAATTCTGAGTTTTGATCTGACATTCGATGAAGATGCAGTACAGCAATATTTAGAAAATCAAGTGATTCGAGGGAAAGCTGTACGAGAATTTTATCGATCGATGCTGAAAGATGCGTTTAATCGATTGATGAAAACCTCAATTATTTCGGAGGTGCGATCGCAGAAAAAACAAGAAGCCGATATTGAATCAATCAAAACCTTTGAAACAAACTTAAGAGAATTATTGCTCTCGGCTCCGGCAGGAATGAAACCAACATTAGCAGTTGACCCTGGATTTCGGACAGGTTGTAAAGTTTCAGTACTCGATCAAACTGGAAAGTTTCTGAAATACGAAGCGATTTTTCCACACACTGGAGCAGAAAAGCGGAAACAAGCGGCAGTTACTCTAAAGCAATTAATTGAAAAATATAAGATTGACTTGATTGCGATCGGGAATGGAACTGCAAGCCGTGAAACTGATGAATTTGTTGCGGAAGTTCTCGTGAATTTGGAACGTAAACCAATCAAAGTGATTGTGAATGAATCTGGAGCTTCAATTTACTCCGCCAGTCCGGTTGCGATCGCAGAATTTCCAGATTTAGATATTACCGTTCGAGGTGCGATCAGTATTGGACGGCGATTACAAGATCCATTGGCTGAATTAGTCAAAATTGATCCGAAGTCGATCGGGGTTGGACAATATCAACATGATGTTGATCAGAAACTTTTGAAGAAAAAACTTGATGAAACTGTTGAAAGCTGTGTGAACTACGTCGGCGTGGATCTCAACACAGCATCGAAAGAATTGCTGATGTTTGTATCAGGTGTAAGTGCGGCAGTTGCAAATAATATCGTTGCTTATCGGAATGAAAATGGAGCATTTGTCGATCGTAAATCTCTCCGAAAAGTGCCAAAATTAGGCGCGAAAACATTTGAACAAGCCGCAGGATTTTTGAGAATTCGAGGCGGGAAGAATCCATTAGATAATACGGCTGTTCACCCAGAAAGTTATGGGATCTTGGAAGCGATCGCAAAAGATCTAAAAGTTCCGCTCTCAGAAACGGCTCAAATTGCATCGCAACTTAGATCAAGCTTGAAAAAATATGTGACTGATGCGGTCGGAGAACCGACATTACGAGACATCATCAGCGAATTAGAGAAACCGGGACGTGATCCACGTGCTGAATTTAAATATGCAACCTTCAAGGAGGGGATCAAAGAAATCTCAGATCTCAAAGTTGGAATGGAACTTGAAGGAATTGTCACCAATGTCGCGAACTTCGGTGCATTCGTTGATATTGGTGTCCACCAGGATGGGCTGATTCACGTTTCGCAGATGAGCGATCGATTTGTCAGCGATCCAAACCAAATCGTTAAAGTTGGGCAAGTGGTGAAAATCCGAGTGCTGGAAGTGAACGAAGCACTGAAACGAATTAGCTTATCGATGAAGTCGGAAAACGCAGTTCCCACAAAAAATCAGCCCACACCAAAACGGTCTGAGCAGAAACAAGTTCCTCAAAAGCCAGTCTCGCTCAACGATTTGAAGTCGAAATTTGGCAAGAAAGCTTAATGTCGATCGCCATGACTCGGACAAGGAGGAGCCGAAATCGAACGATCAAGCCAGCCTACTGCTTGCTGCAATCGGGGCAAGGCTTCCTCTGGATTCTCTTTGAGCAAGTAGACCAAAGCCACCGCAGATTGTTCGATCGCTCTGGCTTTACGATTTGATTTGAGACGATGCCAATCTCGATCGCTGATGCTCAATCGTTCGACTAAAGCTTGAGCGAGTTCGATCGTGCTGACTTCGGAAAGCGATTGTTGGGAAGAAAGAGTTTCTGACATAAGTAAGAGTGAGTAGAATGAAGCGTCTACTCAATTATTCTGACGCATGGCGGCTTCTTCCGACGAACTTCCCTTTGATCAGGCATTAGAAAAAGTAGAGCGATCGCTCCTTGATTTGAAAGATCGGTATGCTCAAGTTCAACGCGATCAACAGCAGCTTGAAACATTACAAGAGCGCAAAGCTAATCTGCAATCTCAAGGTAAATCTGCCAAGCTCAAAGCCGAATTGCGAGAAATTGAGCAACAATTAGGAGAATTGGAATTGAATCTGGAAAGTCGGCTATTTTCTTGGTCAGGCTTGAAGGAAGTTTTTTGGCAGGCAGTACGGTTTGGAGGATTGGGCATTGCGATCGGTTGGTCGCTGGCATTCATCACTCTCAAAACACCTGCACCAAACAATTCCACAACTCCCTCGAATAGTTTGTCTAGCCCCTAGTATTCTTATGACTCGACGTATTGCAGAACTTCTTCGCGCTGGTCAACCGGATGAAACTGTCACCATTCAAGGATGGGTTCGGACGAAGCGAGAACAAAAAGGATTTTCATTTATTGAGGTGAATGACGGTTCTTCGATGGCAGGGCTGCAAGTCGTCATTAATCAGGATGTTCCGGATTATGAGGCGAGTTTGAAACGAATTAGTACCGGGGCTTCGGTGGAAGTTTCAGGTGTTCTCGTACCGTCTCCAGGAAAAGGTCAACGGATCGAATTGAAAGCAAGTACGTTGCAGGTTTATGGAGAAGCTGATCCTGAAACTTATCCGTTGCAGAAGAAGCGGCACTCGTTTGAATTTTTGCGGGACATTGGACATTTGCGATCGAGGACCAATACTTTAGGTGCAGTTTTCCGAGTCCGAAATGCTTGCGCGACTGCAATTCATCAATTTTTCCAAGAGCGCGGATTCTTGTGGGTTCATACGCCTGTGATTACTGCGAGCGATGCTGAAGGTGCAGGCGAAATGTTTGCAGTCACAAGTTTGGATTTGAAGAAAGTACCGCTGAATGAGCAAAAAGAGATTGATTACACTCAGGACTTTTTTGGCAAGCCTGCTTATCTAACAGTGAGCGGACAGCTTGAAGCTGAAATTATGGCGATGGCTTTTAGCAATGTCTATACCTTTGGTCCAACTTTTCGAGCAGAAAACTCTAACACTTCGCGGCACTTAGCAGAATTTTGGATGGTCGAGCCAGAGATGGCGTTCTGTGATCTAGAGGGCGATATGGACTTGGCTGAAGCATTTTTGAAATACATCTTCAGCTACGTGATGGAACATTGCCCCGAAGACATGGAATTTTTCAATGCTCGGATTGATGATTCCGTGTTGGCAACCGCAGAGAATATTATCAACAATCAGTTTGAGCGGATTACTTATACGAAAGCGATCGAGCTTCTTGAAAAAGCTGACAAAAAATTCGAGTATCCGGTGGAATGGGGCTTAGATTTGCAGTCGGAACACGAGCGATATTTAGCTGAGGATCTGTTTAAGAAACCTACGATCGTGACTGATTATCCAACGCAAATCAAAGCATTCTACATGCGGTTGAGTGATGACGAGAAAACGGTTCGAGCGATGGACATTCTCGCGCCTAAGATTGGAGAAATCATCGGCGGATCACAGCGGGAAGAACGGCTAGACGTTTTAGAGCGTCGGATTGTTCAGCAAGGATTAGATCCAGCGACTTACTGGTGGTATCTAGATCTGCGCCGATACGGGACTGTGCCTCATGCTGGATTTGGTTTGGGATTTGAACGGTTAGTGCAATTTATGACTGGAATGGCAAACATCCGTGATGTAATTCCATTCCCACGCACGCCTCAAAATGTGGAATTCTAGAACCACCCTAAAGATAGATCTTCAATCACAGTTTTAGACTCACTTTAGGCAGGGAAGTAAAATATCATTCTCGACTTCAGGAAGAACTTTAATCAGAGATCGTTGACTAAGCTGAGTGCCTGTTGAGGTTAATCCTCACGTTGAAATTGTTCACTCAGAGTCTCGACTTGTTTTAAAGGAGATAGATTATGACCCGATTGAAGTCAGGATTTGTAGCAAACTTCTTGAAGCTGGCAGGTGCCGTGAGCGCTTTTGCAGTATTCACATCACCAGCGATCGCTCAACCTAGAGAACCGATTTCTCCAGATTCACAAGGTTCGCCTTCAAGCCTCCCTATGAATCCGAGTTCTCCAACTGGCTCTCCAAGTAGCTCTCCGAGTTCTCCAATGAATCCGAGTTCTCCAATGAATCCGAATTCTCCAATGAGTCCGAGTTCTCCAATTGAATCTCCGAGCAGTTCTCCAAGTAACTCTCCAAGTTCTCCAGTGAGTCCGAGTTCTCCAACCGAGTCTCCAAGTTCTCCAATCGAGTCTCCAAGTAGCTCTCCAAGTTCTCCAATGAGTCCGAGTTCTCCAACTGAGTCTCCAAGTAGCTCTCCAAGTTCTCCAATGAGTCCGAGTTCTCCAACTGAGTCTCCAAGTAGCTCTCCGAGTTCTCCAATCGAATCTCCGAGTAGCTCTCCAACTGGGTCGCCCACATCCGAATCTGAGCAACAAAAAGCAGATGAATTCGATGGGGCTTTGACGATTCGCAGCAATGGTCCTGCTGGAACCAGTGGTCAAGAAGTGATGAGATCTTTGAATAAAACCAATAGAACTACAGCTTCAAGTTCTCCAACTTCACCATCTCCGACTTCACCTTAGTATGAAACTGAATTTGTAAGGGGCTGACCACAGTTCGGTACACGATCGAGCACCGAACTGTGATCTTTATTACAGCTTCCATCAGTGCAATAACAGCTTCCGCATTTGCGAAACATTACGAAAGTTAAAGACGGATTGAGTCAACGCAATTTCTCTAATTGAAATCTGTAAACTCTATGACACTTTAGTGCAGAGCAAAAGGATCGCTTGCACAATAAAAATAACAGGCGATTTTCCTGATTCCGTCTGTTTTCCACTGCAATGCCAATTACTAATCGGATGCCTCAACAAGCTGAAGCCGAAACCCGCACACGAATTCTCAAAGCGGCGCTGAAATTGTTTGCCAAACAAGGCTACGATGGCACAACCACAAGGGATTTGGCAGAAAAAGCAGGAGTCGCGGAAGGGACTTTATTTCGACATTTTACGAATAAAAAAGCAATCTTGATCGAAGTGGCGACTCAGGGATGGATCGAGATTTTGACTGATTTGCTGACAGAATTGAGCGAAATGGGAAGTTACAAAGCGATCGCTCAAGTGATGCGGAAACGAATGTTGAATATGCACCAGAATGTGGATCTGTTTAAGGTCTGTTTTATGGAAGCTCAGTTTCATCCGGATTTACGCGATCGAATTCAATCTGAAGTGGTCGATAAAATGACCGATGTAGCAGAAGCATTCTTTCAAACAGCGATGGATCAAGGAATTTATCGTCAGATGAATCCGAGAATGGTGGCGCGAGTGTTCTTGGGAATGTTTACGATCGCGGGATTCAGTCAAGACACGATTATGGCTCCGGGAAGTTCTCCGAATGAAATGAAAGAGATGGCAGAGGGAATTGCCGATATCTTTTTAAATGGAGTCTTAGCAGAAAAACCTTCATGAGTCGATTGGCTGATACGCTCAAATCTCGAAGACAGCGACTTTCTGAATTGATTGATTTTCCGATCGTCCTGAAATCTGGAGAGTTCAAGTCTCGCAATTTTCCAGCAAATACTTATCCGTTTCGGGCAAGTAGTCATTTTCTCTACTTTGCAGGACTATCTTTGCCAAATGCAGCGGTGCGGATTGAAGGCGATCGCTTAACTTTATTCCTCGATGATCCGAAGCTTTCAAGCGCTCTTTGGCATGGAGAATCGCCATCTCGTGATCAGATTGCCGCAGAAATTGGAGCCGATGAAGCTTATCCGTTGTCTGAGATGAAGCGATTTCCGGTTGAAGAGCATCCGGCAGTGATGGAAGCGATCGTCAAGTTGCGATTGATTCATGATGAAAGTGCGATCGCTGAAATTCGGAGAGCGCTTGCTGTCACAATTGAAGCTCATCAAGCTGGAATGAAAGCCACTCTGAAGGCGAAAACCGAAGCGCAGATCAGAGCAGCAATGGAAAGTGTCATTCTGTCGCACAATATGACCTGTGCTTATAACAGCATTGTGACGGTGCATGGCGAAGTTTTGCACAATGAACATTATCATCATGCGATCGAGCCATCCGATCTCATCCTTGCAGATGTGGGAGCAGAAACTGAATCAGGATGGGCATCAGACATCACTCGAACTTGGTCGGCATCCGGAAAGTTTTCGCCAACTCAGCGGGCATTGTATGAGGTCGTTTTGGAAGCGCACGATCGAGCGATTGATAAAATTCGTCCCGGTGTTGAATATCGCGATATTCATCTATTGGCTTGTGAAACCTTGGCAGAAGGCTTGATCGATCTCGGAATTTTGCGGGGTAATCCAGCCGATTTAGTGGATCAAGATGCTCATACGTTGTTCTTTCCGCATGGAATTGGACATTTATTGGGGCTTGATGTGCATGACATGGAAGACTTGGGCGATCTGGCTGGATATGAAAAAGGTCGATCGCGCAGTGAGCGATTTGGATTGGGATATTTGAGACTCGATCGACCGTTGAAAGCTGGAATGATTGTGACGATCGAGCCAGGACTCTATCAAGTTCCAGCATTGCTCAATGATCTGGAGCGCAGAGAGAAATATTGTGAAGTTGTGAACTGGGATCGATTAGCTGATTTCTCAGATGTTCGTGGCATTCGGATCGAAGATGATGTGTTAGTTACTTCTGAAGGTTCGGAAGTTCTGAGCATTGATTTACCTACTAACCTAGAGCAAATTGAAGCGATCGTTGGAGAAGATTTATGAGCGGAAGATCTATTGCAAAACTCTGCGCTTTATCCCTGAGTTTGTTCGTTTTCTGGACAGCACCAAGCTATGCTCAAACTCCAACGATTACAACGCCGACACAGCAAAAGTTAGATGCTCAGACGGTTCTGAAACAGTTGAAACAATCGCGAGTGATCTATCTAGGTGAAACACATGATAGTGAAGCGGATCATCGTGCTCAGTTGGAAATTATTCGATCGCTCTATCAACAAAATCCCAAATTAGCGATCGGCATGGAAATGTTCCAGCGTCCGTTTCAATCTGGCTTAGATAGCTATCTTGCGGGGACTGCAAACCAATCAACGCTGCGAGAGTCTACCGAGTTCGATAAACGGTGGGGATATTCTTGGGAGTTTTACTATCCGATTATTAACTTCGCAAAAGAGAATCAATTGCCTGTGATTGCGTTGAACACACCAATGGAAGTCACTCGCAAAGTTGCGCGTCAAGGATTAGAAAGTTTGACCGCAGAAGAGAAGCGCTACATTCCGCCGATCGACGAAATCAAATTAGAACCAGAGCGATATCGCGATCGCTTACAAAAAATCTTTTCTGCTCATGCTGGAAAAGGAAGTAGCCGCTGGTTTAATTCGTTTTTCCAAGCTCAAGTTCTGTGGGACGAAACAATGGCAGACGCGATCGTGCAGTTTTTGAAAAAGAATCCTGATCGACAAATTGTTGTATTAGCAGGTCAAGGACACATTATTTACGGGGATGGAATTCCGAGTCGTGTCGATCGACGAATGCCAGGAATTAAACAATCAAAAATCTTGCTCAATCCATCCGCAGAATACTTGAAAGAAGCCGGAATTGCTGATTTCTTCTGGAAAACTCGTTAGAAACGTTTTGCTAATTCTTGAACAAACGCTTGATGTTCTGGTGATCGCAGTCCGAGTTGTAGTGCGTTCAGAACAGCAAACAATTCACCATTGAGCAGTGCTGCAACATCGAGCCAAAGTCCTGAAAACACTTGGCTTTTAATCAGCCCGTTCTCATCTGGTTCAACTAGGATGTATTGCTCATTCTCTAATCTGAACCAACTTAACTGATTCTCAAAGGTCTGCCAAACCAAATATTCCTGAACACGATTGCGGCGATAAGCAGCCATCTTCGCACCCAAATCAATCGCTGCACTACTGGTCGCGATTTCTGCAACCAGTTCAGGCGCACCTTCGATGTAACCATCTTCACTTAGGGTTGAGGTTCCACCTTGAACAATTCGCAACAAGGAATCCGGTTGAGGTTCATTGTCTAGATCGAGTCTTGTCGTTGTGTTGTCTGCTTGACTAACACCTGGCGTTGCTGAGCGGTAGACACCAAGCCACGTTACTAAATCTGCATGAGGAATGCCATGAAAGGCGCGAACAGGGGATGCCACGTAAACCACTCCTTCGATCAACTCTGCTTTGAAATGTTCTGGGGTCGCTTCATATCGTCGCTCGAATTCGGCGCGAGTTAAACGATCGCCACTCGCCAGCGGTGGGACTAATTGCCGTTTCGGTTGCTGCAAAACCATTTAGAACATCCTCGATCGCGCATCTTGCATTAATTATCGCGTTGATCTTCGTCTTGCATAACCTGAAACCTGTATAATCAACATCCCCAACAGAAATTCGATAGACTCTTTAACATAGAAAGAGTGGGACTCAGCGCAAGGCTATGCAATTTATTGATCAGGCGGAAATTCAGGTTCAGGCGGGCGATGGCGGCGATGGCATGGTGTCATTCCGTCGGGAGAAGTACGTGCCTGCGGGTGGACCGAACGGCGGAAATGGTGGACGCGGTGGCTCAGTTATTTTGAAGGCGGACGAGAATCTTCAAACGCTGCTCGATTTTCGTTATATGAGATTGTTCAAAGCCGACAACGGTCAGAAGGGCGGATCAAGCAATTGCACCGGAGCATCAGGACGCGATCTCATTGTCGAAGTGCCTTGCGGAACCGTGATTTATGATGCCGAAACCGATGAAGCGATCGGGGATTTAACCGAGAATGGTCAAACCTTCAAAGTTGCAGAAGGCGGACGAGGTGGACTGGGCAATCATTGTTTTTTGAGCAATCGTAATCGTGCGCCCGAAAATGCCTTTCCAGGACAACCAGGAGAAGCGAAATCTCTTCGTCTCGAACTCAAACTTTTAGCAGAGGTTGGAATCATTGGTTTGCCGAATGCAGGTAAATCGACTTTGATTTCTGCTTTGTCTGCGGCACGTCCGAAAATTGCGAACTATCCGTTTACAACTTTGGTTCCAAACTTAGGAGTCGTTCGGAAACCGACTGGAGATGGAACTGTATTTGCGGATATTCCGGGACTGATCGAAGGCGCACACATGGGAATCGGACTCGGACATGATTTCTTGCGCCATGTGGAACGGACTCGATTGTTATTGCATTTGGTCGATGCGACTGCGGAAGATCCGATCGCAGATTATCAAACCATTCAGAGCGAATTGGATGCGTATGGACGCGGACTCAGCGATCGACTTCAAATTCTCGCGATCAATAAACTGGATGCGATCGACCCAAATGGCGAGGAAGTGAATGCGATCGCTTCTGAACTCGAACAACTCAGCGGAACGAAAGTGTTTAAGATTTCGGCTGTGTCGCGCTTCGGGCTTGAAGAATTAATGCGTCAGGTTTGGCACGATTTGGACGAATTGAAGGCGCGGGAAGAAGAGGAGAGATTAGCGATCGAGCAAGTACAAACCGTGGGCTGAAGGAATTTGTGGATTTTGGCACGTTTGTTCATCCGCGAACCCGCCCGGAGGTAAACGCTCCGGGCTAATCGAGGGAACCCCGCTGAAGCGGACTGAAATCGCCCTCTTAGGGGGCTTCAGTCCCCTTTCTCCTGTTAGCCCGGAGCGTTTACCTCCGGGCGGACTGTATCGCAGCGACAAACTCGCGTCAACACAGGACTTGGACACAACCCCTCTAAAGATATTTCTTCACCAACAATTCTAATTTCTCTCGTGCCTCCGCAGAAATCTTATCCTTCGGAGTCAAAATCGCATATTTGAGTGCAGAATGAGCTTCAGAAACGGGCGGATTCTCAGCTAATCGTCTGACCGTTTCTTGAATCACTTTCTGAGCATTAACCGCATTGCGTTGAAGATTCGCAATCACCATATCAACTGTGACACTATCGTGATCCGGATGCCAGCAGTCATAATCCGTCACCAGTGCCAAAGTCGCGTAAGCAATCTCCGCCTCTCGTGCCAGTTTTGCTTCGGGTAAGTTCGTCATTCCAATCACAGACGCGCCCCAACTGCGGTGCAAATTCGATTCCGCTTTGGTCGAAAATGCAGGACCTTCCATACATACATAAGTCCCACCCCGATGTAGGTTCACATTCTCCAGATTCAGACTTTCAACCGCATCTCCCAACACTTTTGCAAGTTCGAGACAGACCGGATCACCGAACGCGACATGAGCGACAACACCATCCCCGAAGAAGGTTCCAATGCGGTGAATTGTTCGATCGATAAATTGATTCGGAATCACCATATCCAACGGTTTCGCCTCAGCCTTAAGCGATCCAACCGCCGAAGCAGAAATCAGATACTCAACTCCCAAACTCTTCATGGCGTAGATATTGGCGCGAAAGGGTAGCTCTGAGGGCAAAAGATGGTGATTGCGACCGTGACGAGCCAGGAAAGCCACACGAGTTTGATCCAAAGTGCCGACAATCAACGCATCAGAGGGAGAACCGAAAGGAGTCTCGATCGACATTTCCTCTACGTCTTTGAGCGCTTCCATTTTGTAAAGACCGCTGCCGCCAATGATGCCAATTTTGATCTCAGACATAACGCTTTCTAGCTCGAATACGCGCTTATTTTAGTGCGATTTATTTTTATGTTGTGAGCAATCCGCTTTTTCTTCAGTTTTTCAATATTTTTTGCTGCAAACCTCAACGCTTGCACTTACAATTCTGGGTGTGAATTTGTGCGGTTTAGCTTATGTCAGATGTGTTGCCTCTGCGGATGATTATCTATCAGCTTTTATTTATTGTTTTAGCGATCGCCGTTGAAGCCCTAGTGCTACAAAAATATCTAGGCATCGGCAGAAAAGCCAGTATTCAGTATGCGTCTACAGCAAATTTGCTCTCAACGGTGATGGGTTGGTTTATCTTTTTCGTGAGTGAACCTTGGATGCCTGACCCACTGCGACAGCAATTTATTACGTATATCTTTTTCGATGAAACAAACAATCCGCCGTTATTGGTTGGGTTAGCATTTCTGATGTTTTTAGGAACGTTTATTGTCAAACTTCAAAGTTTGAATTGGCTGGATTTGATTCTAGAAGGTAAGCCCGTGGTAGAAACCGAGGTTCGCGATCGCACTAAGTACCAAGGTCGAAAAGCACAGCGCCAACCGTTTGCGAATGTTCCCAATCGGGCGCTTGCCGTTCTTTGGGCGAATGCGGCAAGTTTTACTGTTATCTCGATCGTGATCCTGATTCGCACCTTCTCAGAACAGCCTGTGACGTTTTAGGGGCAGAACCAATGCTGTGGATGAATCAAGTCTTTAAACAAGTTCGCGATCGTGTCAGACCGCCGCAGTGGGCATCTTGGCAGACGCTTTTATTTCTGAGTATTTTTAGTGTGGTCGTCGCGGCTCTGACCACATCGCCTCAGCCGCAGATTGCTCAACGAATTATTTCTTCGTTTGGCTGGGTGTTTCTGATTCTCAGTGTTTGGTGGTTTGTGTATGAAAAACCCGTAAAAGAGAAATTGACGTTCTACGAGTTCTTCATCGGTCCTTGGATTGTTGGAATATTGGTGTGCGTTTATCTATTTGGCACGATCGAAGGACGAACTGTTCCGACTCAAACCGCTTTTATCAGTTGGCCCCCCATTTCCGCGATTATTTGGTCATCTCCGAAGTTTGTCAAATCTGATCCCAGCACGAAAAGCCCGGTTTATACGAATCCGTCAAAAGACCGTCGGTTAGATATTATTCTCGTCCTACTTGCCAATTTGATAATTAGCTGCTGGTTTCAGTTTTATTTCCAAACTCAAGGTTGGCTGACCCAGAACCCGGAGCTACGAGCCGAAGACTTTTCGCGCAGTTCATTTGTCTGGCAACCGCAACGATACGATCGAGCGGAAGTGCTTTCTCGTGGAGCCGATGTGCTCAATGTTGCGGCACAGAATGTTCGGACTGAACTGGAAGGCAAGCCTTGGGGACAGGTCGAACGCTGGTTGACTCAGCTTGATCAGCAAGTTCCACGTCTGAGAAAGCAAGTTCGTGAAGAATTACCGCAATCGCCTGGAAGTGATTTGTGGACGCTCAATGCTCAAGTGACTTCCTCAGCGTATGATCTCCAACTTCAAGCGCTTTGGACTCGGCGAACTTCGCGACGTGAAGGGTATGAACTCACTCGAACCTGTCGAATTACCCAAGTGCGTAAACCAGGATCAAGCCAGGAATTTAACTTCCGAGAATCGGCTCCTCCTGCAACCGCTCCCACTGGTCAGCAAATCGTCGGAACGGTGCAATGTGGCGCGATCGATCCAGCGAGACAAATTGAATCGAACCGATCGTAGTTTCTTCGGGCAAAATGGGGAATCCGATGTGATTTCCCGTAGGAGAAGCAGCGATGAGTGAAGCGGTTTATACCGTTGGCGGCACGTTTACGCGAATGATCGCGATCGCGTCGAATGTCTTTCGAGAAGTGATTCGCGATCGCGTTCTTTATTTGATCGGTCTGTATGGGGCTGGTTTACTTTTGGCAAGTCGCCTGTTGCCTGAAGTTGCAGCTTCAACTGAAGACAAAATTCTGCTCGATCTGGCACTTGCCGCGATGCCCGTTCTGGGATTAATTATTGCAATTTTCATCGGTACGAATCTCGTCAATAAAGAGATCGAAAAGCGAACAGTTTTTGTATTGATTGCGAAACCTGTAAGTCGGGCAGAATTCATTATCGGCAAGCATTGGGGATTGTCCGCAGTATTAGCAGTTTTGATTACGGCAATGAGCGCGATCGCAATTGCAATCTTATTCGTGCTCAAAATTCCGTTCTCAGTCCCGAATCTTTTACTCTCGTCTGGATTTCTATTTCTGCAACTATCGCTCGTGAGTGCGATCGCGATTTTGTTCAGCGTGTTCACTGGTGCTCTATTGGCGATGATGTTGACGTTTGGCGTATATCTGATGGGGCTATTGAGCCAAGACATCGTGAAATTTGGCAAACTGACGAAAAATGCCTCGATCGAAGCCGCGACTCAGGGACTTTATCTCGTGCTGCCCGATCTGGCGCGATTAGATTTGAAAAATCAAGCCGTTTACAATCTGATTCCAGCCTCACCCATTCTGCTCAGTAGTGTCTTATACGCGATTCTTTACATTGCCTTTACGTTGTCGATCGCGTCGCTGATTTTCTCACGGCGGGAATTCTGATCTTCATAGTTCCATAGAGATTATTAAGACTTTGATTAAGCTCACCGCCTATCGGTTCTGAGTTTTCAGTAGATCTCGGTAGGATGGTGAGCAAGCCCACTCTACCCGATGTCCGTAAAATTTCAATCGATCGAGAACGCTGCATGACTCTGCACCTGCATCTACATCAGACGATTCGAGGCAGTTCTATCAATGCCTCTTTGCGGCAAGTCTTCACCGAATCAGATTCTTGCGCGACAAATCAACTCGCGGCAGAACTTTGGATCGAACGCTTCCTGAATCATCTAAACGCTCGCTTACTCAACTGTCTCAATGCTTCACCCACTGAATTGCGACTCTGGCAGATCCTAGCAGATGAGTTAGGACAAGCTTTATCCGGTGAAGTAGTCGCGATCGCGCTCCCGATCGATAATCAGTTTGAAATCCAACATCTTGCGGGTTCGATGATGCAGCTTAGTCCTTCGATCTGCATCGCCCGTCACGCGATCGAACTCGAACTCGGTCATACCTTTACGAGTTTAGAATTGCAGAAGTTACGTCAACTCGAATGGCAAAGCGCTTGGGAATTGTGCGATCGCAAAAATACTTACGGATGGCTGATCACCGTTTCTCCTCCAATTTCCACGAGTTCTGATGCGGCGTTCATTCAATTGAGAGATCAGTGTGTGAGTCGTGCGATCGCTCAAACGGTTCAACACATTCGCTACGGTAAAAAAACAGAGACGTTGATCGAAAAGAGTCAAATGCTGGAAGCAAAGAATCGAGAACTCACCCAAATCAGCAAACTCAAAAGTGAATTTCTTGCCAATACTAGCCACGAGATTCGGACTCCTTTAAGCTCGATTCTGGGCTTTACACATTTGCTCCGAGAACAGGGTTTCACGCCTTCTAATCTGCGCCATCAAGAATATCTCAAAATTATTCTGAGCAGTGGTCAACATCTTCTAGCGCTGATTAACGACATTCTCGATTTGTCCAAGATCGAAGCGAATCAATTGACCTTACAGCAGGAATCGATCGAGGTAATAGAAGTCTGCAAACTCGCGCTCAAACTGGTGCAGGAAAAAGCAAACGACAAAGGACTCCCGCTCAAATTAGTTGTCGCTCCAGATGTTTCGACGGTTGTTGCCGATCCGCTGCGCGTAAAGCAGATGTTATTCAATTTGCTCTCTAATGCGCTGAAATTTACGGAGCGCGGCGCTGTGGGTCTTGAAGTGAAAACGGTCAATGACTTCGTTGAATTCACCGTTTGGGACACTGGAACCGGAATCTCTCCTGAACAACAGCAAATTCTATTTCGTCCTTACACGCAGCTAAATAATGCAACTCCTGGAGAAGGAACAGGTCTAGGACTTGCGCTCACTCAAAAACTCGCAGAATTACACGGTGGTTGGGTACGGCTCGAATCAGAACCCGATCGCGGCTCTCGATTTACGATCGCGCTTCCCTGTACGGTTCCTGTTTCCCCCGCCTCCAGCCAAACCGAACTTTGTCTGACTCCCCAAATTCCAGCCGCATCGCCTCAGATTGCTCCTTCTTCCCGTCTCAATCCCACTCGATCGAACCACATTCTGCTCGTCGAGGACAACGCCCACAATGCCCGCCTGATCATTACCTACCTGTGCAAGCTCGGTTATGAGGTCACCTGGTCGAAAAACAGTGAGGAAATGTGGCAATCGCTCAAACAATCCATTCCAGCAGCGATTTTAATGGATATTCACTTGCCGAATGTGGATGGATTGACGCTGACTCAGCAACTACAATCGAGAAAGCGGTATCGATCGATTCCCGTAATCGTTCAAACGGCGATGGCGATGAAAGGCGATCGAGAAAAATGTCTCGAAGCTGGAGCCGTCGATTACGTCTCGAAACCGATTGACTTAACTGCCTTGGCACAAACCGTCGCAAAGTACAGTCAAAAACGCTGAAACTCCGGATTTCCTTTATATACTGATGGAGCTAAACCCCCGTTCTATTATTTGAGTTATGCAAGACGTTCCCGCCTGGTTATCTTCAATCGTTTGGACAGATTACCGATTGGCAGTCTTGTTTACTGTCATCCTGCCCCTTGGATTGTTGATTTGGGCAACCGTTCAACGCGCTGAAGCGATTCAAAAATTGATGTTGATCTATTGGCGCGTCGCGAGTTTATTGGCAATCACGGTGTATCTTTTGATCGGCGTTTTACCGATCGGCTTTGTCTCTGGTTGGCTTGCTCGAATTCTAATTCCGATCGGTCTCTGGTACTGGGTCGATTTGAATGAAGAAATTCGCGATTCTCCAGCCGATTCACTAAAACTTTCGCTGGTCTCTTGGCGTTGGGCAGTATCGATCTATTGTGTTTTGGGCGCGATCGGACAAATTCCCGTGTTGCGCTGTGCCACTCTTGCCAGTCAGCAGATTTTGGGTGATGCTCAGTGTCGAGTTTGGCTTGATCCACCATTCCTGTTCCGCGAATATCTTCACTCTGGAGTCAGACCTTTTGTACTCGGATTCTTTGGCATTCTAGGACTGGTAATCTACGTCTTGTATCTGGGTTATTTTGTCTTCTTCCGATTAGGAAAGCGCAAACGTTCCGCAATGGAAAATTAGTGTTCACCTGTTCTTCTAGACTTTCATGAGCAAATCAATTGGGCAACGCTTAGAGCAATACACGATCAAGTGTCCGAACGAAGTTTTGCTGTTATCGATCGAAATCGATGGACAACCGGATCAAGTCGCGATTTTCAAGGGATTTTCCAGTTCACTGATGAATCCAACTTCATTCGATCCCGATGAGCCTGTGCTGCCTGATCATGCGATCGTTCAGTCTATCGATCGCTTAAAGAGTCCCTACAATCCGAATTCACCGCGCTATGTAGAGCAAGGACTGAGTTGGGAAGCGTTTCAGCGGCTTCTGGATGCGGTTGGCGTGTAACCCAAGCATCTAGAGAAAATGGGCTCATCGCGATAGACTTCAAGGGTGCGACTGAATCCGTTAACTGTGTGAGGAAGTGAACAATTTATGGTGTCATTAAAGGCTGAATCGTTAAGCCGTGCTTCGTCGCGTCTCCAGATTCATCACTGGGATGCCCTGCCGTTGCCCGAATCGGCATTATTTGGAACGGATGGCATTCGCGGAAAAGCGGGTGAACTATTGACCGCACCGCTGGCAATGCAGATTGGATATTGGGCTGGACAGGTTTTAGGGGCTGGAAATCGTGCGCCTGTGGTGATCGGTCAAGATTCCCGCAATTCGAGTAATATGCTGGCGATGGCGCTTTCTGCTGGACTGACTGCCGCTGGCATTGAAGTGTGGGATTTGGGATTGTGTCCGACTCCTGTTGTGGCGCATTTGACCCATTACAGCGAAGCGATCGGGGGGGTGATGGTTTCTGCCAGCCACAATCCACCCGAAGATAATGGCATCAAGTTTTTTAATTCTGATGGCTCGAAGTTGGCTTTAGAACTTCAGCAACAAATTGAAGCTGGATTGCGCGGAGAGAGCAAGATTGCCACGATTTCACAACAGTGGGGCAAGCATTTTTATCGTCCCGAATTGGTGAATGAATACATTGAAGCGATTCGCAAACCGTTGATGACCGAATCCGAGCAACCATTGGCAGGATTGCGCGTGGTGCTTGATTTGGCTTGGGGTGCGGCAACTCGATCGGCAACTGAAATCTTCCGTTCATTGGGTGCGGATGTGATTGCGCTGCATGAAATTCCGGATGGCGATCGCATTAATGTTAACTGCGGTTCGACTCACTTAAATTTGCTCAAAGCAGCGGTGAAAGAACATTCGGCGGATGTTGGATTTGCCTTTGATGGAGATGCCGATCGCGTTTTAGCTGTCGATTCCCAAGGTCGAACGGTTGATGGTGATTACATTCTCTATTTTTGGGGACAGCATCTTTTAGAAAAGGGTCAATTGCCAGGAGCTACGATCGTCGCTACGGTGATGTCAAATCTTGGATTTGAACGCGCTTGGGAAAAACTGGGCGGAACGCTGATTCGGGCGGCAGTGGGCGATCAGTATGTTCATGCGGACATGGTGAAACACGGAGCGGCTCTAGGTGGTGAACAGTCCGGGCATATTCTTTGTCCCCAGCATAGTGTGAGCGGCGATGGATTGTTGACAGCACTGCATTTGGCGGCTTTGATTCAACGATCGAGAGTTTCGCTTTCGGAATTGGTCGATCAGAGTTTCAAAACCTATCCTCAATTGCTGCGGAATGTGCGAGTCGAAGACCGGGCACTGCGGATGAATTGGGCGAAGAATCAAGCGGTACAAAGAGCGATCGCGGAAGCTGAATCGGCAATGGGCAATCAAGGACGAATTTTAGTCCGAGCATCGGGAACGGAGCCTGTGATCCGGGTAATGGTTGAGGCGGAAAGTGCAGAGTTAGCAACTTACTGGACGGATCGCTTGGTTTCAACAGTTCAGCAACATTTGACGGTTGAGAAACATTTGAGCTAAATCGGTTTTTTAGAAATGGCTTAAGTCGTACTTATTTCAGTTAGGACACTTCTAGAAAGCCCCCCAGCCCCCAAGTTTGGGGGAGCAAGCGCCTTAAGCCCCCAGATTTGGGGGTTTGGGGGCGACTCCGAAGATGTTCTAATCTAAACTTCTACTACTCTAAATCTTAAAACATTTGCCAATCGGGAGATTTTAACTTTCTTAGCTGTTCTACCCGTTTGCGAAAAAAGGAATCATCTAAACGGCTGTAATTGTGTCGAAGTGCGTAATTTAGACCGATCGACCAAACCCAAATATGCGCCGTTTGAGTGAACGCAGAAATCGCCGCTAGTTCAAACTCTTCTAGAGGAGTAATCGATCGATATCCCTGCAAAAAGGCTTCTCTCACTCGCCGACTAATTCCCGTATTGAGCGCAACTTGGCGAAATTTGCCTAAATCGAACGCCCGCCAGCCAAAGCCACATTGATCAAAATCAAACAATGTCGGCTGATCGGCTTCTGTGAAATGCGTATTGCCACTGTGCGGATCGCCCCAGCAAATTCCCCAATACGGAGACGATCGCGGAAAATCTTGCAATCCTAATTTGATTTGAGCGATCGCACTTTCCACATAGTCGCGATCGCTGTTTTGCAAAAAAGGCGCGATCGCACTCCAAGATTCATCCAGCAAATAATCCAGCGTGAGCGGCTTTCGTGGGTATGAGCAATCAAACTCTAATCCCGCTTGATGAACTTTTGCCAGCGTTTCACCTAGTCGAGTCGCCTGTCGAATACTGAGATCTCCGAGCGCGATCGCTCCAGGCGCGTAAGTAAATAACGCTGCGTATCGCTCTCCTTCTAAGGCAGGAATGACGATCGACAATTTGCCCGATTCTGTCTTTAACGGATGCGCGATCGGCAAACCTCGATCATGCAGAAAATCGAGTAATGCTAATTCAAAATCGATATCGGCTTGAGAGCGCCAACCCCAATGCGCCACTCTTAGAACATACAATCCGCGATCGGTTTCGACACAATAAACATCGCTCAAACCTCGACACCAAAACTCGCAGCTTTTGACCGCTCCGATGTCATAGCGCGAGAGAAGTTGCGATGCGATCGCATTCGGATCGATCGTAGAATAAACGACGGGGAATAGCTCATTCGGGGCAGAAAATCGCATGAATCAAGGAACTTCAGCGCTTTTGTTACCCTCTATACTGCGCTAGAACGATCCCGCTAAAAGTCGCTTGCGATACGAAACGGGACTAATTCTGAGAAACAAGCGATGCGACGATCGCAATCAGTCGATCGGGTTCAACAGGTTTCGCTAGATGATGAAGGAATCCTGACGCGATCGCTCTTTTTTGATCAATTTCACCCGCATAGGCAGTGAGCGCGATCGCTGGAATTTTATGCTCTAAACTCTTCATTAATTGATACCCGTCCATTTCAGGCATTCCAATATCGCTAACGAGTAAATCGGGCTGATTTTGAGCCAAAATCTTAATTGCCTCGATCGCAGATGACGCACGTTGAATTTGCGCTCCAGCCGATTCGAGAACATAGGCTACAAAATCTCGCGAATCCGTTTCATCATCAACCACTAAGATCCGAATTCCTTTCAAATCCATCGAATGAGCAGGCGTGGAAGCAGAATGAGCAGGTTCGATCTCGGCTTGCAACGGAAACGTCACCGTAAATGTTGCGCCTTGATCTTCGCCTTTACTGTCCGCTTGAACGTTACCACCATGTAATTCGACAATTTGACGCACGATCGCGAGTCCCAATCCTAACCCGCCAAATCTCCGAGTCGTTGCGCTATCCGCTTGGCGGAATCGATCGAACACATACGGCAGAAATTCGGCATCAATTCCCTTTCCGGTATCTGTGACTTGAATCATCGCTGATCGCTCGGTTTGAGTGAGCCGAATTTGAATCCGCCCGCCTTCAGGTGTGAACTTCACCGCATTCGAGAGCAAATTCCAAATCACTTGCTGCAATCGAGCCGCATCCCCAAGCACACAGGGAGAAGCTTCTAGAATCGCTGCAATCTCGATCCTTTTCGCTTCTGCCGCGAGTCGAACGGTCTCGATCGCAGCCGTAATCACACCTGCTAAATTCACAGGTTGAACGTCTAGCGTGAACTTACCGCGCAAAATTCGAGAAACATCGAGCAGATCTTCGATCAATTGGGTTTGGAGTTGAGCATTTCGCTCGATCGTGGCGAGGGCTTTATCTTGATTTTCGGGGGCAACTTTTCCCGATCGTAAAAGCTTTGTCCATCCCAAAATCGGACTCAGCGGCGTTCTCAATTCATGTGAAAGAATCGCGAGAAATTCATCTTTAATTCGATTCGCAGCTTCGGCTTGTTCACGTGCAACTCGTTCTGCTTCCGAGACTCTTGTTCGATCGAGTTCGGTTGCAATTCTTAGAGCAAAAATCGTCAGCAGTGATTCTGCAAGCTGCACATTCTCCAAATCTCTACCGTGCATGATTCCGAGCAATCCTAACGGCTTTCCACCCGAATCAAAGAATGGAACTGCTACATAGCTTTCAATATTTAATGGAGCCAGCAGTGGCGCACTTGGAAATAGAGCCTGAACTTGACGCGGATAACAGCAAAGTTTGCGATTTCGGATTACCTGCTCACATGGCGTGTCGTGCAACGAATAATCGAAATTTTCGGAATTCTGACCATGAGCGCAAACCGCGATCGTTTGAATTGCCTCTTGTTCCGGTTCAATCAAACGCCCAATGTATACATAATCGACCGATAGAACTTTAGCGAAATGCAGCACCAGTGCATCAAAAAAATCCCGTCCCGTGACCGCTGAAACGCCTTGGGTGACTTCGAGCAGTGCCGCATCGGTTTGAGCAATTTTCTGCACTGCCAATCTCAGTTCCATTTCATCCAGAACCATTGCGGCAAGATCGACTAGGATTGTTCGCTTTTCCTCGCTCAAGTCCTCATGAGGCTTCATGTCCAGCAGGCAAAGCGTTCCTAAGTTATAGCCATCCTGTGTAATCAGGGGTGCGCCTGCATAAAATCGCAGTCCTGGTTCTGCTAGAGCAAAGGGATTACAGGCAAGACGATCATCTTTTCGGGCATCTGGAACGACTAAAACTTCGTTATACAAAATCGCGATATTGCAAATCGAATCGTTTCTGGGAACCTCCGGAAGATCAAAACCATGACAGGACTTGAACCAAGCGCGATTTTCGTCTACCAAAGAAACAAGCGCGATCGGCACATCAAATAATCGAGCAGCAAGTTGAGTAATGCGATCGAACGCAGCTTCGGGCGGAGTATCAAGAATGTTGTAGCGATGGAGCGCCTGAACTCGTTCAGAATCATATTCGGGTTGGAGCGGTCTGGGAAGAATTCTTTGAATGGAAGCTTCGCTCATAGGGTTGAACAATACGGTAGGACCGAACTCTAGAAATGGACAGAAACGAATCTCGTCCTTTTTGATGATTTTGAAATTTTTACTAAGTTACAATGTTTCGGATTGATTCAACTCTAGCCAAGGATAGGATCTTCTGCCGTTAAACTGAGGAAAGAAGTTTTAAGGGTTAGCTTTGTGATTCGAGTGGGATTGGTGGGAACTGGATATGCCGCGAAATTGAGAGCCGAAGCGGTGAATCAAGACGATCGAGCAAAATTAGTCGGGGTTGCAGGTCATCAACCGGACAAGACCGCAGAGTTCGGACATACCCACCAAACTCAAGCGTTTAATGCTTGGCAAGAATTGATCAATGCAGTCGATTTAGTGATCATCTGCGGTGTGAATTCGGAACACAGCAAGATTGTTCAATCCGCGCTCGAATCCGGTCGCCATGTTGTAGTCGAATATCCGTTAGCGATCGACCTTCACTCTGCCCAAAGCGCGATCGAGCTTGCCCGCTCTCAAAATCGTCTGCTTCACGTTGAACACATCGAAATTCTTGGTGGCGTACATCAAGCATTTCTTAATTCCCTTTCCCAAATCGGAACGCCATTTTACGCGAGATATATTACGCTTACCCCTCAAAATCCCGCTCCAGCAAAATGGACGTATAACACTTCGCTATTTGGGTTTCCATTAGTTGGAGCTTTATCGAGATTGCATCGACTAATTCATGTCTTCGGGCAAGTTGAATCGGTCAGTTGTCAAAATCGCTATTGGAACTTGAACGGAGATCGCTACACAGGCTGTCTCTGCAAAGCACAATTGAACTTTAAAAACGGTGTCATTGCAGATGTCGTATATGGCAAGGGCGAAACGATTTGGACATCTGAGCGAAAATTAGAAGTACAAGGCGATCGAGGAGCCTTGATCTTTGATGGCGATCGAGGAGCCTTGATCAATTCAGACGGAGCTAGTGAAATCGAAGTCGGTGCAAGACGTGGATTATTTACGAAAGATACTAGCGCTGTTTTAGATTATTTGACTAATGGAACGCCGCTTTATATTCAGCCTGAAGAGAGTTTGTATACGTTGAAAGTCGCGATCGCGGCTCAGCAATCGGCAGAACAAGGACAAATGATCAAAATTAGCTAAGCACGATCGCAGGTCGAATTTCTGTAATTTCATTATCAGGAGTTGGATCAAAATTCACAAACCAAACTTCCTGTAAATCAAGAGTATTTGTATGGCGCTGCATTCTCGATCGCGTCTTAATCGAGGAATCATTTTCCTAAGTTTTCTGAGTCTTGGAATCTTGGGTTTAGGCTGGACTCACCTGAACCAAGAAGTGCATAGCTTAACGACGGTAGATGCTCAGAGCGGGAAAGTACTGTGGTCTACTTCTATTGACGACGTAGCACCAATCCGAAGAATCATCAACCATGCAGGTCAAGTGTATACCCTTGCAGCTTCTCGAAAAGAATCTTGCGGTAATTGGTGCGTCTACATCCCATTTCTCAGTCCAACAAATCAGAATGTTCCAGGCATCACACAAGTGACCGCATTTGATGCTACGTCAGGTAAGCAATTGTGGCAGTTTAGGACTAACAATAGTAATGTCTTAGACTGGGCAGATATGCAGGTCACTGATCAATCCGTGTTTCTGAAGACGGATAAGCTCACTGCGCTTGACCCGACCACCGGGCAGATTCAGCGGAGTATTCCTCTACCCGCAAACTCTCAATTACCCTATGAAGGTGCACCCTCATTTAACCCCAATCTGGTTGTGAGCGGCGATCGAGTTGCGCTGCTGCGAGTGTTAGAAACGTCGAATCAGCTTAATTCAAAGGCTTTGATAGAGACATGGCAGAAAACGACAGGCAAACAGCATCAGATATTTATGCCTACACCGTCGTCCGCAGATTTCGATGGGTCTTCACTGGCTGCCACTAACGATACAATCTTGCTGTTTCTGCCTTGGGAACGCACTGCTAAAATTTCTGGCTACGCAGCGGACACTGGCAAGCTGAAATTTAGCATTACAACAGTGGTTAGGCAAGGAGTTTCGGTACAGGATTTTTACCGAAATGTTTTATTCAGCGGCTCCACCATTTATCAATATATCTACAGCGGTTCTAATCGGGGTAAATCGGTCATCACCGTAGAAGCCTACGATGCGAATACGGGAAAATTGCGATGGCAGGCTCCAATCTCTGATTCGCGATGCGTTAACTTTGGGGCTGTGCCCGATGGGTTTTACCTGAGTTGCTACAGTTCCTTCTCTGCAAGCACTGCTTCCCTGAAATTTCTAGATGAGAAAACAGGACAACAGCGATGGATGAAACGCTTTCCAGAAGCGACAGACTTAAGATTGGCATCTACTTCTTATAGTCCGTATATCTCGCTTGAGGGGTATCGCGTGACCTCAGATGCGATCGTCGGCTTTGTGAATACTAAAGAAGCCGATGGAGTGACAAAATCCAGCCGCTTGGTGGCGTTTTCAACAACAGATGGGCGCGAGTTGTGGAGTGTTGCCGATTTAGATTTTGAGACATCCATATATGGGGCAGATGACGATCGCGTTTTCCTAAGTACAAAAGTTTCGCGTCTGTCCAATTTGGGACTCCAGTTCTAGTGCAAGTTGAATCGCTTAACAAACTGCAATCCTGCATTCTCAATTCACTGAATCCATTAAGATAGTTATCTGACTTACGAATTTCACCGTGCCTGTGATTCTCAGACTCAACTCTCAGCATTTATTGAGCATTCGTGCTCATGCCGAGCGCACCTACCCAGACGAGTGCTGCGGCTTGCTGTTGGGCAAGAGTGACCCCACTGGGAAAACCGTCATGGATGTCAAAGCTACGAATAACGGATGGAACGACGATCGCTCTGACTCGACTCGAAAACGTCAGTATGAAATTGCGCCTGAAGAAATGCTGGCAGCAATGAAAGAAGCTCGATCGAACAATCTCGATATTATCGGGATCTACCACTCGCATCCGGATAATCCGGCGATCCCCTCCGAATGCGATCGACTTGCTGCTTGGTCACACTACAGTTATACGATCGTGGCTGTTTCGGAAGGAAAAGCGGTAGATGTTCGTAGCTGGAGCCTCGACGATCAGCAGGTTTTTCAAGCGGAAAATCTCTTGATTCAGTGAAGGAACACCCCAACATTCAATCGAATGTTTTTGTCAACTTGTTCAACGACGCACCATGCTAAATCCAAATCTGGACGAGATCCAGTTAACAAACGACGATTACGCCCGATATTCCAGGCATATTATTTTGCCGGAGGTCGGTCTTGATGGACAGAAAAAACTCAAAGCTGCCAGCGTTCTCTGTGTGGGAACAGGTGGATTGGGATCACCGTTGCTCTTGTATTTAGCAGCAGCGGGAATCGGACGAATTGGAATTGTCGATTTTGATGTGGTCGATAGTTCTAACTTGCATCGCCAAATTATTCACGGCACGTCCTGGGTTGGTAAACCTAAGATTGAATCGGCGAAACAGCGAATTTTAGAAATTAATCCAACTTGTCAAGTCGATCTCTATGAGACGCGATTGAGTTCTGAGAATGCGCTTCAAATTGCTGAACCGTATGATTTGGTGATTGATGGAACGGATAATTTCCCGACACGCTATCTGGTGAATGATGTTTGCGTGTTGTTGAATAAGCCGAATGTTTACGGTTCGATTTTCCGCTTTGAAGGACAGGCAACCGTCTTTAACTATGAGGGTGGTCCAAACTATCGCGATTTGTATCCGGAACCCCCGCCACCTGGACTCGTTCCATCTTGTGCTGAGGGCGGCGTTTTAGGTGTGCTGTGCGGAATTATTGGAACAATTCAGGCGACTGAAGCGGTGAAGATTATTCTCGGACAAGGCAACACACTCAGTGGACGATTGTTGCTGTACAACGCGCTAGAGATGAAATTCCGGGAGCTTAAATTGCGACCGAATCCGGTGCGTCCTGTGATTGAGAAGTTGGTAGACTACGAAGAATTTTGTGGAATTCCGCAAGCAAAAGCGGCTGAAGAACAGGAAAAAGCCAATATGCAGGAAATGACAGTTCAGGAATTGAAAGCGCTGATCGACAGTGGCGCGATCGGGAAAGATTACGTTCTGCTCGATGTTCGCAATCCCAACGAGTACCAAATTGCTCAAATTCCCGGTTCTGTTCTAGTTCCATTGCCAGACATTGAGAATGGCAGCGGCGTTGAGAAAGTGAAAGAACTGCTCAACGGACATCAATTGATTGCACATTGCAAAATGGGAGGTCGATCGGCAAAAGCGATCGGGATTCTCAAATCGGCAGGGATCGACGGCATTAATGTGAAGGGTGGTATTACGGCTTGGAGTCGTGAAGTCGATTCTTCTGTGCCGGAATATTAAAGTGTGTTTGGAAAGTATAAAAAGCGGCTTTGCTGCGTTGACAGTCCGCCCGGAGATTCATTTCCGGGCGGGTGAATGCGATAAACGATGACTTCTCAAACACCCTCTTAGATCGATTGAATTTGGATCGGGGCAATGGTAACAAGTTGTCCCGATTTTTTGTGTCAACCCAACATTACTCTTGCTGCCCAGAATCCGCCTAATATAATCAATGCAACCCAATCAAACCGTTTCAAAATCAATTGATGCCATTCCACCCGATGCCGATTCGGACTCGTAAACCCTCGAACCTTCATCGCACTGGCAATCTGTTCTGCTCTCAGCAATAAATTCTGCAACAATCGTTCCGCGATCGACAATGCCACTTGAGCCGTCCGACGGAATCCCAATTTCTTCCAATTAATGGCACGAGTGCGAATCGATCGAATCAAATTCTGAAATTCTTCCAACACCAGCGGAATGAATCGCAGCGATAACGTTAACGTCAATGTAATCTCAGTCACCGGAAGATTAAATCGACGCAGCGGACGCATCAGATCTTCCAATCCTGCGGTGACTTCTTCGGGTGCAGTCGTGAGCAAGAATAAATTCGTACTGTAAATCAGCGTGAATAACAATGTAGCAACTCGAATTGCCAAATCCAGCGATCGGCGTGTCACCCGAATTGGACCTCGCTGAAACACAACATACCGATATCCCGTCGGCTGTTTCAATTCCGGTCGCTTCAATGAATTCGCGGATTGGGATTGAGGCTGCGATTGAAATGGATTGTACCAAGGTCTTTGTGGAGCAGGTTCTGGGATCGTATTCGGCTGCTGCACAAACGCGAGTTCGTTCTCAGGCAAGCGCGGACGAGGTTCAACACTCAAGCCATCTGGCGCGATCGCAACGAGCGAAAACACATAAACCGCCAGCAACAACAACCAACCCATCTGTTGCCGCCACACTCTCAGCGGAATTCTCGCTGCAAACGTCAATCCAATTAGTACCCCAACTAAAGCCAAGCGCCATGCTGGATTTGCCAGTAATGGAGTCGCCAGAAAGCTCATTAACCAGGCTAATTTTACCCGTGGATCGAGTCGGTGCATCCAGGTAATCGGCTGTTCGAGATACAGACCCAACGGAAGCGATCGCAGTAAATCCATACTCTAAACCTTCGTGCCTAAACTTTTGTCGCCCGATTCGCTTGATGCCCCCGCTCGACTTCGCGCACTTTCTTACCGCGCCAAAGTAACCGAAGTGGTGTTCCTTGGAAGCCTAGAGACTCACGGAATTTACGATCGATGTAACGTCGATAGTTGTCGTTAAACAGGTTTGGATCATTAACGAATAGTGCGATCGTAGGCGGTGCAGCGCTCACCTGCGTTCCATAGTAAATCTTGCCCTGTCGCCCTTGTCTTGTAGTTGGTGGAGTGTGCCAGGAAAGTGCATCTTCGAGAACTTCATTGATCACAGCCGTTGAAACTCTTCGTTTATGTTGTTCTGCGGCACGATCGATGAGTTCAAAAATTTTCTCAACGCGCTGACCTGTTTTGGCACTGATGAAGATACTTTCCGCCCACTCTACAAAATGTAAGCGATCGCGGATTTGCTGCTCGTATTCATAAATCGTGTGCGAATCTTTCTCGACCGCATCCCATTTATTAACAATCACAACACAGCCGCGCCCTTCATCATCAACCCGTCCAGCTAATTTCTGATCCTGCTCAGTTACGCCATCTAAAGCGTCAATCACAAGTAGAACAACATCCGATCGATCAATTGCTTTGAATGCGCGATTAATCCCAAAAAATTCAGGACCATATTCGACATTCTTTTTCTTCCGAATACCAGCCGTATCAATCAATCGATACTGTTTCCCATCGCGTTCGACCAACATATCGATCGCGTCTCTCGTTGTTCCAGAAATCGGACTGACGATCGAGCGATTCTCACCGACAAACGCATTCAACAAGCTCGACTTTCCGACATTTGGACGACCTGCGATCGCGACTTTGATCTCCGAGGTTTCTTCAATCTCATCGGTTGGCGGCAAATGCTCAACGACTTGATCAAGCAAATCCCCAGTACCGCTTCCGTGAATACTCGAAACCGGGTACGGCTCACCCAATCCCAACTGCCAAAACTCTGATGCTTGAATTAATCCCTGATCGATCGATTCACATTTATTCACCGCCAACACAACCGGAACAGGTTGCATGCGTAGCCATTGGGCGATTTCTTCGTCTGCCTGCGTTAATCCAGCCTGTCCATCCACCACAAAGATCGCTGCCTTCGATTCTGCCAAAGCTGCCATTGCTTGCTCTCGGATCAACGGCAAAAACTCAGTATCATCATCGAACACAAGTCCGCCTGTATCGACAACTTGAAATTCACGATCGCACCAAAATGCCCGCTTGTATGTGCGATCGCGGGTCACACCTGGTTCATCGAACACGATCGCATCCTGTACCTGAGCGAGACGATTTACGAGGGTAGACTTGCCCACATTTGGGCGACCAATAATGGCAACGATCGGCAATGACATAAAGTTTGGAAGAGTAAGGCAGCTTCTCATTGTAGCGCGATCGTTCTCAGAATCCGCTCAATGCGGGAATCTCTGCTGAAACATCCGAGCAGCTTCACCGGGATCAGTTTCAGCCATCAAAATGCAGCGTCTGAGTAAGTCAATATCGAGGTCTTCTAATCCAGGTAATTCACTTCGATCGATTCGTTCATATCCAGATTCACGCAGATGATGTAATCTCAAAACTCCATCTTGCCAGAACCAAACTTCAGGAACTTCGAGCGCTTGATATAACGCAAGTTTACTCTCACTCCCGCTTGTGAAAATAATTTCGATCGACAGATCAGGAATTGGCTTTCTGTTGCCAATACAGAAGGATTGATCTGCTTGAACGGAGGCTTTTTCCTCTCGCTCTTGGGTCATTGACCCAGTAGGCAGAAAGAAGATCCCTTTTTGAGCCAAAAAGTTAAATAGAAGCGCCCCGATGACCGAGCTAAACACTTCGTGATCCTGTCCCGGCATCAGTAGCTCGACCGTTTCTGCGTAGTACGAAAGCCTGACACCTGGCAATCCCTCAAATCCTTTCTGAATCAGCTTAAACTGCTCCCAGGTTCGGTATTGATAAATCATCCGCTGGTCAGCCGTCTTTTCAAGTAATTGAGACATAAGAACTGCCTCTATCTGTATGGGCGATACTGGATTTGAACCAGTGACCCCATCCGTGTGAAGGATGTGCGCTACCCCTGTGCCAATCGCCCTAGTATTCATAACCATACCATAGGTCGATCGAGCCGAATCAACTTTTGCAAATTTGTTTGTCCCCAGGTTGACACCAGACCCGAAACCCAATATAGTACGTAGGTACTAAAAACATTTGTATTGCCCCTATCTTGTTGAGGACAACGCCATGAACGGATTAGGCACTCGCAGCAGACCTCGGAAGGAAACCACTGGAACGATCGCCCATCGCACGATCGCGCTCGATGCCGGGAACTATGACCTCAAGTTTTGGAACGGTGCAGGACATCCAAGAGCGATCCGATCGGTAAGATTCCAATTGCCGCAAGGACGCGATCCAGTGCGCTATTCTGACCAGTCCCCGCTGATCGAGTTGCCCGATGGAACCCGTTATCATTTTGGCACACAAGCGTACAAGTATCGTCGCCAACAGCAAACCGTAGTCGAAAACAAGGTCGATTTGTCAAGGTTACACCTCTATGCCTGTCTGGAACCTGAACGGGATGAAGAGCTGAGCCATTTCCCACTGCATGTGTATGCTTCTACACCTGATCCAACTCGGAACGCAGATGCAATCAAATCTCAACTGATGGGAATGCACGAATTTAAACGGAATGGTGTTCCGTTTAGAATCACAGTTGAACATGTTGAAGTAGAACGAGAAGGAATTGGCTCGTATCGCTATGCTCAACAGTTGGGACTCATCCCGGATAGTGGTTATACGATCGTAGTCGATATCGGAGGTGGAACGTGGCTGACTCGCTTAATTGATGCAGAAGGCGATGTCATTGATGAAAATGTGATGGATCGCGGTGGATCGTATGAGCTGGCGACTGCGATTAGCTTCGATCGACGTTTGATTGATGGCTTGGGAACCACTGTTGATCCTGCGATTATCATGGATGGGTTTAAATCTGGTCATTGTTATGCAGATACCGGATTGTCCTGGTCGCTATGGCTTGAGGAATATCTAGATCCCTGGTTTAAGGGAATTTTCCAAACCATCAAAGCTCAGTACACGCCTTATATGCCGCGTGTGACACGATTTCTCGTAACAGGTGGCAGTTCTCACTTGATTGCAGAGCGATTAGCAGGGCGAAAATTGTTCGCAGTGATGCCCGATCCACAGTTTGCGAATGTGCGAGGATTGTACCCGATCGCTGAGGGGTGGCAGCTATGTATGACAACAAAGTGAGACTGAGCAAGGATGTGATCGAAAAGGCAGAACTGATTGCAGCGGAGTGGGGATTGAAAAATGCTAGAGCCGCGATCGAAGCTGTGTTTCGTAAATATGCCGACGATTATCTGTATGGACGATTGAACGGAAGTTCGATGACCTTGCCAAGACCGCAACCGAGAGTGGAAATCGATCGAGATAGTCAGTCAGTTCCGTGTGAGGCGCTGGACGAATTAGACGATTTGCTAGGACTTTAATTGACTGTGATCGATCCCGTGAGATCGATCACAGTTTTTTGATTACGATCGCTCCAACTCCGCAACATTGACAGGAATCGGAAGGGGACGCTTCCCTGAAAAATCTCGCAGCAGTCCCATTAATGCTGGAACGACTGTCGGCGTGAGAATGGTCGAGAAAGCTAAACCTCCCGTCAACACAATCCCCAAGCCTTGATAAAGCTCTGAACCTTGACCGGGAAGCACTGCCAGCGGCAACATTCCCAACACACTGGTTCCCGCAGACATGAAAATCGCTCTTAATCGATCTTTGGTTGCGCTCAAAAGTGAGGAATCATAATCTTCCCCGTCTTGTTGAAGCTGCAATGCTCGATCGACTAATAAAATCGCATTGTTCACTACAATTCCAGTCAGAATCACAAATCCCAAGGCGGTAATCATATCCAAGGGGACAGACATCCCTGGAATTCGATTCACTAGAACTAAGCTCAATAATGCGCCGCTCATCCCCATCGGAATGGTTGCCATGATCACGATCGGGTAAAGGAACGATCGATATAACGCTACCAGCAACAGATAAGTGATTAGAACAGCAAATCCGAACGCTGCGGTTAATTGCGAAACTGTAGTTGCTAATTGATCTGCGGTTCCAGCTAGTTCAATTCGATAGCCAGCAGGAAGATTTGCACGTGCTGAAGTGAGAACGTCTTGGTTAACTCGATCGACAATTGCTCCCAGAGATGCTGTATCAGCTAAGGAAGCAGTTAACGTAATCGATCTCTCTAAATCCGTGTGGTTAATCACATCGGCTCCCGTTGTTTCTCGCACCTCAGCCACATCACTTAACTGAAGCTGTCTGCCTCGTGCAAACAGAGGTAACTGACGAAGTTGCTCTGGGGTTTGAACGAATGTGTTTTGTAGTTCAACGGTGACATCTAGTTCCTCTTTGCCATCAATGAAATTAGAAGCCAATCGTCCGCCTAACGCAGCTTCAACGATCGAACCAATTTCGGATTCTGAAAGACCCACTTCTGCCAGTCTTTCCCGGTTTGGAATCACTTGCAGTTCACCCGCACCCATAACAAAGTTCGATCGAACATTTCGGATGCCATTCAAGCCGCGTAGTTTGCCAGAAATCTCGCGATCGAGTTGTCCAAGCTGATTCAAATCAGTTCCAACAATGTCGATCTCGAATTCTTTTCCTGGATCGCGGAAAATCGAAGGACGCACCGGAACCATGAATCGATAGCCTGCAAAGTTATTACTCGCAGCCCGGAAACGATTCACCATCTCAGCAAGTCCGCGTGTCGTGGCAAATTCAGGTTTAAGAATCGCGGAAATCGCTCTCAAAGCTCCCGGTCGATCAATAAACAATACGCGATCGACTTCCGGTTGAGCACGAACGAATTCTCGAACGGGTTTGGATTGCTCGATCGCTTCTGTGATGCTGGTTCCTGGTAATGGTTCAACTCGCCATTGGATCGTATTGCGATTGCCTTCTGGCAAATAATCTGCGGGTGGAAGCAGCGCAATACTCACGAACAATAAAGAAGTTGGGATCGCTAACACGAATAATCGTCGTCCCATTCTGTAGCGACCTAGCGACCAACGAACAGTTCGGGTTAGGAACTGTTCTAACTTACCTTGGAAATGGCGGAACACAGCGGATGTTTTAGCAACCGATCGTTCAAACCAATTGCCGCCCTGATACTCTCCACCTTCAAACATCTGCATTGCTTCCGACTCTTTCAGAAACAATCCAGACAACATCGGAACCAAGGTAATAGCTGCAAACAACGAGAACAATGAAGCGCAAGACAGCGTAATCGCCATATCCGCATAAAGCTGTCCTGCTTCCCCTGTCACCATTAATAACGGAATGAAGACGACTACATTCGTTAAGGTTGATCCGAGCATTGCACCCCAAACTTCTTGGGTTCCCTCGATCGCGGATCGAAAGGCACTTTTCCCCCGCTGCATGTGAGTAAAGATATTCTCGATAACAACGATCGAGTTATCCACGACCATCCCAACCGAGAACGCAATCCCGGCAAGGCTGATAATGTTCAGCGATCGACCAAGCCAAGAGAGAATGATAAACACCATCACCGATGTTACAGGAATCGTAATCGCAATCACCGCAACGGTTCGCATTGATCCCAAAAATAGGACTAGAACCATTGTTGCCAGTAATGCTCCAGCGACTAGGTTCTCCTGAACGAACTTTACGGATTGGCTAACGTATTCGTTCTCGTCATAGTTAAAAACAAACTGAATGCCTTCTTTCTGTTCATCGAATTGGGCTTGCAGTTCGGTAATGGCTTGTCTGACTCCTTTGGAAATCTCAGGAACATTTGCACCAACCTGTCGAATAATTCCAACGGCAACCGCAGGTCTATCATTAAACAACAATGCACTATCTCGAATCTTCCGCCCCATTTCGACTTTCGCCACATCACGGAGATAGACAATTCCTGCTGCATCTCGTCGCAAAACAAAGCCTGCAAGCTGTTCAATATCCTGCGATCGACTAATTGTTCTGACCCGATATTCCCGCCGTCCTAGCTCTAAAGGACCGCCACGAATATCACGATTGTTCTCTCGTAGCACTCTCACCACATCGCCAAGGGCTAAATTGCGATCGGCTAATGCTTTGGGATCAACTCGAACTTCGACTTCTCTCTGTCGCCCGCCTGACACGATGAATTGTCCAACTCCTTGAACTCGTCGCAGTCTGGGAAGAACAATCTCTTCTGCTAAGTCACGATAGCGATCGGGATTCGGCTCAAATCCAGGCTTCGTATCAAACGGAATCCACATCATCGGAGAACTATTGCCCCCGACCAGTTCAACATTCGATTCCAGTGCTTCTGGAGGTAGGCTCGAAACTTGCTGCAATCGGTTGAGAACATCGACTAACCGATCTTGAACGATCGTGCCTTCTTGGAATTCCAGCGTGATCGAACTATTGCCTGCACGAGAAGCACTGCTGATTTCTTTCACGCCCAGAACTTCTTCCATCTGTTCTTCGATCGGACGTGTGATCAAGTCCTCGACTTCAGCGGGTGCGGCTCCAGGATATCCAGTTCGGATCGTGATCTCTGGTCGATCGCCTCCGGGTTGTAGTTCTAGCGGCAATTGAAACAATGAAAACACACCAAAAATCGCTAACAGACAGAACAAGACAAACGTTCCATGTCGCCAGCGAATTGCAGTTTCAATCAAGTTCACGATGCGCCTCCTACTACTTTGACGGGTGCGCCTTCATTCAATCCATCGCCGCCCCGCAGAACAATTTCTTGCCCCGATCGCAGTTCTGGACTAAAAATCGCCACTTGCTTACCCATATCAGTCACAAGTTCGACTGGGATTGGTTTCGCTTTGTTATCTGCGATCGTGAATACAAACCATTCATTCCGTCGCCGCGTCAAAACATCCCGTGAGACGACGAAACTCGATCGATTGCTCGGAACCGTGAGCGCTCCTGAAATTGCCATTCCCGACAGCAATTCTTTCGGCGGATTTGGAATCTGAACTCTCACTCGTTGCCGTCTCGAAGTTGCCTCCGCAGAAGGAACCACCGCAGTAATCGCTGCTTGCTGTTTCCATTGCGGTAACGCACGAGCGGTTAATGCGATCGACATTCCAGGCGTAACTCTGCCGCTTAAATCTTCCGGTAGTTCCAGAAATACATCGAGTTGATTGCCAGCAACTAAAGTCACAATCTCCCCAGAACTTTGAACGAGATCACCTTGGCTCACATGGCGAGTTTGTACCACTCCAGACTGGGTTGCTACAACTTGTGTTCGTCTTTGTGCGAGTTGTGCTTGATTCACCGTTGCTTGAGCCGCTGCAACATTCGCTTTCTGAGCGTCAATTTCTTCCCGAATTGGACCTGCTTTCGCTTCTGCCAAACTCGCTTCGGCTGCCAATCGTTCTCCAGTTGCTTGATCGACTTGCGATCGCGATTCGACTAAGACTCGCTCCGAAATTGCGCCTTCTTTTACTAACGCCGTCGATCGTCTCAAATTGTCCTGAGCTTCCCGCTCTCGTGCTTTCGCTGCATTCACCGCCGCCTGCCGTTGAGCGATAATCTCTGGACGAGTTCCCACTTGTAATCGAGCGAGATTACTGCGTTGTTGAGCGAGTTCTGCTTGAGCTTGAGCCATTCCTAGCTGTTGATCCGAATCATCCAGAATCGCGATCGTCATTCCCTCAGTTACTCGATCGCCAGGTTGAACTAAGATTTCTTCAACGACTCCAGCAGTTTGAGCGCGAATGGTCGATTGTTGTGTTGACTCAACTTGTCCTAAAAGTTGAACCGTTCGAGTTGAGGTTCCTGTCGCTAAACGAGTCGTTTCTACTGCTCTTGGCGGTTGTCCTTGGGACTGTGCGACAGCAGGTTTTTCACCACCTGGACTCAAAATTCGCCATACACCAAATCCGCCTGCAAGTAACAATCCTGCAAAGAATAAACCAAACCAAGTCTTTTTCGGATTTTGAGGTTCAGGAGCAACTGAGGTCTGATTTTGAGGGTCGAGGGATTCCATAAGTTCACGAATGCAAAGGAACAAATCGGGCAAAATTCAGGTGAATAAACCGTCGATCGTCAAAAAATGAATCAGAACTAAAAATTTATGGAATTTTAACAATTTCATTGAATTCTACCTGATCCCACCTAAAGCTGTGCATAACAGATTTAGCTAAAAAGCCTAGAGGAACCCAGTGATTAGGTTCGCTTTAGCAAGTTCAAATAAGTTGCATCTGCAAAGAGATGGATTTATTGCTGCTTTAATCGAACTCCAAGCTGACTGAGATTCAGAACGTGTCCTGCCGTAACGAGATAAGTGGTATCCGCGATCGCACCAATCGATCGAGTCAGATTGCCTAATCGATCGCGAAACAATCGCCCGATCGGATATGCCGGAACTACGCCCCATCCTGTTTCTTCTGCAACAAAAATAATTAAACTCTCAGTTTGCTCAAAGCTTGCTAAAAGCGCCTCTCGTGTTGCTTGCCACTCACCTTCGGATTGTTCCAATAAGTTCGCCAACCAGGTTCCGAGTGAATCAATCAATAAACACTCTGAAGCGGTTGAATCAAGAATTGCTGATTTCAAATCGACAGGAATCGATCGGGTTTTCCAACCCTCAGGACGGCGCGATCGATGTTTTTCAATCCGAGCTTGCCATTCCGCATCATCCGGATTTTCCTGGCTAGTCGCAATATAAATGACAGATTTTCCTGATTCAGCCGCTAATTGTTCCGCCCATTCGCTTTTGCCCGATCGGGCGGCTCCGGTAACTAAAATGAGCGTTGCCATGAAGAATCTATCCTGAAATTGAATTCACCGCTACAATAACCTTTACCTCGATTCAAGGGAATTCATGAGCGATGAAAAAAGATTTGCGTCGGATTGAAGAAACTTTGCTTCAACTCAATAAAAAAGTCCCGACCCTATCCACTGCGCCCACTCCAGAGCCAGAGATCGTTCAGCGCCCGGTTTCATTTGATCTCCACACGAAACCCCCGAAAGCGATCGAGCCAGAAATCGTCACGCCTCCCACCATCGACAGCGAACCTAAACCGCTGAATTTACCCAAGCTCAAAACTCCTAATTTCACTAGCCATCGAAACGCTGCAAATCCAGCCCTCGCTTCTACTCTGTTGCTTGAGATGAAAACGATCGCAGACAATTGGCAAGCTGAACTGAATCAAACGCTGCGTCAAATCCAAGATCTTTATCTCGAAGGTCCGATCGTAGATGGTTGGCTAGAATCCGATTCCGGTCATCCGTTGGGCGATCTTTCCACTTTGCGTCATGGAGAAGTCGATCGCTTAATGTCCTACATCGAAGAGATTTGCGCGACTCCAATTCCCGGAACAAAAGGCGCACCCAAAGCTGGATATCGTCTCTGTGGAATTAATGCCGATGGTCAACGTTGGTCTTATCCTTGTCCAGCCGAACAAATCCCAAGTTTGAGTCTCGCGATCGCTCGATATCACAAACTCCGCCAACTGCTCGATCGCAAACAGCATCTAGAAAATCGTCTTGCTGGATTGGCAGAAACCTTAGTCGGCTTACACAGCAAGATGAAAGATTAGAGCGTTCGGGTACTCTGAGCTTGATTTGATTTAAGTTCTGTTATGGTCAAGCCCAAACCGCTCATCTCCGCGATTATCTGTACTCATAATCGCGATCGCTATCTCGGTTTAGCGATCGATAGTCTCCTCGCCCAAGACTTTTCCGATTTTGAAATCATCGTCGTAGATAACGCTTCTACTGATCAAACGCGATCGATCGTTGAATCCCGCCTCAAAGACGAACGGCTCCGCTACATTTATGAGTCAGAACTCGGTTTATCCGTGGCGCGTAACACAGGTGCAAAAATCGCTTACGGGGAAATTTTGGCGTATTTAGATGATGATGCGATCGCGTCTCCGCAATGGCTCAAAACAATCTACGCTGCTTATCAAGGGAATTCGAGATTAGCGATCGCGGGCGGTAAAGTGACTTTAATTTGGACAGATGGAATGACTGCCCCCGAATGGCTCTCTGATGGACTGGCAGGAAATTTAGGCGCTTATGATTTGGGCGATACCGTTGTCAAAATCGATCGTCCTGGATTGACTCCACGTGGCTTAAATTATTCGATTCGTAAATCCTTCCTCAAGCAAATTGGTGGATTCGATCCGAACTTGGGGCGCGTTGGCAAAAATCTTCTGTCAAATGAAGAACTGCACATGACCAATTTGGCGCTTCAAACCGGATGGGAAGTCGCGTATCTGCCGAATGCTTGTGTCGCGCATCATGTCGCTCCGGAGCGCGTCAAACGGCAATGGTTTCTCGATCGGGGTTGGTGGCAAGGAATCAGTGAATGCTACCGAGAACAAATCGCTGGAGAAGCAGGATTCGGACAATTTCGACGGGGTGGAGAGCGCTTAATCCGAGGAATTTATAAATCGCTCAAACTTGCCACTGATCCGGCTCAACGCTTTGAAAATCTGGTTTATAGCTATGGTCAAATCGGCTACTTGATCAAAGCCTTGCAAGGATTGGTCTTTTCGGTAAAGCGATCGTAATTATAGTTTTTCTACGAGTCGATTCTCTAGGGATTGTCTCCTGAATCATCCACGTTATGAAGCTTTCAGGTAGAAAGCGATCTCACACTCTATCTATTTTTATTCTTCAAAGTCCCCCAATTTTGGGGGATTTAGGGGGCTGAAGCCGCCCCAAACGCAGCGATCCATCTTTGTAACGACATTAATCTCTTCAAATGTCAGGAAATGTCGATCGTACAAGCCATCACTTCCCTTTCAAAAATCCTAAAACCTTCATCCATCAAGGGATAGAGCCAATCGTTAAGTTTTTGTCACAATATATAACGGCTTACTATAATGTAAAGCATTGTAAAGTCCTGGCGATTGTGGACACTTCAATCTACAACTGCGGCAATTCATGATGAAACTGTGATGTTTCATCTCTAGCAAATCCTGTGAATAGGCGATCTCTATGTCTCACCTTTTGATAGTTCAATGCAAAAAATACTACATTCCTTTGATTAAGTTCACTTTACTTAACAAAACTAGAGTAAGATTATTTCAGTAGGTACAAATCCTCATTGGATTTCCCTCCGCTCGAAACACTTGATCCGCCAAGCAACTTTGTGGGAATTGTGACCGCCGCCTCGCCTTAGAGACACTAATCGCCGCCACGACTCCCGCCGCCCACCCTTCGACCGCTCTTATTCATCTGATGATTGGGCTTCTTAGCGGATTGAGTCACTGGTTCTACATCGATCGATACCCCTTGCTCTCTACAACTTGGTCACTGATGTCATGGTGAGTACTTCTTTTCCTTGGTTAACCACTCTAATCCTGCTGCCCCTCGCAGCCTCGCTCCTAGTTCCGCTCATCCCCGATAAACAAGGGAAGACGGTTCGCTGGTACGGATTAGGAGTTGGTTTGGCGGATCTCGTCCTCTCGATTTACACCTTCTGGAAACATTACGATTTTCAGAACCCGAATTTTCAATTAACCGAGAGCTATTCCTGGATTCCCCAACTCGGAATCAACTGGTCGCTCGCAGTCGATGGAATCTCGATGCCGCTGGTCGTTCTCGCCGCTCTGGTGACAACGCTTTCGATGCTGGCAGGCTGGAAGGTTACGAACAAGCCCCGCCTGTTCTTCTTTCTAATGCTTGTAATGTATGCGGCTCAAATTGGGGTCTTCTGCGCCCAAGACATGATCCAATTCTTCCTGCTATGGGAAGTCGAACTCGTTCCGGTCTATATCTTGATTGCAATTTGGGGTGGACCAAAGCGCCTCTACGCTGCGACAAAGTTCATTCTTTACACTGCACTGGCATCAATCTTTATTCTGATTGCAGCATTAGCGATGGCATTCTACGGTGACAACTTCACCTTCGATATGCACGAACTGGGGCTGAAAAACTACTCACTATCGTTTGAATTGGCGGTTTATGCGGGTCTCTTGATCGCTTACGGTGTCAAACTCCCGATCTTCCCACTGCACACTTGGTTGCCTGATGCTCACGGTGAAGCATCCGCTCCCGTTTCGATGATTCTGGCTGGTGTGTTGCTGAAAATGGGTGGTTACGCGCTGATCCGCATGAATATGGAAATGCTTCCTCACGCTCATGTGTACTTTGCTCCGATTCTCGCAATCCTTGGAATCGTCAATATTATCTACGGTGCGCTCGCTTCTTTTGCTCAACGCAACCTGAAGCGCCGAATGGCTTACTCCTCGATTTCGCACATGGGCTTCGTTCTGCTCGGTATCGCATCTTTCACCGAAATTGGAATGAGCGGTGCGGTTCTGCAAATGGTGTCTCACGGTTTGATTGCAGCAGCGCTCTTTTTCTTAGCGGGTGTCACCTACGATCGTACTCATACACTGAACATGGATGACATGGGCGGATTGGCGAAGAAAATGCCTTCGACCTTTGCACTGTTCACGATTTGTTCGATGGCTTCGCTGGCACTGCCTGGGATGAGCGGATTCGTCGGTGAGTTGGCGATCTTCCTCGGTTTCACCACCAGCGATGCCTACACCTCGGTGTTCAAAATCGTCATCGTCTTACTCTCTGCGGTTGGTTTAATCGTCACTCCGATTTACTTGCTCTCGATGCTGCGCGAAATGTTCTACGGCAAAGAAGGTAAAGCGGTTGAGAAGGCAGTGTTCCTCGATGCGAATCCTAGAGAGTTGTTTATCACGGCTGCCTTGGTTGTTCCCATCGTTGCGATCGGTCTTTATCCGAAACTGATCACTCAAACCTACGATGTGAAAACTGTCCAAGTCGCGCAAAATGCTCGAAATGCAGTTCCGGTTGTTGCTCAACAAATGGGATCGCTCCCTGGTTTAGCGGCTCCTCAAATTCCTGCTCTCAAACCTGAACTGTTGGGAATGCTTAAGTAGGCATGAATTCCTAAATCTTTGTATCGCAAATCCTGGGAGGTGACTTCCGGGATTTTTTATTGGCGTGCTGTAGTGATAAGTTGGGAAAACTGAAGGCGAATCCTATAGGAGAAGTTGCCCATGTCAGGTTTTGAATCGCTGAAGAATCGGGACTATACTCTTATTCTCGATAAGAGTGGAAGTATGTCTATGGCTGATCAGCCCGGAGGTCGAAGCCGTTGGGAAGCTTTGCAAGAATCGACGCTTGCTCTCGCTCGTAAGTGTGAACAGTTTGATCCAGAAGGCATTACGGTTTATTTATTTTCGAGTCGGTTCAAGCGTTACGATGATGTGACTTCCAGCAAAGTCGAACAGATTTTTATGGAGAACGATCCGATCGGATCAACTAATCTCGCATCCGTGCTTTGGGATGCTACTCAAAATTATTTCCAACGGAAAGCGGCTGGAAAAACCAAATCAGGCGAAACGATTTTAGTTGTAACCGATGGTGCACCCGACGATCGACGAGCCGTGATCGATGCGGTCATTCGCTCCACGAACCAAATGGAACGCGACGAAGAACTCGCAATCACCTTCCTACAAATTGGAAATGATCCAGGCGCAAAACAATTTCTTGCGGCTCTTGATGATCAGCTTTCGGGCGTGGGCGCAAAGTTTGATATTTGCGACACGATTACAATGGATGACATGGCAGATTTGAGTCTTGCCGAAGTTCTGATGAATGCGATCGCTGATTAATTCACCAAACGGACGATGGACGAAATCGATAAATTGCTCAACAGTTTGAACAATAACGCTTCTGAACTTCGCCCTTCTTCAGAAGCGAAACCTGCGGCGGCTCGATCGTCGATCGAGGATTTACTCAAACAGATTGATGGCGAGCCGCAGGTTACTCCCAGTCCGTCTAGCGATCGTTTGTTTGATGGCGAGCCGCAGGTTACTCCCAGTCCGTCTAGCGATCGTTTATTCGATGACTTGAAGCAAGAGCGCGAAGAATCTCTCAAACAAGCTGCTCAACAAAAACAAGAACGCCTCGAACAACTCAAACAGCAGCGCCGTCAAGCTCTGACTGTTAAAGCGCAGGAGTGGTTGAAGAATCTCGATCCGAATTCGAGTGAGGGGCGATGGTTTGAGGAATTTGCTTGCAATTATGAAAATCGAATTGTGGCAGCGATCGATTATCTTGAAGCGTTGCAAGAAGTCGATCGAGAGTAGAGCAGATTTAGGACTTGTGAATTTTGGCGGGTTCGTTTACCCGCTGTTTCGCTCGGAAATAAATCTCCGGGCTAATTGAGGGAACCCCACTGAAGTGGGCTGAATCGCAGCGTCATCCCGTGATCAACACAAAACTTTCGACGTACTTCAAATTCAACATTTCAAGGAGTCGCAACTGAATCTTTCTGTGTTTTAGAAAGACTTTGTAGTGGAATTAAGCCAGTTTTGTCTAATAAAATCTGTCCCTCGATCGTTCTTAGAATGCTGGCAAATTTTCGTCCTACTGGCGGTCTTGCATTGTTCCTCGCAGAGACAACTGCCAGAGAATACATTAATGGATAGCGCTGAGTTTGAAAGGCAAGGAAATTGCGATCGTAGCTTCCCTTCGCAGTACACAAATCAATCTGTGGTGTAATTGGTTTTCCACTATCTAGTAACAATGGAGCAACAGGCGATCGATTGCCTTCGATTAGTGCCAATGGATAAACTAAACACTGTCCATAAACTTGGCTAAGGGAACCAAACGCGATCGAGCCGACTTGTTCTTGCTCAAAATCTCGTAGCACTTGCCGCAAACTATCAAAAGTTGGAAGTTCTGCGATCGAACTTTCTCTCAGCTTCCGAAACTTCTCAATACTTTGTTGATCCTGCAAAACGCGCTGTTCAAAAATTCGTACTAACTCTGGTTCAGCAGGAATATAAAGTCGTACAGGAAGATCAGCACCGCCGATTTGTTTCCAATTCTGAATTTCACCTGTGTAAAGCTGTTTAAGTTGATTGAAGCTAATCTGACCATTGAGGAATCGAGGTAAGCTATTACCTCGGTTTGAATAGCTAAATGCAACGAATACTGCTAAACCATCATAGGCAATCTTTTGTGTATCAAATTCTGCACCAGTTGGGTCGATCAAGCTTGTGACTAAGAATTCTGCTTGTTGCGATCGCACTTTCTCGATCGCGCTTTCGATCGTTGATTCAGGTTGATAGTTAAGCTGTAATTTTGGTTGTCGCTCTTGTAAGATTGTTTCTAAGTTTTTACCTTGCTGAATTAGATTCTTTTGTCGAGAAACATACGACCATAAGCTACTTTGTTCTCCAGTGTAGTTGAATTTACCGCTTGGAATGTCGCTGACTGATGCGATTTTGGGCACTAAGCGTTCTGAGCTAGTTCTGGGTTTGGGGCGCAATGTTAAACTCAACCACCAACCTAAAGCACCGATTCCAAGCACTGCTAAACAGAGTAAGCCCCATTTTTTCCAGTTAATTTTGCGTTTGGGATCATCTTGCTCTAGTGCGATCGGAGCAAGCTTTGATTCTGAAATTGGTTCGAGTGGAAGCTGTTTGAAGGCTTGGCGGACTGTTTCAAGATTTTCAAAAGGCTGACCCGCACCCATTAGTCGTAGTAAAAATGCTTCAAAAGCGGGAGAACAAGGCAAGTCTGAATCAGAAGATTTACCGCTTAGAAGTTGGATTCCGATCTGACCTAATGACTTTAGATCATCTGCGATCGTCAATTTAGGCAATGCTAACTGAGTTGGAATAAACAATCTTTCCCACAGAGCAAGATCCGTCAAATAAATCACTAGCTCATCGTGCCACTCTGTTTGAGCTTGATGGAGTAGCGTTTCTAAGCTCAAATTTCCGTGAACTAACTGAGCTTCAATTTGTCCATTCGGCAATCGAAACTTCTGACGATGCAATAGTTCCAACGATTGTAAAATTTGAGCAATCACGTGCCGCACTTGAATTGCAGGCATTGTGCCTAACTGTGAAAGCTGAGATTGCAAAGTTGGATAAGCATTGTACTCACCGATCGTGATCAAATAACAACGCGCTTCCGTTTGATCTGCGATCGCATCATACGGCGTAATCAGTCGAAAATCCTGCGATCGACCATCTGCCAAAGAAATCCCAGTTAATCCTGCAAATGCTTGCTGTCGTTGGCGAATTTCAGTCGTGTTAAAACATCGAGTCGGTAGCAGGTATTCACGAATGATTACCGATCGATCTTCGAGTTCCTGATACCCTCGATAAAGCCTTCCTAAGCCTCGTACTGTCAGAAATTCCTCAATTACATAAGTGCCGCGTTGTCCTCTCAGCTTCGACTGCTCAGGCAAGACACTCGGAAACAAGCATTTTGAACAAAGATTGCTCTCTTGCGATCGCTGTGAGTATTCGCAGTGCAATGGATTTTTTGCAGCACAGCGGTACTGATTGTAGTGAAATCGATTGTTCTGAGTGGGAGGTAAAGAAAGGGTCATAGTCTAAGAGGGTGTTTGAGAAGTATAAAAAGCGGCTTTGCTGCGTTGCCAGTCCGCCCGGAAATGAATCTCCGGGCTAATGGAAGAAACCCCGCTGAAGCGGACTGAGAGCGCAATTCGGAGTTCTTAGCCCAGTTCAGTGGGCTTCCCACAATTAGCCCGGAGATTCATTTCCGGGCGGGTGAATGCGATGAACGATTGCTTTTCAAACACCCTCTAAAGTCTTCGCCATGCAAAAATTAGCGATCGTACCCAATAAATCGGACGCAGGATTGAAACCACGATCGGATTTGACTTGATCCAAACAAGCACAAATCCTTCTAATCTCAGCAAAATTCGTCCAAGCTTCGTTTTTGGAACTTTTCGTTGAGTTAGCGATCGTAGTTCTTTTCTAGCTTTCGCTGTATGCTCTTCGAGGTTGAAACCCTGTTGAGCAGCTTCTTCTAAAAACTGTGCTTCTGCTTCTAAGTCGATCGAAGTTGGCATGACAAAGCAGAACTCTCCAGGCTGTTCTTCAATCACTCGAATCGTATAGCCTTGAAGCTTCGTAGTTCCAAATCGACGTTTCCAAACAGCTTTTGGATTGTTTGATAGTTCTTTTCTTAGTGTTTCATCCTGAGTTGGCGCAATTAAATACAAAGTATTCAAGCTGTTTTGTAAGACTTTTAGCTTTAAGGATGAAAGTAATGTCTGCCCAAACTCTCGATCCCAGATTGCCTGCGGTGTTTCGATCAATGCAGTTCTAAAAGATTCATCGTGTGCGGCTTTTCCAAGTAACTGTGCTTCAATTTGCTCACGAGTTAATGGTTCAGTTTCTAGTTCACTCATTTTACGATCGACCTAATAGCGCGACACCATCGTTCAACAATTGCGGCACTTTCCGAAGTAACCAACCAAAAGGAACATCTCGATTCAAACGTCTTGCTTCCTCCAAGAACAATCGAAACGTCTGTGGCTCCCAACCATACGATCGAAAGAAATTCGCGCCCGTCTCAGGTGCAAACTTCAAAGCTGCATTTGCGGCGGTAAATTGCTCTCCCCAGGTCTGCATCGTCATGTTTAACAACAACGGAGAAGCCAGATCGGTAATCCATCCAGTAAAGCGATCGCACTGATACAAATCGGTTGCAAGCTCACCGACTTCTGTTTCACTCAAATAAGCTAACAATCCCTCGGTGATGATTAAAACCTTGCTCGACTCTCGATTAATGCGATCGAACAATCCCTTTCGTGCTTTTTGCTCTGTTAAATCTAGAGAAATCGATTCCAAAGCACAGCACGATTCAACCTCTGCTAATTGCTTGGTTTTATACTCAATCACCTGTGGTAAATCCACTTCGATCCACCGTAGAGATTTAGGTAAAGACATTCGATACGGGCGAGTATCCAATCCTGCGGCTAAGTTCAAAACCGTATCAATCTCAGCTAATTCAATCACTTCTAACAATAACTCATCAATCACAGTCGTCCGAACGGCAAGCATGTGACCTGCACCCTTAGACGATCCGCCCATCCCTTCCAAAAAAGCCTCTCCACATTGCCCACCCAACATTCGAGCATACGGATCGCGAAAATTTGCATCGGTTCGCTCTGTCTCGATCGCACGACTAATTGCCATACCAAACGCCAGATCCGAAATACGCTGTATCTGCAATGTGGGCTGAGTCATATCAAGCGCAATTAAAAAGGCTAACGGTCACTAGCTTAGAAAAACTAATGACCGTCGAGTAGTAGCCGAAAGTCGAATTACATTCCCAGTTCTTCTTCCTCGCCTTCTTCACGCTGAATCGGATCTGCCTTCATTTGCATCTCCTCTTCCTCGCCTTCTTCGCGTTGAATCACCTTTGCTTGAACCGGATTTGCTAACACTTGAACCCGGCTCAAACTATGACCAAACCGCTCTGCTCGATCGAGTTGAGCTTCGAGTGGACGACTTTCTTCCGTCACTTTCATCTGAGCCGCAAACGGACGCGACTCAAACCCGTCACGCAAGGGCGGTTGAGCAGGTTTTTTAGTGGCGTACTGTTCTGTGTTCATCATGGGCTAGATCAATCCAATCAACATTGGCAAGATTGCTGGCAAAAGTTGCATAATCATCGGCATCAACATTTCCATGATTCCACCCCCAGCCGCAGCTTCACGCTGAATCGGATCAGCTTTGGCTTGTACCGCAGTGGTCGGAGCAGCGTGAGTTTGTAAGTTGCCGAAACTATGTCCGAATTGTTCAGCACGATCGAGTTGGGTGTGAAGCTCTGTTTGTTCTGATAGCGACTCATCTTCCTTCGCTTGCAGAGCAGGAAAGGCTCTGGGTTGAAAGCTTTGTTGCACTGGAGCGACACTGGGGGCTTTTTTCTGAGTCTGCAATTGTGCGGTCATAAGGGTATTTCTCCTAATGGATGAATCAGTGGGCAAACTTGGATGAGAACTATTCGCCTGTGTCCTCTGCTTTCGCGTTTGCATTACCGCCCTGTGACGGGAACAGTAACTTGATCACAGGCGGTAGAAGGTTGTTCAGCAACAATCCCATAAAGAACATTTGAACGGGAGCTTGACTGTTCTGAATTGGTTTTTTTCGCTGGGTGAGTGTTCCCATTCCTGAAGCTCCAGGCATAGTTATAGGCTCACCACGAGCGGCTCTTGCTCCCATATCATCGGCTTCTTGCTCTAGGCTGGGGTCAGCATTGATTGGGAGTCCGCCTGTATTGTCTGGTAGGGGAACTCGTCCGGCTCTTTGCTGTACGACGTGTGTTAGCTCGTGTCCTAACAAAGCTTGCCCAGAAGAACTATCGGGATTGTACTGTCCGGGTGCAAAATGGATGCGATTTCCTTGGGTGTAAGCGAGTGCGCCCACAGAACTTGCTTGGGGTCCTTCATGGATCTGAACATCCGAGAAGCTAGTTCCAAACGATTTTTCCATTTTCGTTTGAATGTGTTTCGGCAGCGATCGACCACTATCTTTTGGGGATAAGTCAGGCATTCGCTGTAATAACTTGACGGACTCCGGATCAGCATGTCGCTGGATCGCTTTCATTTGCATCTCTGCATCGCGCTCCTGTTCTTCATCGACGACGTTGCGCTGAACATAGGTCTGACGCTGAACAGGCTGGATTTGCACTTGGCTAAGATGATGACCGAAACGATCGGCTCGATCGAGTTGAGTTTGAAGGCTTCCAGATCTCGAAGAACTTGGAACAGGCGTGGAGAATTGGCGGGACTCTATACTCTGAGCATAATCGGTAACAGAGTGGAGAGCCGCTTTCTTTTGGGTTTGTGATTCAATTCCCATAGTGATTTGGGGGTTACTCACTAGAGTTGGCAAATGCCGAACAGTTTACTTAGTCAACCCATCAATGCTTACAGTCGTCTCAGTAATTTTATGAGACTTTATTGGTTTCATTGTCGTTGGGTTTAGCTCAAATGGAAATCCAACAAAAGTCGAGTTTGCTAGCAGAAGTATCAGGAAACTCAGTGTTTCTTCTTAAACTACTTCTCAGCCAGATTAGTGGTCATTTTAAGCGTTAGAGGTGTTACCTGCTGTATTGTCATTCACTGCCTCAAATTGTCCAAGGATGAATAGCTCTTTAGCAGCGGCACGCCCTACCTCAGTTCCAGCAAATCTGCTCAAAGTGTCTGCCATGACAGATAGTAATATTCCTGGAACCTCTTTAAATACGTCTTTGTAGTTCTGGTCATCCATTTGCTCAACCCTATTTTGAATAGTTCGTACTAGAGTAGTATTCTCAAGGTTGACTTCTCTCGCAGCACTTGGACCAATATAAGTACTGAAAATCAAAGGCGCTTCTTGTTCTGCTTGGTCAAAAGGCAGCGACTGATATTTTCTAATCGCCTCAAAACATTCGATGTTTTCCGTGGCATATTCTTTTTTAGCGTAACTCCAGAACAGATATCGAGTGTAAGGATCGGCAAGAAGTGCTATGACCGTGTTTGTATTCGCTTTGAGAGAATAAGGAGGCAGTGTCTGCTTTGAAGGAGGCAGTGTCTGCTTTGGTGGAGTTGCTTGTTTTGGTTTTTTCTTCCAAGGTAATGATAGTTTCATGCACTGCACCAATGCACCTGCATGATCTGGTAGGGATTTTCGCTGCACTCCTGCACCTGTTTGCTGCACTACATGAGTCAATTCATGAACCAGCAGTTCTTTGCCCGATCGATCACTCGGTTTGTACTCACCCTGTCGGAAGTACACATCTTGCCCAGTGGTAAACGCACGAGCTTGAATCGATCGATTCATTGAATCTGCTTGGGCATCTGTATGCACTCGAACACTGCTGAAGTCTGTTCCAAAGGATCGCTCCATTGATTCACGAGTGTCATCGGGTAAAGCTTCTCCACTTCCACGCGATTGCTCGATCGATTGTTCTAAATTGTCATTCGATTCGCTTTTCTCTCCTGAGGATTTGGTCTGTACCAAAGGTTGAATTTCTGAATGAGTGGTTGCTTCAGGATTGTCTAGACCATTCACAACTTTGGCAGCCATTTGATCGGCTTCTTGTTCGTAAGGATCATTCGATTTCCCGATCGATAACTTCGCTTGCACTGGATAGACTGAGATTTCTCCTAAGTGATGTCCTCGATCTGGATTTGCGGCACTTTGTTTCGGTTGTGCAGTAAACGATCGAGTTTGAAATACACTATCTTGGACGGCGGGAGCAGAGTCTTCTAATCGGCGTTTTTTGCGAGTCCGGAATTTAGCCATATTTGGGAAGTCCTCGAACAAATGATAGTTGATACGGAATGAAGCACAGATTCAGAATGCCCATGAAAATAGATTCAGAGCTTTCGAGCAATTCCGTTAATATACGGAAATTTAATGAATCAAATAGCGGGTCTTCTGTCAGAATGGCGATCGAAAACTTTGCGTTTCAAAAGTTTGATTACAGGAAGGATGATGAGTATGAATCGAATTAAAGAGCAAGCTGCAAAACTTTGGCAATTGTTGATCGACCCGGAGACTTTTGGTGCATATCGATCGGTAGTGATGACCACTTGGAGTATTTTGCGAGAAACAGGATTGTTGCTTTGGTTAGTGGTTTGCTTAGTGTTGGTCGTTGGGGAATGGGGATCGAAAACTGCGATCGCGATCGGTCAAGGAATGCGAGATTGGATCGATCGGATTAGTTCAAGCGAACAGTTAGCACCGGAGACCGGAAAGGCATTGCTAGAAGCCGGAAAATCAACGGTTAGCTTTACTTTGAATCAGGCAAAGAGTCAGTTAGGAATTTCATCAGAGCCAGTTCAACCGAGAGTAACTGTGAGTGAACCTGCACTCATTCAGCCGAAAGTCGCGATGACCATGACAGAAGAGTAAACGGTGAGGGGTGCGATCGCGGTTGTCTTTAGCTGATCCACCCCCGAATTTCAGCATCGGTTAAAGGTCTTTCTAACTTCATATATTCGTTTTTCGCTGCTAGTAGAACGTGCTTCATCATGATTGGTTCATTCGCATCCGCAGCAATAAAAGCCGCATTTAAGGCGATGTTCCGAATGTTGCCACCCGCGACGTTTAACTGTCCTAGTTTTTTGTGATCTAGCTCTTGAGTGGGCGATGATTTTGGGAAGACTCGCCGCCAGATTTCTGCTCGTTGTTCGGCATCTGGAAAAGAAAATTGCACAACAAAGCGCAACCGACGAAGAAAGGCTTGATCTAGGGCACTTTTTAGGTTTGTGGTGAGAACGGATAGTCCTCGAAAAGCTTCCATTCGCTGAAGTAAATAGCTAACTTCGACATTAGCGTGTCGATCGTGCGAATCTTTCACTTCGGTTCGTTTACCAAACAAAGCATCTGCTTCATCGAACAGGAGAATCACGCCACCCATTTCTGCGGCATCAAAGATTCGTCCTAAGTTCTTTTCGGTTTCACCAATGTATTTACTAATCACCATGCTGAGATCAATTCGGTAGAGATCCAGCCGAAGTTCTCGCGCCATCACTTCAGCGGCAGTTGTTTTACCTGTTCCGCTCGTTCCTGCAAATAGTCCACTGATTCCTAGTCCACGAGCGCTCTTTCCAGCAAAACCCCACTGTCCATAAACGGTGGCGCGTTGTTGAACTTGAGACGTAATTTCTTTCAGCGTATTCATCTGGGATTCAGGCAGGATTAGCTCTTCCCAACCTGCGTAAGTTTCGATCCGCTGTGCTAGATCATCTAACTTTGGACGAGCTTGAGCGCGACAAGCATTCCAAAGATGGGATTTGATCTCTGTTGTTTTCTGGTCTGCTTGTACTTGATTGCTAATGGCTTGGATGACTGGAGTGCTGAGGCTGAACTGTGTCACTAACTCATCAATGTATCGATCGAGCTTTTCTGCCGTTTCACCCAGCGCAAATTCCCAAGTCGATCGCTGTTCTGCTGGAGTCGGTCGCAAGATGTCAAATGCTAACATCGGACGCGATCGCGCTTTTCGTCGATCTGTGGAGAGTATAATCAGCGGGGTTTGCAGGGACTCGCTTAAATGTGCGATCGCAGCTTCTCGAACAGAATCCGCACTATCAAGTTCATCACAATCAATCATCAATGCACTACGACTGAGAATCGTTTCTCGTTCCCAAAGTAACTTGAACTGACTTAGATCATTTGAAGTTAATGGAATGGAATAGGCTGGAATGCTGTAGAGATTGAGACCGAGAAAATGGCACGCGGTTGCGGCAATCGATCGCTTACTTGCACTCTCGTATCCACAAAGCTGCAAAATTGGCAGAGACTCATAAGCTTGCTGAGTAGACCAAGCTGCTACTAATTGTTCGGATAGTTCCCAGTGAGAAGCGACTAAGTTATCTTCGGTTTCAATCGGTTCAACAATTTGCATTAGTCGCTCATCTAAGTGAGAAATTCCGACTAAGTAATGTAGAACTCGCTCATCAATGCGGAGTGGGCTGGTCGTGAGATGGTTGCCTGCACCGATTTCGACCAGTCGCCATCGTCTGAGAGGTGCAGCAGGCGTTAGGGCACTCCAATGGGCATTTGGAAGGGCAGCAAGCGCCAGACTAAAGGTTGGATAAGTGCGTTGTTGATCATCTTGAGCGGCAGCACACAGCGGGGAAAAACTGGCATCGAGTTCAACTCCTGCACAGAGTAGTAGAACATTGCGCTCGAATTCACTTAAGCCGAAAATTGAACATAACCGCTCTAGAGCAGGTAAGCCTGATTGTGTGTTTAAGCTTTGTAATAGCGATTGTTCTAGCGAATTGAACTCTGAGAACGATCGCTTTTTATCAATGTGATTGGCTAAATATTCTCGAACATGGGCAAGTGAAGCCATCAAATAGGCTTGATTGGTGGCTTGCCAAGTATTGATTGAACTGTTGTCTGTAATGGTCATACGATCGAGATTTTGGGAGCGTTGTACCAATTAAACGTTGGACTATTGCGATCGGTGTCGTAACTCAGGAGGCTTTCTGCTCCGTCGATTTGTGCCCGGACAAGATATTCTCCCGGCATCATACCTTCAAGCGCGATCGTAATTTCATGCGACTCTTGCGATCGTGCTTTTGCTTTGAATACGTAACTTGTCGATCGCTGACTTGAGAATTCATTCAGAACTAGAACTACTAATTGACTCGCACCAACAATGACATCAAATTGCACTGTGATTTCAGTATCACATTGTCCAGACGATCGATGATCAATGTTACCGAGTGTCAGTGATTCAATGGTTGGGCGTAGAACAAATGCAGCTAGATTTGATTCAGCAGTGCGATCGATACTTGAACTATTTGGATGTACGACTTGTAAGCTTTGTGCTCCAGCCCGTAATTGGTTGAGTGGAATTGAATCGAGATTCAGCACAACGTTTGTATCCGTTACGTTCTGAGGAATGACATCAATCCCAGCAATTCTCACTCGTGCTTCGGGATGGTAGAGTCGTTGTCCAGAAATCACGATCGTACTCGTTGAGAGAATTGGTTTTCGGCTTCCACCTTGAGCAATAATTTGTTCAACAATAATCGTTTGAAATGGAAGCACAACTGCACGTCGATCGCGCACAGGTAAAGCTCTTTCTCCTGGCTCTGTTCCTTCGATAAAGATAACTGTTGCTTTATAAGTGCAAGATAATGAATAAGGAGTTTGAAAGAAAACAGACCAGATTTTTGATAAATTCTCAACTGAAATCTCTGTTGGTACAAGTCGAATCGGTTCTAGCTGATTGGGTAGATCAGATTCAGCCAGATAGCTCAAGGTTGGATCAGCTAAGGTGTCGCGGATCATTTCTGGAGTCAGCGTAAAGCCATCTTGCATCAATCGTGCCGTACTGCCATAGAGACGTTGTGGCTCTAGTTCATTTTCATTTCCATAAAAACTAAGTAGGAATTGGAGATCATACGCCATCTGCGATCGCTTGACCATTTCCCCTTGAGGACGACGCGACATCGGCTCTGGAGAGCGATATGCCTGATTCGGAGTCACCAGATACATATAGATATTCACGCCCGTTTCAGTTGTTCCACCATCGAGCGCATTTGGTTTCAGGGTGGTGACTCTGACCCCGTACACATCCTCCTGAAGGCTCTCCTGAAGAATCCGCTGAAACGATGCCGTAACTGCTGCGATCGCAAGATGATTACCCATTGAATTGATAAAACTCATTCAAGCAATCATTACTGTACTCGCAATTTGGCAGAACAAATCTCGACTAATGGCTAATAACCAATCCAAAGAAGGATGACTAACCTGAAGGTCAATGATGAGTGCCCTCCGAATAGAATTCGCCAGGGCGCAAGAATCAGCAATAGTCTATTCTTTTTCAAAACTTGGCTAGGAAAATCTCAGGCATTGGAAAAACCGGAACTTCAGGCTGAGTTAGTTGTGCCTATTCGTTTGCAGTTCTTACCCACCCTTGATCCCTAGCTTGCTGTCCCTACTTAAGTAACTGCTATGCCAAGACTCGATTATTTTGCTCCTGGTGTGTATATCGAAGAAGTCCAGCGTGGAAGCCGACCGATCGAAGGGGTGGCAACTGCGATCGCGGGCTTTGTGGGCTTTACTGAAGATGTTCGCAATGGTGCAGAACTGTTCAAACCCATGCTTGTCACGAGTTGGGATGAGTATTTACAGTACTTTGCTCGCCCGATGTCTGATGGTTATACCGATTTTGATGCTTATCTGCCGTTTACGGTGAATGGTTGGTTTCAAAATGGTGGCGGGCGCTGCTGGGTGATGAGCATTGGAACACAGCTTCCTGGTACACAGCCGACTCAGCCTGCAAAGATTGGAACCCAAATCAGCAATCGGAGCAATCGTCCTAGTCTGAATTTCTCGCTGAAAACGCGGGAAGAAAGTCAACTGTCTGGAAAGAGTGCTGCTCTGGCTCCTCAGTCGAACAGTAGTGCGCTCACGGTTGCAAATGGAACTGTTACAGTTCAGATCACTAGCAGCACTCCGAAGCCTTCTGAAGATGACAATGATAGTACTTTTGACACAGGAGAATTCTTTACGGTCTCTGTGCGCCAAAGTGGTCAAGAACTAGAGCGCTTCGAGCATTTAACCATGAATCCCGAAGCAGAAACGAGTGTTGCGGACTATGTGGTGACTGCACTGCAATCTTCTCAATATCTCGATGTTGCACATATTGATCCAACGGTCGGTCGTCCTTTGAGCCGCAGACCGTCGAATGGTTTCTACGAAGTCAGCCCGCCTCCGATGCCCTCGAATCCGCAGCGGTTCTCGAAAGATGTGCATGGAAATCGCGACGATCGTACTGGGGTACGTGGATTGTTCGAGATTGATGAAATCACGATCATGGCTTGCCCTGACTTGATGCGCGTCTACGAAGCAAACTTGATGAATATTGATCAAGTTCACGGCATCATGGAATTGATGGTAAGTCTGTGTGAAGGTGCTGCTGATGGAGATGTTCCAAATCCACCAAACCGCATGGTGATTCTCGATCCGCCACCCGATCGCATTAAGCCTCAAGAAGTGAGCCGCTGGCTGACAGAAGATTTTAATCGTCGATCGCCGTTTGCTGCATTGTACTATCCGTGGATTACGGTGCCCAATCCTCGGAATGGAGGAAAGCCGATCGCAGTTCCACCATCAGGACACATGGCAGGCATTTGGAGCCGTACAGATGAAACTCGCGGAGTGTACAAAGCTCCTGCAAACGAGACTCCACGCGGTGTGATTGGTCTTGCTTACGACTGTAATTTCCGCGAACAAGAATTGCTCAATCCTCTGGGAATTAACTGTCTGCGTCCGTTCCCGAATCGTGGAATTCGTGTCTGGGGTGCAAGAACCTTGGCAGAACCGAGCGATACACAATGGCGTTATATCAATGTTCGTCGTTTGGTCAGCTACATCGAGAAATCGATCGAGCTTGGCACACAATGGACCGTGTTTGAACCCAACGATCGCGATCTGTGGGAACGGGTGAAGCGGACGGTGAACAATTTCCTGACTCGCTTGTGGCGTGAAGGTGCATTGTACGGGGCATCGCCTTCGGAAGCATTCTTTGTCAAGTGCGATGAAGAACTGAACACGCCGGATACGATGATGCTCGGTCGTCTCTATGTTGAGATTGGAGTTTGCCCAGTGCGTCCGGCTGAATTTGTGATCTTCCGCGTCAGCCAGTGGTCGTCGCAGGATGATGAAGGCTAAGGGGAGGTAGGGAGTGGGGAGTGGGGAGTAGGGGGTAGAGGGTAGAGAATAGATGAACAAATTGCTTGGTCTTTCTCTTCCTACTCCACTCCCCACTCCCCACTCCCTACTCCCCACTCCCCACTTCTGTACTTTTCTATCTTCTCGGAGAATCGACCAATGCCAATGCCAGGATTTACGACGAATACCAGTCGTTACTACATCGAATTTGATGGGATGACGGGCTTAGAGATCAAGAGTATGACTGAACTCTCTTACGAAGCCAAAGTAACCGGAAACCAAAAAGCGATCGCTGCAACTTACAACGGTGCAGGCGGAATTGTGACTCAACGCCAAACCACATCGGGCGGCTATGAAAGCAATCCAACAATGAAGATCGAAGTGTTCCTCAGTGGACATCCGAAGAGTGCAAGCTATCGGCTTTATCAATGGTTCCAAGCTTGTATGCCGACCAGCGACGGCGGAGATGGCGAATGGGCAAGCAATCGGAAAGCAGCTTCAGTAGTGGTTTACGATGCGGATGGTAAAACTGAAGTACTGCGATGGAACCTCGATCGCGCTTGGATCAAAAAATACTCGATCGGTGGTGCGGATGTGACTGCGGGTGATCTAGCTGTCGAAACTTATGAATTTGTAGCAGAACACATTGATAAAGTGACTCAAGTTCAAGCGTCGAATGATGGACGGATTGCAAGCTCACAGCCTGTCACGAGCCAAAGCGCTTTCTAATTAATCTTCTATTGCAAGGAAAACAAGCATGGTCGCATCCTTTGATCTGAACTTTCAGAGTCGCCGTAATGTGATTGAGTATCTTACGCTCAGTCGGTTTTACTTTGAAATTGATGGTAAAACTCAGTTATTGATTGCAAAAGCGAGCGGGATCGCAATCTCGATCGAGACAACGGATCAATCTAAGCCGATCGGTTCCACGAAAGGCGCGGGTGGTGGTGCAAGAACACAAACGCAAGCGACTCCTACAGGTGTTTCAACTTCTAATTTGACGTTGGAATTTGTTTCGACTGCGGATAACAATACGCTGCTAGATTGGTATCTCAGATGTCATCCGAAGCCGCGTGATGGCGGTCCGAGACGGCAGATGGAACAGCGTTTGGCTTGCTCTTTAGTGTTCTATAACCAAGATGGAACAGAAGGTGCTCGTTGGAACGTAGTTGATGCGGTTCCTGCGAAGTACAAAACCACTAAGGTGAGTGCAGATAGCAATGAATTGTTCCGAGAAACGATCGATATTGCTCATGCTGGACTCGTTCGCGTCAATGTGGCGCGTGGTGGTGGACGTTAAATCACTGTTACTCTGTTGAATTTGCTGGTGCTTGGCGAGGTTAGTTCGCCAAGCTTCTTTTACATTGAAAGCTTATGAGATCCAAGAATCAGTCGAATCTGTTCCCCGAAGTTCTGACGACTTCACGATTTTATGTTGAATTAGTGTTAGATGGGAGTGCCTCGGTTGATGCCTACTTTATGGAGTGCAAAGGGCTGAAGTACACACAGGAGGTGATCGAAGCTTGTGAAGTGACTCCACAGCGATGGGGTCGATCGACGGCTCCAGGTCGGATTGTTCGGACAAAGATTCCGGGCGGGCACAAAGTTGGAAATTTGACTTTGAAACGAGGAATGACGAACTCTCTATCGTTCTGGACGTGGATTGAATCAGTGCAGAATGGGAATTGGCGAGATCAATGCAAGGATGGATCTTTAGTGATCTATCGGCAAGATGGAACACAGGGCGCAAGGTTTCAGTTTCTCCGAGCGTTTCCGGTCAGCTATAATTTCGCAGGCAGTAACGTAACTGCGAATGAGTTAGCGATCGAAGAATTAGAATTAGCGATCGAAGAATTTAAGCGAGTGAGTTAATCATGATGCAAACAGAATTCGAGTTTGTGCTTCCGAAAGGCTATCTAGACAGCGATGGGAATGTTCATCGTAAAGGGATCATGCGCTTGTCTACGGCAATGGATGAGATTGTTCCGATGCGCGATCCGAGAGTGAAAGCGAATCCTGCCTATGCAACTGTGATCATTCTGTCGCGAGTGATTACTGTTTTGGGAGCTTTGGAAGAAATTACGCCAGCGATCGTTGAAGGTTTTTTTGCTTGTGATTTGAACTATCTGCAAAACTTCTATCGGCAAATTAATGAATTAGAAGAAGTGCCTGAACTGCAAGCAGTTTAGATTCAATGTTGAGATCAGAACAAGAGCGACTATCATAGTTCCAATTTCTGATTTTCTCCAGATGATGAGCCTACCAATTACTGAGTTTAAGTTTACGCTGCCTAAAGGCTTTGTAGATGAGCAAGGACAAGTTCATCGAGAAGGCGTGATGCGGCTTGCAACTGCCAGAGACGAACTGAGCGTTGCACGAGACCTCAGAACTCAAGACGATCCTGCCTATGCTGTTTTAGTGCTGCTGTCCCAAGTCATTACTCGTTTAGGTATGCTCACCCTTGTTACACCTGAACAGTTAGAAAATCTATTTAGTCTAGATTTAGCTTACTTGCGCGAGTTTTATAACCGCATCAATCAGCAAGGCGATGCTCACATTCCGGTTGATTGTCCGCATTGTCAAGAGCAGTTTCAAGTGGAGTTAGCACTATCGGGGGAGTTTTGAGCTACCCTTCGGAACAGTTGCACGAAGAGGTAGCATTGATCGCGCTGCATTTCCATTGGTCACTAGAACAGATTTTGAGCTTGGAACATCACGATCGACAACGTTGGGTAACGGAAATTAGCAACTTACGACAGAAGCTTGGTTGATTCGACTTTTGGCTACTATACGAGCATGATTCGTTAGTCTAGACTAACGGGCAAATCTCTATTCTTGGTTCTATGTCTGCGGTTCCCCCAATTCCACCTCAGAAAGTTGAGCTTCGTCGATCGATTACTTCGATCGCTTATCCGGTTGCACCTGCGGGCTTTTGTGCGCCTGCGAAAACATTAAGTCATCGCTCTCAGAAAGAACATAATCTAATGGCAGCAATGGTTGGAACGGTGCTAAAAGATCCATTGTTAATGAGGCAATTAAGCGATCGGGTTTATGAATTAATGCAAGAAGAACTGATGCGCGATCGCGATCGATACAGTCGTTATTAACTAAACCAATGTTTTCTCGACCCAGACCTCAAATTCGTCTTTCTCAACGCAGGCAGTCTGCTAAATCTCGTCCTACAACTAGCGATCGACTTTCTCATGCGTTTAACTATGTGACAGCAAACCGTTTCTATGTCGAAATGGAAAGTACACTCACTGCGTGTTTTTCTAGCTGCCAGGGCTTGAGTGCGAAGAATAATACAACGTTGCTGAAAGAGGGCGGTCTTAATACACGCCAGCAGGTTTTATTAGGACCTGTGAGCTATACAGAAGTTACTTTGAGTCGCGGTATCACAGATAGTTTGATGTTCTATCAGTGGTTGGAGACATCTTTTAGTGGAGGAAAGAAGTTTCAGCGGCGAGATGTGACGATTTTATTGTTTAATCAAGCTGGAGAAACGATGCAAGCTTGGACATTAGTTTCAGCCGTTCCTGTGGGTTGGAAAGCGCCTTCGTTTCAGGCGAGTTCAACGAATTTGGCGATCGAAGAATTGAGTCTTGCATTTGAAGAACTCAAAGTGGTCAAAAGAAAGTAATACTATCGGTAGGCTTGAACGATGGCGGAATTTTCTGATAGTTCTGATGCTCGTGATTTGTCTGAAGAACAATTAGACCAGGAACCTCTGGGGATTAAACGTCCTTTGGGGATTCCATTGCTTCAACCTAAGTTTATTACGCCACTAGGCGCGAAGCCGTTAGGAATGCTGAAAAGTGATCCGTTTGATGGCATTGCGAACTATCAATCGATTAGTCAGCAGTTTCAAGATTTTCCGATTTCTAATGGTTCTGAGCCTGAGATAGTTCCTGTTCAGCAAAGTACGAGCATTAATTCAGTTGATGGCAATTTCTCGATCGTTGAACCCGAAGTTGCTCAAGCGAAAGTTTTAGCGAATGAAGCGATAGAATCACAGTCTAACGGGCAAACACTGGAAGTCTCTCAGATTGAATCGTCGATCGTACAATCAGAACAGCTAGAACCTCAAGCATCATCAGGATTAAATGAAGTATTCAGCATTCAACAAAAAGCGGATGTTTCTGAATCAAATAATCAATTAGAGGATACTGCGCTACAGTCTGATATCTATACGATCCAAGACGAGTTACAAGTATCAGGAAATTTTGTAGAATCGCAGACTAAGCCGATTCAGCAATTCGTAGAACCTGATAGTGATACAATCGAGCTTTCTGAGCTACTACAGGCGGAACAGTCACAAGTAATTGACCCGATTCAGCAACTTGTAGAGCCTGATAGCGATACGATCGAGCTTTCTGAGCTATTACAGGCGGAACAGTCACAAGTAATCGACCCGATTCAGCAATTCGTAAAACCTGATAGTGATACGATCGAGCTTCCTGAGCTACTACAGACCGATCAATTTACAGCCGCAGATGCACAAAATTCAGAATCGACTAGAGAGCTACAAGTTCCATCACAGCCGATTCAGCAAGCGGTGGAAAGCGTAAATGACTTAGAATCTGAAAACTTCATTGAGCCAACAAAAGTAGATAGTATTCAGCAAAAGGTTGATAGTATTCAACTACAAGCTTTGACAGATGAAACTGTACAGCTACCCGTAGCGGAGACAGTTTCAGAATCGTTTAGTGCAGGTGATCTCACATTCCAGGACAATGCACAAACTTTAAATCAACCCATCCAACAATTTTCAGAAGTTGCAGATACAGAACTTTCACAATCTGAACCCGCAGCATTATCACTAGAATCAAATACGATTCAACAGAAAGCCGACCCAATTGAGCAATCTTTAGAAGCTACAGGTTTTGAAAAACTTGGAGCTATAGCGCCATTACCAGAAAATAGTATTCAACAGAAAGCGAATTCTGATAGTTCTCAAGCTTGGATTAGTGATGCTGAGATACTATCAACAGAGCAAATAGATCTTTCACAACCTTCGATCGAGGAATTCTCTCAGCCAGATATCCTGCCAGCAGTAACATTACCAATCGAGCCTGAACTATCAACAAGTGGAACTGAAACTAATTCCATTAACGTTGCATTTGATCAGGGCATTAAGAAGACTGAAGCTCCGGCTCCAAGCGGGACTGAGACATTGCCCGTTCAGCGATCGACACCTCCTAAGCCTACATTGGGTCAATCGCTCAAACAATCCTTTCAAAGTCTGACTCAACGATTCCAGCAGAGTCTTTTCAGCAATAAAGTAGACCAGAATCGTGAAGCGATCGCTTCTACTCCAGATGCAACAAATCTAGACAATCAGCCGATTCAGCAATTCGCTCAAGCAGATACTATTGAGAATTTAGATGAAATTGAATCACAGGTTGATCAAATCATCGAGCAACCGCTAGAACAATCATCAATTGATTCGCAGGTAAGCTCAGATTTTGTTGATATTCAATCTTCAGAAAGTGTCAACATCCCCGCAACACCCGTTCAAGCATTCAGCGTAGAGCAACCGCTAGAACAGCCACCGATTGATTTGCAGATAGATTTAGAATGTACTGATAGTCAGGCTCCAGAAAGCATTCCTAGTTTTGAGCCACCTGTCCAGGCATTCAGCACAGTAGAACAACCCATAGAACAAACACTTGTCGATTCGCAAATAAGTCTAGAATCTGTTGATGTTCAACCTTCAGAGAATAGTTCTATTCCTGAGCCACCTATTCAAGCATTCAGCACAGTAGAACAACCCATAGAACAAACACTTGTCGATTCGCAAATAAGTCTAGAATCTGTTGATGTTCAATCTTCAGAGAATAGTTCTATTCCTGAGCTACCTGTTCAAGCATTCAGTACAGAACAACTATTAGAACAGGCACCGATTAATTCGCAGATAGGTTCAGACTTCACTGGTGGTCAGACTTTAGAAAGCATTCCCATTCCTGAAACACCGATTCAAGCAGCCAGTACACTACCAAATATTGAAACGATAATCAGCGAGAATCCTGTTCTAGAAACGAACGAGGAATTTCAAGAAGCAACTTATTTTGAAACTGCTACAGAAGAAAGTCCTGTCCAACGTTATGTTGAGCCTGCTATTTCGGAGAGCTTGGTTTCTGAAGTAATTGGGGTGCAACCTCAGGAGAATGGAAGTACAAACGGTAGTTTGAGTGAAAGCTCTGTGGCAGATCACGAGATCCTTCCGAATAGTGCGGTGATTCAGCAGTTTGAAAATACGGATCATGATGCTGTAGCTAATCTTAAACAGGACAATGAAATTGAACAATTGAGTTCTACGATCGCATCTCAAACCACAACAATTACATCTCAATCATTCTTCGCTGAAACTCCAGTTCAGCAATCATCGGCGCGTCAGATAGACACACAAACCGAGCAGTCTGACAGTACAGATTTAAGTTCGGAAGTTTCAAATATCCAAGCTGATTCGATCAATACGATCGAGCCTCCAATTCAGCGATCGACAATTTCGCCAAATTCTGATGCGACCAAGCCTTCTGCACAATCAGATAATTCGTTCAGCGTTAGTTCAGATATCACGACAATTCAGCGATCAACACTCTCAGAGCAAATTCTCGAATCTACTTCAGAAAGCATTGACAATGATTCAATCGCAACACCGAATTCGATACCGTTTCAATCGGAGCAAAATGTTAATTTTGAGCCAGTTCAAGCATTCTCAAGCATAGATAGCAATCCTGAAACAGCCGCGCAAGACAGTGTTCCTAATTTAACGATTGAGAATGCGATCGCGCAATTCAAGATTGAAGCTAACGCTGAAAGAAGTGATAATACGATCGCTGATAGTCATATTTCAGAAATCACAGACGAGCTTAAATTGCTTGATGGAAATTCTCAAATACTACCAGAAGTAACCATTCAGCGATCGGTTCCGAATTCTTCTGTGCAATTGGATATTAACGAAGCGATCAAGCCTTCGCCTGAACTATCCAGCTTTCAAACTCCGATCCAAGCATCATCCAAAGAAGAATCAGACATCTCACCTGAGTTTGAGAGGGACATTCAGCAGGTAGAGGATTTACAAAGTGCCGCTGATGCTGTTTCCAATGTACTTAACCAGACGATTTTGCCAATTCAGCAGGCTCAAGATTCTCCATCGATCGAGCAGAGATTAGATCAAGTTATCTCTAATTCATCTCAACCATTAGCAATTCCAGAACAAGCTCCCGAATCCACCTCAGAAGAAACTAATTCTATTAGCGAATCGCTTCCAAAGATCGAAACATCAAATTTATTACCACTTCAAACAAAGCAAATTGATAGTTTCGAGTTCGTTCAAATAGATCAGGGTATTTCACCTGAAACGGAAGTAACCGAATTGTTGAATGATTCCGGTTCACTTCCATCTGAAATTTCTGCTCAAGATTCATTCTCTGATACGTTTAGCAACCCTTTACAAGCTAAGACAATTGAAAGCGATCCAGCAGCGAATTTAGAGTCGATCGATACTTTCAATTCTCAAGAAGCAATTCAGCGATCGACTAATACTTTACAATTTGCTGAGACCATACCAGAACCAACAAGCAAAGAAATAACTTCGATCAATGTCCAACCCATTCAACAGCAATCAGATCCAGAACCAACTGTTGCACAGCTTCTCGCACAAGGCAATTTACCTCAACTTCCTTTAGGTCTTCAGCCTCGCACTCAAAAGCCATTAGGCATTGTTCAATCCTTAATCGCTGCACCGAATCAGCCAGAGAGTGAATCTACTGTTGTACAACCGAAACTAATAGACTCGATCGACGATTTCACCTGGCTCGATTCAGACCTCGACCAAAATGACAACACGCCTGACTCCTGGGACAGTATCGAAGAACTTTTAGGAGAATCAGAGCCACCGCAGACGGATTGGAATCTCGATCAAACTATCCCTTCATCGAGTCCACCAACGATTCAGAGAACAATCGATCCGCAATTTCAGAACAATGATCCGATTAGTGTCAGAGTTCCAGAAGTACAGCCGATGCAATTTGCGATCGACTACGCCGAATTTAGCGATCGCGACTATAGTGATACAAGCTCCAGTGATGCTCCCATTCAAGCTAAAAACTATGAATTTATTTCTAAAAACTCAGTCAATCCAGAAACACTTGGCAAAGTTCCTGGAGAGGTGAACTATGCGGATAATGTACTCTCTGCGGCAGTCGATGAAGCCTTAGATAGAACATTACCGAAAGAAGAAAGTATTAATGATGCGAACAATCTGGAAGTTCTCGCTCGCGAGATTTATGGACTATTGAGACAACGGCTAGAAATTGAACGAGAACGACATGGAAATCATTATTCGGGTCGTTTGCCCTGGTAACAAACTTTGAAATCTGGAAGCTAATCTATGCCACTTTTTCGACCTGTTTTCTCTCCCCCAAGCCCTGTTTGGAATCGAACTTGGAATCAATCGTCTCAGCCTAAACAGCAACCCTCTGGGAGATTGCAGAAAGCAAGATTGTTGCTCTCCCCCAATGAAGCGGCAAGACTTGGGATTCGAGGTGCAGCATCGGGTAACGCTGGCTCGATCGTGTTTCAATACAATCCAACTGAACTTAAATTCGATCACAGCCTTGAAACGAAACCTGAAGGTCGCACCCAGACAGGTTTGCGTAAAACCAGTTTTGCTGGACCCAATCCGACAAAGCTCGCGATTAGTAACATCACATTTGACACGTTTGAGCAAGGCATTAGCGTGAAGACCCGGTACATTGATCCTTTGCTCAAATCGATGAAGCTTAGTTCTGGTATACCTACCGGATACATGGTCAGAAGTACGGTTAGACGACCTCCTATCTATACGTTTTGCTGGGGACAAAATCGTTATTTACGCTGCTTTGTGAAACAAATTGACTATAAATACACTTTGTTTCTTCCTGATGGAACTCCGGTGAGAGCAGTAGCGAATCTGTCTCTGGAAGAAGCGACGCAATTTGTGAGAGCGAAAAAGTAACTTTATTGGTAAGCTTACGACTATGGCGAATCTTGTTGCAAGCCTTCGACTCGAACTGGGTGGAGTGCCTGCGCCGAACAATTTAATTGAAGACATTCTGCAAGTTTCTGTCGAAGAAAGTTTGCATCTTCCAGCGATGTTCACGTTGGTGATTAGCAATCCTTACGCACCCGGAGATGCAGGCGATCAACCGTGGCAACATGAGTCTTTGTTCCAGTTCGGGCAAACGGTTCGGATTGGATTTGGTGAAAGTGCTGTAGAGCTAGTCGATCGAGAAAATTCAAACTATGTGATCGAAGGGGAAATTACTGCGATCGAAGCTCACTTCACGGCGGATAGTCGCGCTCCGATCGTGGTTCGCGGCTATGATTGTTCTCATCGCTTGCATCGGGGACGACATAATCGATCGTTCCAAAACATGACGGATAGTGACATTGTTCGCAAAATTGCTCATGAAGTGGGAATTCCTTGCGGCACGATCGAGACGACATCGGGTCCACATGGCTACAACGATATCAATGGAGTGAATGGCTATGTGTTTCAGGAAAATCAAACCAACATGGAGTTTCTGCGCGAGCGGGCTTCACGAATTGGATTTGAGTTCTTTGTTACTGATGGTCAGTTACACTTCCGCAAGCCTGCTGCGAACAATACATTGAATTTGCGCTGGTTGCAAGACATTACCAGTTTTCGAGCGCGGTTGAGCAGTGCAGAACAGGTGAGTTCCGTTGAAGTTCGAGGCTGGGATTATAGTCAGAAACAATCGATCGTTGCAGTTTGCCATAAAGAGCAGATTGTAACAACGACAAAGCAAGGGAATGGCACACAGACCAGTCAAGCGTTTAATGGTAAGCCGAATGCTCCTAGCATGATTGTGATTGATCAACCTGTGTTCACACCCCAAGAAGCGGAAATGATGGCTCAGGCGTTGGTGGATGAACTGGGGGGAGAATTTATCTATGCGGATGCAAGAGCGATCGGGAATCCTAAAATTCGCCCTGGACGATTGATCGAACTTAATGAGATGGGCAAGTATAGCGGTCGGTACTATGTGACTGAGACGCGCCATCTTTATAGCAATGGAACTTACACGACAGAGTTTAATGTTCGTGGATTACGGGGTGGTGATTTACTAAGTACTCTGAACTCACAGCAGCGACTACAACCGGGACAAACTCACTTAATTGGCATTGTGACGGACAATCGTGATCCGAAAGGTTGGGGACGGGTCAGAGTCATGTTTCCGACGCTTTCTGAGCAGCATAATAGCTATTGGGCGCGGATGGTACAGGTCGGAGCAGGAGCCGATCGAGGTTTTGATTGTTTACCAGAGATTGGCGATGAAGTGTTAGTTGCATTTGAACATGGGGACATTCATCGACCTTACATTTTGGGTGGAGTTTGGAACGGGAAAGATAAAACACCAGAAGCGATCGAGGATTCGATCAATGCTCAAGGCAATGCAACTGGAGCCGTTCGACTTCGCACATTCAAAACACGAGTTGGACATCAACTGCAATTTTCAGAAGAAGATCCGCTGCAAAGTTCTAATGCTCAAACTGCGATCGCGGGAACAGAACTTTTTGGCAATGGTTTAATGCGATCGCTTAAAGGAATTCATCTTAAAACTGCAAGCAATCATGAAATTGATTTGTGTGATCAGGATCGATCTAACTTAAACGGGATGCGATTAAAAACAGCACAAAATCAGAAATTAAGCTTGTCCGATTCGCCGCAAAATCCAGGAATTGCACTGCATAGTTCGATCGGTCAAAGTATTAGTTTAATCGATCGTGCTTTAACAGTTTCGACCTTACCGCAAATCAATCTGAATACAGGCGGTCATGTTGTGATTAATGCAGGCGCAAATTCAATTTCACCAACGGGTTTATCAACTGCAAAACAGTTCCTTTCATTAGGAGCACAAGCGAAAACACCCGGTGCATTGAATACCTTTATGAGTTTGCTGCCTGGGAAAATTGCGAATTCAAGCAGCACGATCGAGCTTTCTGCCGGATATGTGAATCAGTTCTCGATCGGAGGAGTGACGATCGCGGCTGGACAACTCTCGATCGCGAGAATTTTACCAGAGCAAACTTATTTGAATAGTCCGGGCATTACGATTAGTGCCTCTCCGACTGCTCCATCGTTAGATGTTCCGACTCCTGGAATGCTTAATTTAGAAGCAACGACAACGATTCGGATTAATGCCACGACTTCGGTTGTGATCTCTGCCCCATCGATTACGTTGAATGGAGCCGTCAATATCGTCGGATCGCTCTTGGTGAACGGTAGACCGCCAAGATTTGCTTAAATTTTCTGTGAAGTGGAAGGATACGGAAGAAATTCGATCGCAAACTCTCTATACTCAGGGAAAACTCCATTGACAAAGAGGATTTGCTGTGAAATTTTCGGACGATCGAGCAACTTTAGAAGCTCATTTCGCGACGCTTCATCTTGCTTCTAACGCTTCACTTTCGGAAGTCAAAGTCGCTTATCGTCAATTAGCACGACGATTTCACCCAGATCTGAATCCAAATTATGCAGGCGCGACCGAGCGATTTAAAGCGATTAATGTTGCTTACGAAGCGATTAGCCAATATTTGAATGATCGGATTCAAGAGCCGCCAAAAAAATATGTAGAATGCGATCGGGTTTCTGTTGAATCGAATGAGGTTTATAGCAGTTTCGTCGATGCTTTTATGGGCAATGCTCGACGCTAGTACTGATTGATTTTAGCGATCGTACAATCGTCTTGAACTAATAGGATGTTTGAAACGTATCGTTCATTCTCATCTTGAGCTAATAGGATGTTTGAAACGTATCGTTCGTTGCGCTCACCCGCCCCGGAATGAATTCGGGGCTAACAGAACAAAGTCCACTAAAGGGGACTAAAAGATAATTTCAATTTCTTCAGTCCGTTTCAACGGACTTCGCACCGATAGCCCCGAATTCATTCCGAGGCGAAATCGAACGCAGCGAGAAAATTTTTACACCTCTCAAACACCGCCTAATCAAAATTCTCCTTTGAGCAAAGCTCAAGAATTCGCAGCATAGCAATCTCAAGATGAGAAGAACGATCGCTTAACGCCTTTCCTAAATCAAAGATTGCTTTCTCTAGTAAGTAATGATCGAACAATCGCTGCAACTCCTCATCGTTCTGTGGTAGAAAGCTGTCTTGTCGTGCTACTTCAAGATAAGCATTCAAAAACGTTTTACTGACCCAATGTTTCCAAAGTTGCGCCCATTGCTTCATGTTCTCTAATTGTTCGGGTGCAAATTCTGCATTGTTAACTTCATTGTTAAGCGCGATCGCAGAAGCATCATGAATTGATTGCAGCATTCCCGCGACATCCCGCAACGGAGAGCGCTTCATTCGTCGATCGCTTAAACTGCGGGCAGTATTGCCTTCAAAATCAATAAACAGAAAATCTTTGCCAGTATAGAGCGCTTGTCCAAGATGAAAATCTCCGTGGTAGCGAGTCCGCATCGCAGTAATTTTCAAATCTAGGGTTTTGCGGAATCGATCGAGACAAGGCTGATACAGTTCTAAAACTTCTCGTGCTAGAAGCGGATCATCAATTTGGTGGAGCGCATTGCGTAAGGCGAGAAAGACCTGCCCGGTAAGATTTCGAGCATATTGGTAAATCGATCGCTGATACAGTGTTGTAAATGGTTCTGGTTTGAAATCAGGATTATCGTGATCTGAAGCTAATGCTAAATGCAATTCGGCTGTGCGTTGTCCTAATCGCTCAATGTTTAGTAGATAAGTCCTAATTGCTACTTGAGCGACATCAGGAATCTCATCTTGAATCGTTGGAACTTCAGCTTCAGAAGTCATCACCGAATCAAAGTAAGTTCGGAGACTATCGAGTGTGTAGTCCCAAGTGCTAATCGCATCTGAAATGAACTCTTGCAGAATCGCGATCGTTGAAGGTGCTTTTCCCGATACTTGATAGTTCAACGTTCCAATGATTTTCGGAACTTGAGTGAACCGTGATTGTAGAAACTGGCGCATTTCAAGCTCTGGATTCACTCCTTCTTCAACAATGCGGAACAGTTTGAGGATTAAAGTTGCTTCTGCATTCGTTTTGACAGATTCACCATAGAGGATTGATGTATTGTTTTGTTCGCCTCTGAAGATACTAGCTTCGAGCGGTGAAAAAGGTTCGATAGGAGTTGCGCTGAGTTGTCCGAATCGTCCAGAATAGCGATCGCCATTCGCAAACAGTTCCAACAGTCCTAGTAAGAAATTCTGATCTGCGATCGCAGCAAATAACACTCCATTGTTTTCAATTTGAGCAATGATCGATTCGTTTGCGACTGTATGATTGCTATCTGCATGAGCAACAGTCGCGATGTATGTTTCGGGCTGTCCTTGCAAATAATTGACTTGCAGCCAAACGATTTGAGCTTCACTAGACTGGTAGGGAATGGTGATCGATTCTACAATTTGCGTCGATTGAATCGATCGAGTTCTGGCTCTGAACCAGCGATGTTGCATCAGATGATTCGACAGAACCGTTTCTAAAGGAGTATTCGGTTTAGTCAATGCGGTCTGCCAATTGCCTGTTAATCGAATTGTTGGTAAGGCTGATCCTGTCATCGGTTCAACCTCTTGAGGCTTGAGGCTGAACCAGTAGAACGCATACGCTCCTAAGCTAAGAAAATAAGGAGCAGCTTGAACAGTTGGAAACTCTGTTCTACCAAAGATCTCGATCGGAATCGAACCTGCGAACTCAGATAGATCTAATTCAACAGTTTGAACAAACCGTGAAAGATTTGCTACCACTAGAATACATTCATCCTTATACAGACGAGTGAAAGCTAGAACTTTACGATTTTCGGGGTGTAGTAGCTGAAACTCCCCCCGTCCAAAGGCTTGAAATCGTTTACGAGTCGCGATCAAACGCCGCATTGCATTGAGTAGGGAATTCGGATTCGATCGCTGAGATTCTACATTCACCGTAGTGTAGTTGTACTCAGAATCTACAATTAGTGGTAAGTATAGTTTGTGTGGATTAGCGCGACTAAAACCCGCATTACGATCGTCACTCCACTGCATCGGGGTACGAACACCATTACGATCGCCCACATACACATTATCGCCCATACCAATCTCATCGCCATAGTAGAGAACTGGAGTTCCTGGCAATGAGAGCAATAGACTATTTAACAGTTCGATTTGTCGTCGATCGTTGCCTAACAAAGGTGCTAATCGTCGTCGAATGCCCAGATTGACGCGCATTTCTTTGTCCTGAGCATAAACGCGATACATATAATCTCGATCTTCATCTGTGACCATTTCCAAGGTCAACTCATCGTGATTTCGTAGGAAAATGCCCCACTGACAGTTCTCAGGAATCGTAGGCGTTTGTTGCAGAATATCACTGATTGGAAAACTATCTTCCATTCGCACCGACATAAACAATCGTGGCATCAATGGAAAGTGAAAGTTCATGTGACATTCATCGCCGTCTCCATAGTATGCCGCAGCATCTTCGGGCCATTGATTTGCTTCTGCCAGCAACATACATTCGGGATAGTTCTCTTCAACTCGCTGACGCAGCTTTTTTAGAAAAGCATGAGTCTCCGGCAAGTTCTCACAGTTTGTACCTTCGCGCTCATACAGATAGGGGACAGCATCCATTCGCAAGCCATCCACACCCATCTTTAACCAGAAATCTAGCACTTCAAACACAGCTTCTTGTACAGCCAAATTGTCATAGTTCAAATCCGGTTGATGCGAGTAGAAACGATGCCAAAAATAAGACTTAGCAACAGCGTCCCAAGTCCAGTTAGAAAGCTCAAAATCTTGAAAGATAATTCTTGCTTCCTGATACTTATCTGGCGTGTTGCTCCATACATAGAAATCCCGCTCGATCGAGCCTTCTGGAGCACGTCGAGCGCGTTGAAACCAAGGATGCTGATCAGAAGTGTGATTGATAATCAGTTCAATAATGACGCGAATTCCACGAGCATGAGCAGCTTCGAGAAATGCTTGAAAATCCTCGATCGAGCCATAGATCGGATTCACACTGTTATAGTCCGCAATATCGTACCCATCATCCCGCAACGGTGACGGGAAAAAGGGCAGCACCCACAGCGCAGTGACTCCTAAATTTTGTAAGTAGTCTAGTTTTTCAGTTAAGCCGCGAAAGTCCCCAATCCCATCCCCGTTACTATCCGAGAAAGCGCGAACTGGAACTTCATAGATAATGGCATCTTTGTACCATTGAGGATCAGAGTTCAGCGTTGAGGACTGCATCATCGTCAGCATTGATTTGCCTGAAATTACGGTATTACGCTAGTTGATCCCGGTTATTTTCATCATGATCCTAAGACTGATTATTTACAATGTACGTTTGTGATAGAAGTTCCATCTTTAGAATCATGACTTGGCTCATCAATTGCAGTAAACTCTAGCGTTGATCAGCGTGGAGGGATTTGGGTGATGTTTCAGCGATCGAGCGGAATTCTTCTACATCCAACGAGTTTACCGAGTCAATTTGGCATCGGTGACTTGGGAAAATCGGCGTATGAATTTGTGGATTTTTTGGCAAAAAGTGGTCAATCACTTTGGCAAATTCTGCCCTTAGCACCGACCGGATATGAGCATTCACCCTACACGATGAATTTTAGTGTGTTTGCTGGAAATCCTTTGATGATTAGCTTAGAACAGCTTGCCGAAGAAGGATTGCTTAAAACAGATGAACTGATCCCGATGGAAGGTGGCTTAGAACGAGTAGACTTCGATCGAGTAATCCCCTACAAAACAAAACTGCTCAAATTAGCTTCCGATCGATTCACTCCTAAATCTGAGTTTGATCAGTTCTGCCAACAACAATCCGATTGGCTTGATGATTTTGCATTGTTTATGGCACTGCTCGAAGCGAATCCAGGAAAGAACTGGAATCAATGGGATTCAGCGATCGCAAATCGCGAACTTTCGGCGCTCCGATCGATGAGTGAAACCTTGAAAGAAGCAGTGCAATTTCACAAATTCTTACAGTTCAAGTTCTTTGAACAATGGATGAAATTGCGCCAGTATGCAAACTCGAAGAACATTCAAATTATTGGCGATATCTCGATCTATGTTTGTCATAATAGTGCCGATGTTTGGGCACATCCAGGGATTTTTAAGCTCGATCGAGAAACGTTTGAACCGACTTACATTGCAGGCGTTCCACCTGATTACTTTAGTGCGACGGGACAGCTTTGGGGCAATCCAGTTTACGACTGGGATCAGCTTCAGAAAACGAACTATGAATGGTGGATACAACGCTTTCAAACGACTTTGCAATATGTAGACATTGTTCGAGTCGATCACTTTCGCGGTTTCCAAGCGTATTGGCAAGTTCCCGCAGGTGAAGAAACTGCGATCAAGGGGGAATGGATCGAAGCACCTGGAGCCGAATTTTTTGAAACCTTGGGGCAACGGTTAGGTCGATTGCCAATTCTTGCCGAAGACCTTGGAATTATTACGCCTGAAGTCGAGGAATTACGCGATCGCTTTAATTTCCCCGGCATGAAGATTCTACAGTTCGCCTTTAGTGACAATGCCAGCAACACCCATTTACCGCATTGCTATGTGCAGAACTGCGTGGTTTATCCTGGAACACACGATAACGATACTGCGATCGGCTGGTGGAACACAGCAACATCACACGAAAAAGAGTTCCTTGTTCAATACATCGGCTACAGCCCAGATAAAACTAACATTCATTGGCTCTTAGTTAGAATGGCGCTTGCTTCAGTTGCAATCTGGGCGATTCCGGCATTGCAGGACATTTTTGGATTGGATGGTCGATCGAGAATGAATGATCCGAGTCAGTATGCAGGAAATTGGAGATGGCGATACACCAGTTCTGAAGTGCTGACCGATGAACTGGCGGAGAAACTACGATCGATGACGGCTTGTTACGATCGGCTCAAATCGTAAGCCTGAGTCTGTTCACAATCTTGTGTCAATGCTCCCGACTCGCTTCGGTTCAATTCACCCGGAAATTAATTTCCGGGCTAATAGGCGAAAGTATGCTGAAGCATACTCAGAGAGAAGTTTAGTCCCTTCAGTGGACTTTCCTCTGTTAGCCCCGATTTCAATCGAGGGCGAGACTTAAACCAGTCGAATTTGACTAATATCCAAAGCGGGCGAACCTTGTAATCGTGCAATCACCGTTTCGCTACCATTGTTATTCAGAGATAGTACGCCATTGTTGTACAAAAAGGTTGGTGTATTAAGCGTTGCTAATCCATCAATGATTAACTGTGGCATCGACTCCAAACTTAGACCAAATCCAGCAGCCGAAATTTCAAATCGATCGAGCGCTGTAAAGTCTGTGATCAAATCTCCACCTTCAGTTGCATCTCGGTAGACAAATGTATCTACACCCGCGCCCCCTGCTAAAACATCGTTTCCTTTACCACCCATAATCCGATCGTCTCCCGCACCGCCATCGATTCCATTCACGCCATCATTTCCAACTAACATATCGTTGAACTCTGATCCGATCGCATTTTCGATACTAATCAATTGATCGCGATCGACTGCGAAGTTGCCTTGGACCGTTCCAAAACTGCTATTCAAAGCATCGTACCAAGACTGTCCCATGATGTTGAAGCCTTCCAGAGTTGGATGAACACCCGCATCGGTTGGAAGTGGAGTAATGTGAGCCGCTGTGAGCTTCGATCGCATATCGACCAATTGCACTTTGCGCCCTTGAGCGACTTTTGCCGCAATCAAAGCAGGAAGCAGATTGTTATAGTCGATCGCTTTTTGAGGCGACCAAGAGAAACCCAGATCTCTCCAAGCTGTTGCAGCTTCAGGAAGAATCGGCGCGATCGTAGAAACAAGAACAGTCGCATCCGGTGAAGCATTCGTAATTTGATCAATCAATTGGCTTAACTGATCGCGCATCACCGTGGGCGTATCTGAACTATTCGTATCATTCGTGCCAATCATCAACAACACTACATCCGCTTGCAGAGTACGAAGATTGATCTGAGAGCGGCTGATTTTCGTCGCAATTTGATCGATCGTATCTCCTGGATGTCCTTCATGCTCTTTATCGCTCAGAGCATCAGAGGCTTGAGTTTGAGAGCCAACAAAATCGAACGTAATACCATTGCTCGTTGCTAAATCACTCAGAACTCCTCGATATCCCCCTCGCGTGATTGGTGTTCCTGTCTGTGTTCTCGGATTGTAAGCAGAGACTCCATAAGTAATCGAATCTCCCAGCGGCAAAATTCGCGCCATTCGACTCGCAATTCCTTGTGCCAAATCAACAGCGACTCCGCTTCCTGCTTCCGCATAGCTCACTGTGTCATCGCCCACACCGCCATCGATCGTATCGTTACGACTGCCACCGATCAAAACATCATTGCCCGCATTACCTCGCAGCACATTATTGCCGCCCATTCCCCGAATTAGATTATTGTTCGCATCGCCCTCGATCGTGTCATCTAACTGTGTTCCCCGAAATGAGACGTTAAACAGACGAGCTTGCGGAACGACTTGTCGAGCTTGACCGGGATACCACCACTCCAGACGCATCATCGCCGCGCCTGTTCGATCGTAGTAATCCATGCGAATGTCGTACCATTTCCCCGCTTCGAGCGCGATCGTGCCACGATTTTCCACATTGTTCAGATCCACCCATCGATCGACGATCGATTGCCCATTAATCCAGAGCCGAATCCCATCATTGGAAGTGGTCGCAAACGTGTAGGTTCCCGTGGTTGGAGCTTGAATTTGTCCCGACCAGCGGACCGAAAAAGTATCCGGTGCAACGCCAACGTAAGGTGTACCTGTTCCCCAGTTGAAATCGATCGTCGGATCGACCCGTGTGGTAATCAGGTTGGTGAAGTTTGAATTATCAAAATAGTCTCCAGTGAGTCCAGTCCCTAAATTACTGGTAGCTGAACTTGCAAGCTGAGACTGAGGAATGATTTCGCGGGCTTGTCTAGCACTAAACCATCCCAATCGAGCGACGGCTCCCCCTGTATTTTCAAAGTATTCGAGCCGAATGTTATAGCGTTGTCCAGCATTGAGCGTAATTGCACCCCGTCGTTCAGTGGGAGCCTGATTTACCCAGTTAATGATCACAAGCTGATCATTAACCCAGAGCCGAACTCCATCATCCGCGATCGTGTAAAACGTATAGGTTTCTGTAAATCGGGCTTGAACTTGCCCGCTCCACCGCACAGAAAAGGTATCCGGTGCGATCGTATGGGGTGATCCCGCTCCCCAGTTAAAGTTGACGGTTGAATCAGTTCGAGTCGCGATCTGATTTGTGAAATCGAGATTGTCGAAGTACTCCGCCTTGAGTCCAGTGCCACTCGGTGTGAGCGTGGTCGCATTGAGTAAGGACGATCGAGTTTTTGTGAGTTCTTCAGGGGTTGGAGTGAGGGGAGTGGCAAGCGCCAGCGGAGATTGGGTAGAAGTCGTCAGTGCGTCAGCGTTCATCATCAAGTACTGCTAAAAGTGGGCAACTTGGTACTTGATGCACCCTAATGAGTGTTTATTTTCCCGCTCGTGGACGCGATGATTCGGATGCAGGCGGAGACTCGACCCGCGTAATCTCGGTTCTAGAGAGTGATTGAAGGCAATCAAACAGGAATACTCTCTATGGTAGTGAGGAATACCAGAATGATTCTAAGGATTCCGTGAAGAAGACCTGTGAGACTACGGAGTTAAGATGTATTTTTCTTGAACTTGATCGAATTGCGATCGTGCTTCACAAAGAATCTAATTTCCCAGATTGCTCGATCCACCGCTGAAGAATCGGATTAACCATGTCTGGAGCTTCATCTTGAGGACAGTGCCCCACGCCAGGAAGTGGAATAAATTCTTTGACTTGTGGGTATTCAGCAAATTTTCGACCTAGCGCGATCGGTTCCCAGGGATCTTTTTCGCCCCAAAGTACGATCGCTGAACAAGGCAATTTTGGAAATAGATCTTCAGGCAACGGTCCAGAAGAATAGCCTGTAAACGCAATGAATACGGCTGCGGCTCCCTGATCAGATGCGGCTCCAAGCAACAGTTCAACTAATTCATCGGTAACGGCTTCAGGGTTTGAATAGGCTTTCAGCAGAATGTTTCTCACTGCTTTTGGTTTAGCAATCTGAATAAAAAACCATTGTCCAAAGGCTTGATTTTTCAGAACTTTTTGTAAGATCGGCGCACCGATGCGTTTGATCCAAGGCTGTGTGGCGCGATGTCGATCGTGCAGTAATCTCAATGAGCAATTTAACAAAGCCAGCGATCGAGCAATTTCAGGATGATCGACCGCTGCTTGCATTACCGCAATACAGCCGATCGAGTTTCCAATCAAAACCGCTGGCTCTCCAATGACTTCGCGGCAGAAATCCGCAATCTGATCGCTCCAAGTTTCAAACGTATATTCGATTTGCTCAACGGGTTTGGGTTTCGCAGATTTGCCGAATCCGATGAGGTCGATCGCATAAACTCGACAATTTTTTGCCAGTTCTGGAATGTTTTTGCGCCAGTGGAAAAAAGAAGCTCCAAAACCATGCACCAGAACGACTGGAATTCCTTCGGTTCCTTGCGCTTGATAGGCGACTTGGAACCCTTTCCACATCCAGATTTTGTATTCCGTTGAAACAGAGGAAGCCGTCAGCATAATCGCGATATGAACTTACTCTCTAAGCGTACAGAACTTATTAAGTTTTGTGTCACTTTGATTTGATATCCGCGATCGCATTCCGAGCAACTCCCGCGATCGCGGCATCGGTGGCTTTTGGCAAGTGATGATACTTTCCACCCGCTTGTTTCGCGAGTTCTTTAGCAAATCCAGTCGAGATGAATTTGTTCTCGGTATCAATCACTAATAGCTGAATACCAAGAGCGCGAATTTTTGCCGCAAGCTCTAGCAATTCACCTTTGATATCGGGCTTCTCACCTTCGGGAAGCGTTTCACCGAGCGATCGTGCGAGTGGAATATTTCCGCGCCCATCTGTGATCGCGACAATCACGACCTGTCCAATGTCACCGGATTGTTTCGCGTTCAACCCAACTCGAACCGCTTGAGTGAGTCCATGTGCTAACGGAGAACCGCCGCCGCATGGTAATCGATCGAGTCTCCGTTTTGCCGCTTCAATCGATCGAGTCGGTGGCAGTAAGACTTCAGCCTGTTCGCCTCTAAAAGGAATCAGTGAGACTTGATCTCGATTCTGATACGCCTCAGTGAGCAAGCTAAGAACTGCACCTTTCGCCGCATTCATCCGATTGAGTGCCATTGATCCAGACGCATCCACGACGAATACAATCAGCGCTCCTGCTTTTCGAGCCAGTCGTTTCGCCCGAATGTCCGTTTCTTCCACAAACACCCGTTTGCGACCTGTAGGAAGCGGTTCTGATGATCTTGCTCGTCTCGATTTTTGATAGGGTGCAGCCGTTCTGAGAGTTGCATCCACCGCGATCCGGCGAACTTTCCCTTTCGGCAACATCGGTTTAATATAGCGCCCGCGATCTTCAGAAAGTACGATCGTGCGACTTCCCGATTTTCCTTGCCGCGTTGCCATCTGAGCAAAGTACAACACTTCAGGATCAAGAATCACGCCTTCTGGATCAAAGACGAATTCTTCTGGAATGTTGGGTGTATCTTGCTCTGGTTGATCTTCCTGTTCGTCTTGGTCTTCTTGTTCCTCCTGCTGATCTTGCTCCTGTTCGGATTGATCTTGAGGTGGTGGTGGTGGCGGTGGTGGAGGGGGCGCTTCTTCGGGAGGCGTTTGAACGATCGTCGATCGAGGAATGATCACCAATTCGACTGCTTTTCTCAAGTCCTCTGCATTCACCAGAGTCCGACCTTCTAAAGCAGCATGAGCTTTTGCAACTCGAAGCGCGAATAACTCGGCTCGATGTCCTTGCACTCCACCGCGAACTGCTTCTGTGACTAAATATTCAATCTGATCCAAACTAATCTGAACATCTTTAAGCCATTCTCGCGCCAAGAGGATCTGAGTTTTCAGCGCGTCAATGTCTTCGTTGTACTGTTCGAGGAAAGCTTGAGGCGAATTAGAATAGCTCGTTGCTTGTTCCACGGCTTGAACTCGATCGTCGAGTCCCAAAACCATATCTGCCGACAAAGAGATCGCAATTCGATCGAGCAAATGTTCCCGCAATGTTCCTTCTTCGGGATTGTAAGTTGCAATCAACAACGGCTTACAAGGATGCTGAAAACTAATGCCTTCCCGCTCGATCTGATTCCGACCATCAGTTAAAGCTGACAGCAATAAATTCGAGATCTGATCATCTAAAAGATTAATCTCATCCACATACAGCACACCTCGATTCGCTTCCGCCAACAATCCAGGCTGAAAGACCGTTTCACCCTGTCTAATCGATTGACTGACATCGACTGATCCAAGCAATCGATCTTCGGTTACGCCTAAAGGAATCTGCACAAATGGAGCGCGAATCACTTCCGTCGGAACATCTTCAACATTGCCGAACTGTTCCAGCGTGAAATCATCCCATTCTGCGATCGCACTTGGTTCACAGTTGCTCACGGAATCTTTCACAACCTCGATCGGCGGCAAGAGTGCATGAATCGCACGAGCCATCACAGATTTGGCAGTTCCGCGTCGTCCAGCAATAACGACTCCACCCAAACCGGGATCAACCGCAGCAAGCAGCAGCGCGAGTTTGATCGCTTCTTGACCAACAACGGCAGCGAGAGGAAAAGCTGTAATTTGAGAATCGATCGTGGCAGGCATTGATAAATTTGAATTGCTATCAGATCCACAATACCAAGATCTGTGGCTGGTTTTCGCCGCGATCGAAAACCTTTGGTATAGTACTCGAATACCAACTGGTGCGAGTCATGCCGATTAAGCCATCTGAGATTTTGAGCTTGCTCGATCGTAAACGCGAAGAATTCATGTCGTTTGATCAAGCTGCCCTTCAAGCGCTCCAACAGTACGGAACGGCACTGATTCAAATGTCGCAAAAATCAGATCAAGCATTGCTCAAAGCTTTAGAAGAAATGCAAGACTGCGGAGCAAGACCGATCGAGCCGTTGGGACTGTTTCCCGAATGGGTTATGCACTCGAATCTAAGCTGGCAAAATCGCGAAGAAAGCTTGGAATGGGTACGCGATCGCATTACCGGAATTTCTACTTTCTCAGTCGATGGTTCTCAAATCTATCCGAGCAAGGACTTTTCTATTCCCGTTGCATTAGTTCAAATCGGTTGGTTTGAGAATGATCATTTACCGTCCAATCAGTACGAGAAAGATATCAAAGTCGATATCATGACTCCGAATGATTTGAAAGTTGGACGGGGTGATTTAGCCGATCGACGAGTGAATCTGCGACGATTTGAAATGGAATGCGATCGCATTATTCAATACATGGAAGAACACGCCGGGAGCCAATCTTGTCTCGCGTTCTTCGATGGTTCCTTGATTGCGACCTTTGCAGAAGCATTTGACGAAGAAACCCGAACCTTCTATGTGAGATGTATTCGCAGCGTCTTAGAAGCGAGTGAAGACTATCGCGTTCCAGTCGTTGGCTATGTCGATACTTCGAGTGCGCGAGATCTCACAGAAATGTTGCAGCGATTGTGTAATTTACCTGAAAGTAAAACAATCCACGATGCTCAATTGTTAAATCGAGCGAAGAACAAAATGCAATGGGGCGATCGCACTCCAATCTTCCTGTCTCAACGTCCTGGAATTCGAGATTTATATGGCTATCACCGCGATCGCGTTGCTTTCACGTATTTAAAAACGAATAAAGATAGTTATCCTGCTCGAATTGAACTGCCGCTCTGGATTTACGAAGAAGGTTGGCACGATCGTATTTTAGATTGGGTTCGTGCTGAGATTGTAATCGGTGGCGGATATCCTTATGTGATTGAAACAGCGGATCAGGTTGCAGTATTGAAAAACGACGATCGACAAACTTTCTACCGCTTACTACAAGACTGGGCAGAAAAAGAAGATCTCACCCTCAGACTCTCACGCAAGATGATCAGCAAAGCTCGACGGAGATAGTACTAGCTTTTTTCTCAATCCGATCGAAGCTCTCGCATGAATGTAAGCAGGATCGGAATAGTGATCAATTGCTCGATCGTAGGATTCGATCGCATTCCCATACGCACCCATTTCCATCAATAACAATCCGCGATTAAACCAAGCTTGATGATAGTCAGGCTGTAGAAATGTTGCTCGATCGTAGTTGTTCAGTGCTTCTGCAAATCGTTTCAGTGCAGAAAGCGCATTGCCCCGATAATTCCAAGCTTTCGAGCAATTCACGTCTTCTCGAATCGCTTGATCAAAATGTGCGATCGCTTCTAAATATTCTCCTCGCTGACAACATTCACAACCTTTCTCCAAGCTTTCCATATCCAGCACCAAAGACTCAGCACTTTAAGTATCTGACCTTTGTTCTCTACCGTCTGGATGGGATATCTCGACTCGATCTGATTCGGTTAGCAGAGTTGATCAATCTCGATCGACTTCTACACTAAAAGTGGCATTGAGGGCAAACCCGTGGATTTCACATTCAATACAATCATTGAACTGCTTTTAGGAATTAGCTTAAGTGCTGCGGCTGGATTTCGTGTATTTATTCCACTATTAGTTTTAAGTGGTGTTTCAGTCTTTGGACATTATGATTTGCCGACTGATTTCGATTGGATTGAGAGCATTCAGGCGTTTGATCTGTTTGCGATCGCGAGTGTTCTCGAAATCATTGGCTATTCAATCCCCTGGTTTGATCACGCTCTAGACTTTCTCGCTACACCTGCCGCGATCGTGGCTGGAACTGTTGTTGCCGCCTCAGTTGCTCCAGATATGAATCCATTAATTCAATGGACATTAGCGATCGTTGCGGGTGGCGGAACGGCTGGAATTACAAAATTGCTCACCAATCTATTGCGGGGCACTTCGACAGCGGCATCTGGTGGATTGACCAATCCGATTTTTGCAGCGGTGGAATTAGCGATCGCAACATTACTTTCTGTCTTAGCGATCACTTTTCCCGTAATTGCAGGACTTTTGGTGATTGGACTTTTCAGCTTTGGAATCTATCAGGTTACAAACTTAGTAAAACGCTGGCGTTCTCAGGGCAGAAACAGTTCCCTACAAAATTCTCCAGAGTGATCTGCCCTTCTTTAGAAATTGTCTAATTTCCGCAGACTAACAATCCTTCTTTCACGCCATCGGTTCTGGTTTGGACCGTAAGTTTTGGTTGCTGACCTGGATAGCAGCGAATTAAGACGCGATCGCCGCTCCGGGTCATACTTAAAACATGAATCGGTTTGCCGCCTAAAACTGCTCGATCGAGTTGTGGAGGAGTTGGCGCAGTTGCGATCGCAGGAATCAAACTCGAAATTCCAAGAAATGCAACCGTTGATCCGATCATCAATCCTGAAAAATTGCTTACAAACTTGAGCATTAATTTACACCCATCTAATTACGGACAGCTTAGATTACATATCGCACCAGGCAATTGTCAATCCTTCGATTCAGATGGTGTTTGAGAAGGATAAAAAGCGGCTTTGCTGCGTTGCGAGTTCGCCCGGAAATGAATCTCCGGGCTAATAGAGGGAACCCCGCTGAAGCGGACTGGGAGCGCAATCCGAAGTTCTTAGCCCAGTTTAGTGGGCTTCCCCCGATCAGCCCGGAGATTTATTTCCGGGCGGGTGAATGCGATGAACGATTACTTCTCAAACACTCTCATCTTTCAGCCAGCAGACTTTATCCTAAAATTTCATCGACTGCGATCGCAACTCCAGGAAAGGCTAAAAGCTCGATCGATTGACCGCGCATATAGGTCTGAAGTGATCGATATCCACTTGCACTCGGCTGCCGATAGACTTCAACTAATTCTGCATTCACATCAACGATCCAAGCTTCAGTGATGTTGTCTTCCGCGTAGAGTGGAATTTTAATTGTGCGATCGTACCGAATCGTTGAATCTGAAACCTCGATGAGCAAAAATACATCGTTCGGAGTGGGATGTGCAGAAACATAGAAATCATCTCGTCGTCTGAGCAGTGCAATGTCAGGCTGAGGCTCAGAATATTCGTCCACTTCAACTGGGTTCTGACCAGAAATTATGATTTGATCTCCAAATTTTCTGAAAAACAAGTGAGTTAGCCGTCTGACACCTGCTGCGTGTCTCGTTCCGATTGGTGTCATCTCAACAATTTCTCCTCGAATTAATTCCACTCGATCGCCTTCTTGGAAAACTCCAGCTTCCATCATGCGGTGATACTGCGCGACCGTGAACAATCGCTTCAGAACTTCGGTTGTCATGGCAAAACTCCCGGCAATAGTACATCTAGATTATCATTCAACAATCACAGGCGTTCCGATCGACACTTTTTCAAACAGCGCGACGACATCTTTATTCCGCATCCGAATACAGCCATGTGATACCGCTTGCCCGATCAGTTCCGGTTCGTTCGTGCCGTGAAATCCAAGTTGAGTTTTGCCATCCGTCCAAAACCCGATCCAGCGAACTCCCAAAGGATTATTTGGACCTGGCTGAATAATTTTGCCTGTTCTAAAATTCTTGAAAACTGGATTCACTTCTTTTGAAAACACCTGATATTCTCCTGGCGGCGTTTCCCAGCCTTTTTTCCCAACCGCGATCGCATAATTTGCAATAATCACGTTGCCCTCATATACAAAAACTCGCCGCGCCTTTGGACGTACCACCAGTCGAATTTGATTCGTTTGCGGTTGAGACAACGTAATTTCAGCCGTCGATCGCCAATCAGGAACCGCTACCGCTTGGGTTTCTCCAAACAACACCAGAACGCCAAATAAAGCAGGAATCCATTTCATAGCACTTTTACTTTCACACGCTATTAATATCATTCCGACTGATTCCGCTAAAATTATCAAGCTTCGATCGACACATCTGATCAGGCTGAACAGCGGATGTGGAAGTGACAAGATAGAATAAGTCCAGAAAACCTTATGATCGCAGGCTAGAAAAGCGAATGGGTAGAGTCGTTGGGATTGACCTGGGAACAACCAACTCGGTCGTGGCAGTCATGGAGGGCGGTAAGCCAGTAGTCATCGCCAATGCCGAAGGGATGAGAACTACGCCGTCGGTAGTTGGCGTAAATAAAGACGATGAACGTTTGGTCGGACAAATGGCTCGTCGTCAGGCAGTGATGGACCCACAAAATACATTTTTTGAAGTAAAACGCTTCATGGGGCGCAAGTATAGCGAACTCAGTCCCGAATCCAAGCGCGTTCCTTACACCATTCGCAAAGATGAGTCGGGCAATATTAAGCTGAAATGCCCCAGATTAAAGCGGGATTTTGCGCCTGAAGAAATCTCGGCGATTATTTTGAAAAAATTAGCCGATGAAGCCGCACGTTATTTGGGCGAACCTGTTACCGGCGCAGTGATTACCGTTCCTGCTTATTTTAATGATGCTCAACGGCAGGCGACACGGGACGCGGGACGAATTGCCGGATTAGAAGTGAAGCGGATTCTGAATGAACCGACTGCGGCATCGTTAGCGTATGGACTCGATCGAGTTCAAAGCGAAACGATTCTGGTGTTTGACCTCGGCGGCGGTACGTTCGATGTCTCGATTCTGGATGTCGGTGATGGCGTATTTGAAGTGAAGGCGACGAGCGGCGATACTCAGTTAGGGGGAGCCGAATTCGATAAAAAAATCGTCAACTGGCTTGCAGAACAGTTTCTAGAACAGGAAGGAATCGATCTACGTAAAGAACGTCAATCCTTACAGCGACTCACCGAAGCGGCAGAAAAAGCGAAAATCGAACTTTCTGGCGTGGGCGTGACAGAAATTAATTTGCCGTTTATTGCAGCGGATCAAGATGGTCCGAAACACTTGAATGCACGATTAACTCGATCGCAGTTTGAGGGCTTGTGTGAAGATCTTCTTTCTCGCTTGAGAAATCCCTTGAGAGAAGCCTTTCGAGATGCGGGACTGTCTCCACGCGACATTGATGAAGTGGTCTTGGTCGGTGGCGGAACCCGGATGCCAATGGTACAAGAAGTGGTTCGAGCGTTGATCAATCTCGAACCGAATCAAAACGTGAATCCGGATGAAGTCGTTGCCGTTGGAGCCGCGATTCAAGCTGGAATTCTCGCGGGCGAGGTGAAAGACATTCTCTTACTCGATGTCACTCCGATCTCAGTCGGACTCGAAACGATTGGCGGAATTATGAAGACGCTGATTCCTCGTGGCACAACGATTCCCACTCGTCGATCAGATACTTTTTCAACTTCCGAAGACAATCAAACTGTTGTCGAAGTTCACGTTCTTCAAGGTGAACGATCGATGGCTTCGGGCAACAAATCTTTGGGACGCTTCAAGCTCATGGGCATTCCTCCCGCACCGCGTGGAATTCCTCAAGTTCAAGTGGCGTTTGATATTGATGCCAATGGCATTTTGCAAGTGACCGCGATGGATCGCACCACCGGACGCGAACAAAGCATCACAATCCAAGGCGCGTCAAACTTGAGCGGTGCTGAAATCGAACAAATGATCGAAGATGCGAAGCGATACGCTGAACTGGATGATCTGAAGAAAGAAAAAGTCGAGAAGCGCAATCGTGCCGAAGCCATGACTTATCAGGCTGAACGCCAATTGCGAGAAGCGACTTTAGATTTCGGTTTCCAATTCGTTTCATCGTATCGCAACCGGATCGAGCCGCAGGTTCAACGACTTCGGGAAGCACTGGCAAATAATGACGATCGAGGAATTGATATCGCGGAAGCAGATCTAAAAGACGCGCTCTACGATCTGCAACGTGAAGTCTACGAGCAAAACCGACTCGAAGAAGGCGAAGGCGGCATTCTCAAATCGATCAAAGACTTCTTCCTCGAAGATGACGACGATTACTATTACGACAATCGCCGCGATTACCGAGATGATTACTGGAGCGGTGGACGCAGCGGATACGCGCTAAATCCGGCTCCTGAACCGCCCTATCGCCCAAATTATCCAAGCCGAGATACCTATAACGATCCTTATAGTTCTGGAGGTCGATCGACTCCCCGTGACGATTACGGTTCTGGAGGACGATCGACTCCTCGTGACGATTTTGGGTCTAGTGGAAGATCAACACCTCGCGACGATTACGGTTCCGGTCGTTCTGATTATGGTTCAAGGGGTCGATCGACTCCTCGTGATGATTATGGCTCTGGAGGTCGCTCAACTCCCCGCGATTCCGATTTCAACAGCCCGCCACCTCGTCGGACTTCTGATCCGTACGGAAGCCCTTACGACGATTCCTCTACCCGTGACCGTTCAAGCCGCGATTCCGAATACTACGATTACGGCAGCCCTCGCCAAGATCGCACTCCCCGACGCAGCGACGATTCTGATCCGCCCCGTCGCGATCCTGCTCGTGGTCAATCGGATTACGACTCGGATTATTACAACGATCGTACCCGTCGCGATGACACTCCCCGCAAACGTCCAAACCGTCCCAACTATCAGCAAGATAACTGGGATGACGAAGACGATTGGCTGTAGACTATCCGGGACGAAGAGAAGTGCGCTGAATCTTGGAAACAGTGTTACACTCTAGTCCCTGAGCTTTCTCCCTACCTTTTCTACTGCTGTTTTCCTATGCAAAGTTTCCGCAATTATTACGAGATTTTGGGCGTTGCGAATGATGCGTCGGCTGATGAAATTAAGCGATCGTATCGACGTTTGGCGCGGCAATATCACCCGGATCTCAACCCCGGAAATAAAGCAGCAGAAGATAAATTTAAAGCGATCGGTGAAGCCTACGGGGTTCTCTCTGATCCGGCAAAGCGATCGGAATACGACCGATATGGCGGCTTCTGGAAACAACAAGGGTTCAGAAGTGGACGAGACGATAAAGCGACGTATGGCAAATTTAGGACGTTCAACGATTTTTTTGAGGAAGTTCTCAATAAAAGGACATCTGCACCGGAGCCAGAATTCGATCCCATTCCAACGCAAACCCGAACGACTCAAACCGTTCGCACTGCGTCGCCCCCTCCACCTAGAGAAGAACCCGATCCATTTCGTCCAAGAACCACGAAAGAGAGTTACACGGTCAGACCTCCGAAACCGAAACGGGATGCAGAAGCCCGATTAACCGTTCCATTAGAAAAGGCTTATTCTGGTGGACGGGAGCGAATTCGGCTCGAAGATGGTCGATCGCTAGAAGTCGATATGCCGCCCGCCATGATCACAGGGCAAAAAGTTCGCCTGAGAGAACAAGGCGTGAACGGTGGCGATCTGTATCTCAAAATCGAAGTGTCACCGCATCCATTCTTCAAACTTGAAGGCTTAGATATTAGCTGCAAATTGCCAATTACACCGAGTGAAGCAGTTTTGGGTGCGCCTGTCGAAGTGCCCACTCTAGACGGTTTGGTGAAAATGGTGATTCCCGCAGGAGTCCGATCGGGACAGCGATTACGACTGGCGAATAAAGGCTATCCCGATGCAAATGGCGATCGAGGCGATCAAATTGTCGAAATTGCGATCGTCATTCCGAAAGAGTTGAGCGAACAAGAACGCGAACTGTACGAGAAATTGCGTCAGGCAGAAACCTTCAATCCTCGTAAAGACCTTCCAGTTTAGCGATCGCTCATGGCAGTTCCGCAAATTGTTCTAGATACGAACGTGATTGTTTCTGGATTACGATCAAATCGTGGAAGCGCTTTTAGTCTTTTATCACTCGTAGGTACAGGACAGTTTGGAATTCACCTCTCTGTCCCCCTAGTTCTAGAGTATCAAGAGGTGTTGTTGCGAGAACTTCCTAACCTGAATCTTACGGCGATGGATGTTGAGGATGTGATTGAGTTTCATTGCTCCGTCGCAACTCGTCATGAAATCTTTTTCCTATGGCGACCCTTTTTGCCTGACCCCAAAGACGATATGGTGCTGGAACTTGCTGTTAAAGCTGGATGTGATAGCGTAGTGACATACAATACCCGCGACTTTGTGGGAATTGAACAGTTTGGACTAAGGACAGAGACACCCGCGCAGTTTTTACGATCGATTGGAGCCTTGCAATGAGCAATCTAAATGTTCAAATTCCTGATTCTCTCTACAAAAGCTTACAAGAACTTGCGAAACAGGATGGGATCTCGGTTGATCAATTTATTTCGACTGCCGTTGCAGAAAAAATTGCTGCCTTAACCACAGAAAGCTATTTGGAATCTTTAGCAAAACGAGGCAGTCGAGCAAAATATGAAGCAGTTTTGGCAAAAGTGCCTGATGTTGAGCCAGAAGCGTTCGACCGATTGCCGCCAGCCTAATAATCTAACCTGGCGGCAGGAAGCGCTAATCTTCAGGAAGAATCCACTGAGTTGGTGCTGACATTCGCTCCAGCGCTCTTTTCCGTGCCGATTCTTCTGCGATCGCAAGCATTTGATCGAGTGGCGTATCGCTGATAAACTGACTGGCTTGCTGTGTATATTCGCGATTTGGGCATTCATCGCCCAGAACACAGCCGTTTTGACACATCTCAGCGCAGTTAATTTCTGTCATGGGATTCTCCAGAGTCTTTCATTGTGTGTTCTCACTTGAGCAATTCGCCCGATTGTTATTTTAACGGGTGAGCGCGATCGCGTTTCTTCCCTCTAGAGGATCGTCAACTTCCAAGTTTGAACGCTTCGAGAAATAAGCTGTAAATCAATCCAAGCTTAAGCGCGTTCAACACCTCAGCAATCAGCATTCGGCGGAATCGTAAATTACCTCCGTAGGTGAATCGGCTCACCGCTTCGGTTCCTAGCAAAATAAAGAACGCCTCAACAATGTCGAGTTCTGCTTTTTGTCCAGCACTGGTAGAAATCGCACTTCCTAAGAAAAAGCCCAAGAGTAATCCGATAATGAGCAAAGACGTGCGCCGCCAAGGATTGCGAAAAAACTGATTCAATTGTCCTGCGGTCGTATCCACGATCGTACTCAGCCGCGTATTTTGCATAATTCTATTGCCCCAACTCTTTCACCAGTATGCGAACTCTTGCCGAAATTAATCAAAAAATTGAGCGCGGTCAAGCGATCGTTCGCACCGTTGAAGAAGTGAAAGCCCAAGTCGCAGAAATGGGAGTCGCAGAAACGGCGAAATGGGTCGATATTGTCACGACCGGGACGTTTGAGCCGATGGAAGCTTCGGGCGCAATTCTGAATTTGGGACAGACTGATCCGCCGATCAAAATTCGACAATGCTGGATCGATGGAGTGCCTGCGTATGCGGGATTTGGAGCAGTGGATTTGTATTTGGGTGCGTCTCAGTTGGTGGAATATCCGACTGGGAGCGAACCGCTCGATAATGACGATCGAGAATCGCCAGAAGTTCGACAAAGACAACGCGGTGGCGGTCATGTGATCGAAGATTTGATCGCGGGAAAATCAGTGAATTTAAGAGCGATCGGACAAGTGACCGACTGTTATCCTCGATCGTCGTTTGAAACTACAATTACCCGCGACACGATTAATCAGTTTTATCTTTTCAATCCGCGCAATCTCTATCAAAATTTTATCGTTGGAGTAAATGGCGGCGATCGACCTTTATTCACGTATCTAGGCGCACTCCAACCCCAACTCGGAAATGCCGTCTTTTCCAATCCAGGCGCAATCTCTCCTTTATTAAACGATCCAGATCTGCAACTCATCGGAATCGGATCGCGAATCTTTCTCGGTGGCGGAATCGGTTACGTGGCTTGGGAAGGAACACAGCATTTCCCACTTCAAAAACGTTTGCCCAATCGAACCCCGATCGGTCCCGCTTCGACATTGGCACTGATTGGAGATGCGAAACAAATGGATGCCAGATGGGTTCGAGGTTGCTATTTTCGCGGATATGGATCTTCTTTAATGCTCGGTGTTGGAATTCCGTTACCTGTGCTGAGTGAAGAAGTAATCGTGCGTTGTGCTGTTCGTGATAAAGATCTCGTTGCACCGATCGTAGATTTCTCGATTCCCCGTCGCGTCCGTCCCACCTTTGGATTGGTCAGTTACGCTCAGTTAAAATCCGGACGTTTAACGATCGATGGAAAGTCCGTCCGAGTCGCTCCCCTTGCCAGCATTTATCTTTCTCGCCAAGTTGCCTTAGAGTTGAAAAGCTGGATCGAAGCTGGAACGTTTACCTTAACCGAAGCCGTTGCACCGATTCCTGTCGATCGAACCTTTATCCCTCAAGATATGCGAGGCAGTTAAACTGAACGCAGAGTGCTAGGAGAGTTGTATGGCGATTACAGCATCAAAGCCGCAAATCGGAGAGCAGCGGGTCGTTTTTCGAGATTTAACTTGGGAAGGATACTTACAAATTTTGTCCGCGCTGCCCGAATCGCGTGGATCTCGCTTGACTTACGACGATGGGACGCTGGAGATTACCATGCCTTTAGAAGCTCATGAGTTCTTCGGTCGTTTGATTGAGCGATTTATCTTAACGCTGGTTGAACTGCTCGGAATGCGAGTGAAAACGATGGGTTCAACCACGATGAACTATCCAGATTTACGAAAAGGGGCAGAGCCAGACAACGCCTACTACATTCAAAACCAACCATTGGTGAAAGGTCGATCGATTAACTTCGCTGAAGATCCACCACCCGATCTCGTCGTTGAAGTCGATATCACTCACACCGACATTGCCAAAAATCAGTTTTATTCCAGCATTGGAGTGCCCGAATTCTGGCGCTTTAATGGTGAAATCTGGCGAATTTATCAACTTCAATCCGGTCAGTATGTTGAAGTAGAAGCTAGTCCAACTTTTCCTCAAGTTCCGAAAGAGCGACTGTATGCTTTCTTAGAACAAGCGAAAGAAGACGAAATTGAAGCGGTACGATCGCTGCGCTCTTGGTTCCAATCTTTATAGGTTATGTTCGCAAACATTCGAGGGACGCAAATCTATTTCGATATCGAAGGCGCTGGACTGGTTCCAGACGGCGATCGAATGCGCGAAAAGCCGATCGCGTTTCTGATTCACGGTGGACCCGGAGCCGATCACAGTTCATACAAGCCAACGTTCTCAGCATTAAGCGACAAAATGCAACTCGTCTACTTTGACCATCGGGGACAAGGACGATCGGCAAGAGGCGACAAATCCAAATACACGCTCGATGAAAATGTCGAGGATATGGAAGCACTCAGGCAACATCTGGGACTGGGAAAAATTATTGCGATCGGTGGTTCTTACGGCGGAATGATTGCGCTCACTTATGCAACTCGCTATCCGCAGAATCTTTCACACTTGATCGTCATTGCCACTGTTCCCGATTTTCGCTTTCTCAAACGCGCTCAGGAAATTCTCAAAGAACGCGGCACACCGGAACAGATCGCGATCTCCGAATATCTCTGGAACGGTAACTTTGAATCCGAGGAACAACTAGGCGAATATTTCCGCATCCTGCACTCGCTCTATTCGTATACGGCTGATCCAAATAAGACTGTAAAATCACGAACCATTTTATCGATCGATGCGATCAACGAAGCCTTTGGCGGATTTTTGCGCTCTTACAACGTTCTCGATCAACTCCATAAAATTACCGTTCCGACTTTGGTGATCGCAGGTCGGCACGATTGGATTTGCCCGCCCGAATTTTCTGAAGAGATTGCTGGAGCGATTCCAAATTCGGATTTGAGAATTTTTGAGAATAGCGGTCACTTAATTCGCGTTGATGAACCGAACGCATTACTCGACGCGATCGCAGGATTCATCTAAAAAAATAAATAGGGGCGACCCGAAGACCGCCCCACTCAACCTATGATTCACTGACTGCGTTATCTGTACTACTTTCAGCCCGACGCTTCACAGGCTTAGGTAGAGGTTCCGTCCTCCGGGGTGCTTCTGGTTGAGCCGACTGGCTCGGAGGTCTGCGATCGCGATCGCCACCTCCCGGACGTGGGCTAAACGGTCTGCGTCCACCAGCACCGCCACCCGGACGACCCCCCGGACGACCAAACGATCGACCCCTTGCAAGCTCTTCTTTCGTCTTCTTCCGGGGTGGAATCATACCGATCGATTTCGCGCTCTTGATCACGAGATCGGGTCCTTCACGGTGCACGTTCAACTCCCAGAAATAGCCAACCACTTTTCCGGTTAGCTCCCCGTTGAGTTTCAGCTTGAAAGACTTCGCTTTGTCGTCTTTCTTGCGTGGGGCTTGATTAATCTTCACCACCACAGATTTCTCTTCAGGCGTGTGGAAAATCACTTCGCCACGAATCGAGAAGTAGTTATCTTCGACCTCCGAAGAAGGCAGATAACCAGGTGCTTCAGTCTCTTCGGTCTCTTCTTCGGGCTTGCTGAGGTTTTCAGGCTCCCAAACCCCGACAATCTGCACGTGCAAATCTTCTTGTTTCTCGCGAGTGCGGGGATACACCACCCAGAGATGCTCTTGTTCGAGATCCAGATGGTTTTTCACTAAACTCATCACTCGACCCAGCAACACTGCTTCGATCGTGGTTCCATCGGCTGTCTTCATTTCGCCACGGGTGAATTGTTCTTCCGAGGCGGTATAGCGACCGCGTAATAGACCGATCGCACGATACTGCATCGGCTCGCTTGGTGCGGGAATCGGTTGCTGTCTCAAACTGGCGGGATCAAACACCTCCTCTGGTTCCGGTTCCGGTCCCGGTGGCTTTTCAGCAACGGGAGGCGGAGCAGGAGTTGGAGCCGCAGGTTGAGGGCGTGCCACCGGGCGAACCAGGGGACGCTGGGCAGTGGGAGGTTTCGGTTCAGATGCGTCTGAGGATTGGGGCATAGCAGAGCCTTCAGCCGCATTTTCAGCGGCATAAGATTTAGGAGGCTGGAGTGGGCGGTTTGGCAAAGGACTCATAGGCTGTCATCGTCACAGGCTGAGGGCAAAAGCAATCAGTCGCTTATTGTACTGAATGCAGGCTGACTTTCAAGAATCCGAACGCTTTTTTGCTGGTTTACAAAAAACTTATCCAGGTTGCGCGATTTTCGGAGTCTCTTGAATTCCTATGAAAATGCCATACTGAAAAATACGGCAATCCATAGAACTTCTTCTTAGCATCTCTGGCATTGCGTCAGCAATAACACTATGCCTATGATACTGATTTCTAATCCGGTCTCCGTCAGTTTGTGCAACTGACAATCTTAAGATTTCCCGCGATCGAGGGCAGATCAACAGTTAGAATTGCGCCTTTTGGGGGTTTCGATATTCCGATATTGAAATCTATCGCAGTGTAGAGCGGATAGAACCAATCTTGCGGTAGGGTCAACCGCACTGCTGCCCCCAGCGAAAAGCGCGTTAAAATTTGTAAATAAGAGATTCATATAGCTCCGTAAATGACGATCTCAGGAATCTTTCGGACATCGATCGTCGTCTTCATGAAGAGTTTATATGTCATCGCTTCATTATTTTCATTGCTTCGCTCCCTTATTAGTTGGGTGAGTTTGTTCCATGCAAGTTCCTTTTTTTGGCAAAGTTGGTAAGTCTTCGAGTCGCTGGCTATTGGCGCTTTTGGTGTCGGGTGCGATCGCAATTCCGGGGGGTGCTTTTCTCGTTTCACGTCAGCTTGCCCCTCGTCAGGAAACCGCCACAATATCGGTGGAATCAAAGACTGTGACGACTCGAATCGCAGCCAGCGGGGAGGTCATTCCGATTCGGACGGTGAATCTCAGCCCAAAAACCGCTGGGAAAATTGCTCAACTTTTGGTTGATCAAGGTGATCAGGTGACTCAGGGGCAAGTTGTTGCTCGAATGGAAGGTCAGGATGTTGAGGCGGAACTCAATCAGGCGCGGGCACGAGTCGCGGAAGCCGAGGCGAGATTAGACCAACTCAGAGCCGGAACTCGTGTTGAAGAGATTCGGCAGGCAGAGGCAGAAGTGGAACGGGCAAGAGGTGAAATTCGCCGGGTTGAAGGATTGGTTGCTGATGCGAATTCAGCGGTTGATTTTGCTCGGACTCAAACGCGACGACAGCGGGAATTGGCGGATCAAGGTGCGATCGCAACTAACTCCTTAGATGAATTTATCCGCCGCGAACAGAACGCCAATCAAACTTTGAGTCAAGCCAGAGCGCAATTGAGTCAAGCACAGGCACAATTGAACCAGGTAACTCAGCAGCTAGAGCAGCGGCAAAACGGGGCACGACCGGAAGAAATTCGGCAATCTGAGGCGCAGTTAGCTTCTGCAAGAGCGCAACTTGAACAAGTGCAAAACCGCTTAGAAGATACGTTTATTCGCGCTCCTTTCTCTGGTGTGATCACGCAGCGTTACGCGACCGTGGGCGCATTCGTGACTCCGACGACGCAAGCTACCGCAGGCGCAGATGGTTCTGCTTCGACCTCAGTATTTGCTTTAGCGAGCGGTTTAGAAGTCCGGGCGAAAGTGCCAGAAGTCGATATCGGACAGATTAAACGCGGTCAGGAAGTCGATATCCGAGTCGATGCGTATCCGGAAGAGACATTTAAAGGACGAGTTCGACTCATTGCACCGGAAGCGGTGACGGAACGAGATGTGACTTCTTTCTCGGTGCGGATTGATATTCTGACCGGGCGCGACAAACTGAAATCGAAAATGAATGCCAATGTCAGTTTCTTAGGCGATTCGATTCCGAGTACGCTGGTCGTTCCAACTGCCGCACTTTCGACACAACGAGGACAAACGGGCGTTTGGGTTCCGGGCGAAAATAATAGACCGAGGTTCCAAAGAGTGACGACCGGATTGAGTTTTGATGATGAAACTCAAATTCTGGATGGGATTAAACCGGGCGATCGCATTTTCGTTCAGCCGCCAGAAGGTCAAAAAATCGACAATACAAATAACCAGGGCTAATCAGAGATGGATTTTGGTGAAAGCTTAAAAATGGCGGCAAAGACGCTCACCGCCAACAAACTCCGCAGTAGTTTAACCATGTTGGGCATGGTGATTGGGAATGCGTCAGTGATTGCGATGATCGGAATTGGACAAGGGGCGCAAAAGTTAGCTTCTGAGCAGTTTGAATCATTAGGTCCGAATGTGCTGTTTGTGACTCCAGGAAGCGGACAGGCACGACAGCGGACGACGAACTTACCGAGAACGCTGGTTTGGGAAGATGCAAAAGCGATCGCAGAACAGCTTCCCTCAGTTGGCGGCGTTGCGGCTCAGAAAAGCGCTCAGTTTCCGGTCGTTTATGGCAGCCGGAATTCATCCTCGCTGATCGTCGGAGCGACCCCAGAATTTCTTCCGGTTCGGAGTTTTGATGTCGCGAGAGGGCGGTTTATTTCCGATATGGATTTGAAGCGAAATCAGCGCGTTGTGGCGTTGGGCGCGGATTTAGCAACCCGATTCTTCGGAGATAAAAACCCGATCGGGGAAGAGATCCGTATCCGAAATGTCAGCTTCAAAATCATCGGTGTCTTGCAGGCAAAAGGATCGTTTCTCGGTAGCAACCAAGACGATGCGGCTTACGTTCCTTTAACCACGATGGCGAGTACGTTAACCGGACGAACTTCTCCGTATGGCTTGGATCTCACTTTTATTTCGGTGTCTGCTAGAGATGAAGCGAGTATTCCAGCGGCAGAATTTCAGATTACGAACTTGCTGAGACGACGACACAAAATCGTGAATGAAGATGATTTCACGGTGCAAACTCAGAAAGATATTCTGCAAATTGTCGGCACGATTACAGGTGGATTAACCGCAATGTTAGCCGCGATCGCTGGAGTCTCTCTCTTAGTTGGTGGCATCGGAATTATGAATATCATGCTGGTTTCCGTGACTGAAAGAACCTCAGAGATTGGACTGAGAAAAGCGATCGGGGCTTCTGGAAATGACATTCTGACTCAGTTCATGATCGAAGCTGTGATTCTTTCCGCTGCGGGTGGCTTGATTGGAACGATCATCGGGGTTGGAGGCGTTGTGATTGTTGCAGCGGTTTCTCCACTTGAAGCGATCGTTTCTCCTGCCGCGATTATTCTTGCAGTGGGCGTATCCGGTTCGATCGGACTTGGATTCGGTGTGATTCCTGCCCGTCAAGCTGCCAAACTCGATCCGATTGTTGCCCTCCGGAGTGCTTAATCATGCCGCAATCTACGATTATCCGATTGGAAGAAATTACCAAAGTCTACGGGATTGGAGAAACGATCGTTCATGCGCTCGCAGGAGTCGATCTCACCGTGGAACAGGGCGAATACTGCGCGATTATGGGAGCCTCTGGATCGGGCAAGTCCACGATGATGAACATTATCGGATGTCTCGATCGACCCACTGCCGGACGCTATTACTTAGATGGCGAAGATGTAGCGCAACTCGACGATCGCGCTTTAGCTCACATTCGCAACCGAAAGATCGGCTTCGTGTTCCAGCAATTCCATCTATTGCCACAATTAACTGCGCTCGAAAATGTGATGCTGCCGATGGTGTATGCCAACGTGCCGCAAGCAGAAAGACGCGATCGAGCAACCGAAGCTTTGGTTCGAGTCGGACTAGAACAGCGAATGCAGAATAAGCCAACTCAGTTATCTGGAGGACAGCAGCAGCGGGTCGCGATTGCGAGAGCGATCGTCAATCGTCCCGTTCTACTTCTCGCTGATGAGCCGACTGGAGCACTTGACTCTACAACAACTCAAGAGATTCTCAACATTTTCACCGAATTAAACGCAAGCGGCATGACGGTCGTCATGGTGACACACGAACCGGAAGTAGCTCGCTGTACTCGTCGGGTGATCTGGTTTAAAGATGGGCAAGTTCTAACACCGTATCTTGCACCCGAAGAAGTTGGAGTTGCGACTGTGGGCTAGTTCAAATAAGAACGATCGCTGTTTCAGGTTTTGGCGAACGGCGATCGTTTTGTAGAATCTCAGCACTAGCAGTTAAGCCGATATACTGAAGGCATTCGTAATTGTGAGTACGACAATGATTCAAACCGTGGAAGCTGTCTTTGATGGCAATACTCTACGTCCAGCAGTGCCTTTAAACTTAGAAGCTGGGACACGAGTGCGAATCATTGTTGAGAGCGTTGTGCCGGAACCGTCAAAAAAACCTCGATCGTTTCTTGAGACTGCTAAATCTCTTCAGCTACAAGGTGCTCCAGACTGGTCAACCAATCTAGACCACTATTTGTATGGCGATGAGATTCAGGAAAATGACTGAAATTTTTCTAGATACCTCATTCGCCATTGCTCTGTCTGCAACGACTGACCGAAACCACGCAAAAGCAGTTAAACTTGCAAGTCAAATCGAAAACGCTGGCGATCGCCTTGTGACAACTCAAGCAATCCTTTTGGAAATTGGGAATGCGCTATCGAAACAACGGTATAGAGTTGCAGCAACTCGGCTTCTCGAATCGTTAAACTCTGATCCCAACGTCGAAATTGTTCCATTCTCAAGTGAACTCTACAACGCTGCTTTCAACCTGTTTAAGCATCGCATCGACAAAGAATGGGGACTGATTGACTGTGTGTCATTTGTTGTGATGCAAGAGCGAGGAATTCTAGATGCACTGACGACGGACAACCACTTCAATCAAGCAGGCTTTTGAGCATTGTTAAGCGATCGAATGAGATAACGGTTCAAATCAGCGATGGCAGGTAATCTCAAACTCAGCACCAACAGCTTCCAACTGTCCGCTGCGTTTGAATTGCTAGTCGTCCTGCTAGTTAATGTGAACTTTCTTAATCTCATAAACAAACTCTGGCTTGTTGGCGTATTGCAAGGCTCTATCCCACAGTGGGCTTGTACGATCGTTAAGATTATTTGCAAGATCCTTTATTTCCGGTGGTGCATCCTCCCGGAAAAAGCCTTTTTTGCTTCGATTTTTATCGTAGCTTGTACCTGTTATCTTGAATTTCCGTGATGCTATGTTCTTTGATTTTTGCTGTTCAATGTCCTTATGTGCGGTTTCCCACGTTATGGCTCGTACCATCAAGTAATATCTGCGTTCATCAAATTTGCCATTAATGGTACATACAGACTTTGATGGATACTGAGGTTGTATTTTTCTCTTATACAGACCACCTACAACGAATCTGAAATGTAAATTATTCGAGGACATCTCGTAGCGTCGGCAATCGACAATATCTACCCAACACCCTTTTGCTTGAGCGAGATGCTTTTTCACAAAGAGAACTGCAAAGGACTCTTCGGTACTAGCATATTCAAGGTATTTCTTAAGTAGCTTGTCGTCCATAAGTCAACATGTTGCGAAGTTGTTAGTCTGCGCTTGCAGTGTTCCCAGGCACTAAGCAGATCAGTCACAAAATTGTGCGGACTAACAAGTTATTAGAGTGAAGGCAGTATTGGTGATATCGACTTCATCGAATTGAGAGATCGTGACTCTTCACCCGATGAGAATCAATCAAAGCGACCATAAAGCTACAACTGCAACGCTATAATCTGTTCAATCCCTACTGAAGCAGAATCATGCTTGAAGCCTCAGAAGCTTTACAGCAGGCAACAGTCGTCACAAATGCTGATGGTCAAGCCGTTGTACAAATTAACTTAGCGGCGTGGGAAGCAATACACGCAGCGATACAACCTGACGAAGAAAACGATGCGATCGTACTGAAACTTTTCCTTGATTTCATTACGACCGAAGCTCTTAAGAGTAAGAATTTGCAGCCTTACACCGCTGAGATGTCTGAAACCGCGCATCATTTAATTGCGGGTGTGACTCTAGACGATGAGTAATTTGATCTGTAATGGGTGGGAGATCTTCTTCCACCCGCAGCTTTTTGGAGTTCAGTATCAGCAACTTGTCGATCGTGTTACAAAACTCAAAGACCGTCTTCCAGAGGCTGAGTTTAAGACTCATACAACCGTCAAACTATTTGCGGCGATTACGATCGGAATAGAGGAGAAGATTTCAGCCGATCCCTTCGCGCGTCACTTTGCTTTAACAGGCGGACTCAAGCGGTATGGACGCATGAAGAAAATGGGTTTACCAGAACGTTATCGCTTATTTTTTCGTGCGTTTGACCAATCGGAAAGAAAGGCGATCGTCATTTTGTGGCTCGGCTTCCCTCGTAAAGAAGGAGCAAAAAACGATTGCTATCAGGTGTTTGAAAAGATGGTGTCCCGTGGAGATTTTCCTGAAAGCCTGGAAGCACTTTTGGTAGAGTGTTCTGTGATAGAGCAACCAAGCGATGAAGAAGTTTAACGTTATACTTCTCCCCTTCGATCGATAGGATAAAACCGAAACCAATCCCGCCCCAAAATGAATTTCTGCGGCAAAAATTCTCAAATGCGAGAGTCGTTCGATGGTGTATGCAAATGTGCCACAAGCAGAAAGACGCGATCGAGCCACAGAAGCTTTGATTCGAGTTGGATTAGAACAGCGAATGCAGAATAAGCCAACTCAGCTATCGGGAGGACAGCAGCAGCGGGTTGCCATTGCAAGAGCGATCGTCAATCGTCCCGTTCTGCTTCTAGCCGATGAGCCGACAGGTGCGCTCGACTCTACAACAACTCAAGAAATTCTCAGCATCTTCACCGAGTTAAACGCGAGTGGAATGACGGTCGTTATGGTGACACACGAACCGGAAGTAGCTCGCTGTACTCGTCGGGTGATTTGGTTCAAAGACGGTCAGGTTTTGACTCCGTATCTCGCACCTGAAGAAATTGGAGTCGCTACAGTTAGTTAAATTCAGCGACTATAACTCTAGTCTGCTGAGATGTCTGAAACTGTGCATTGTTTCATTGCAGATGTGACGCTAAACGACGAATAATTTGATCTGCAACGGGTGGAAGATGTTCTTTCACCCGCAATTTTTTGGTATTCACGATTCGCAACTTGTCGATCGTCTGTTAGGCTGAAAAACGGTTTGCAGCAATCACGATCGGGATTGAGGAGAAAATTTCAGCCGCTCCATTTGCTCGTCACTTTGCTTCGACAGGTGAACTAAAGATCATAGAAAAATTTCTATACACACAGAAATCTTTTCTTAACCACTCGCATAAGTATTACTACCCAGAGTAGCGTACAGTTATAAGCATCCAAGCAATTTAACCAGCACGATTTAGTTTTTCAGAGCTTGAAGTCGCTCGGCAATCATTCTCGGCAGTCTATTGTTGAGACTTCTCTGAGTGTGCGATCGCAGATGCCAGATTCCATTCTTCAGCTCTTCAGAGTTCGTTTAGTTCATTCATTGCAATACTCCTCATTAGAGGAGGCACAAGGAGGTATTCGTGGATTTTTGGTCTCTTTTTCTAATGGACTTCGTGAAGCAGTTGCAGTCCCCAACCCTCAGCTTTTTGATTGGTGGGATGGTCATTGCCGCGCTTGGTAGCGAACTGGTAATCCCAGAGTCGATTTGTACGATCATCGTCTTCATGCTGCTCACCAAAATTGGTTTGACGGGTGGGATTGCGATCCGCAATTCCAATCTGGCGGACATGGTATTACCCGCCTTGTTTGCTGTAGTAGCAGGGATTCTGATTGTATTCATCGCACGCTATACATTAGCCAAGCTGCCGAAGGTCCAAACCGTGGATGCGATCGCGACTGGGGGTTTGTTTGGTGCCGTGAGTGGCTCTACCATGGCTGCCGGTCTGACGGTACTGGAAGAACAAAAAATTTCATACGAGGCATGGGCTGGCGCACTCTATCCCTTCATGGATATCCCAGCGCTCGTCACTGCGATCGTTGTCGCCAACATTTACCTCAACAAGAAGCAGCAGCGTCTTGCAGCAGCCGACCCGACCTTGCAGGACAAGCAGCAGCGACCTAATCGGGTCAAGATCTGGCCCATTATCCAGGAAAGCCTCCGGGGTCCTGCATTATCGGCTATGTTGTTAGGTCTCGCTCTTGGATTGTTCGCTCAGCCAGAAAGTGTCTATAAAAGCTTCTACGATCCCGCCTTTCGTGGCTTGCTTTCGATTTTGATGCTGGTCATGGGGATGGAGGCTTGGTCAAGGCTTGGCGAACTACGCAAGGTAGCCCAATGGTACGTCGTGTATAGTGTGGTAGCACCATTTGTGCATGGGCTAATCGCCTTCAGTCTCGGCATGATTGCCCACAGAACGATGGGATTCAGCATGGGTGGTGTCGTGATCCTGGCTGTCATTGCCTCCTCTAGTTCAGATATCTCAGGTCCGCCCACGTTGCGAGCCGGTATCCCCTCAGCCAATCCTTCTGCCTATATCGGCGCGTCCACAGCCGTCGGTACGCCAATTGCGATCGGCTTGTGTATCCCGTTCTTTATTGGTCTCGCCCAAGCGCTTGGCGGTCTCTAATCCCAGGCAGGTCTCAGTCTGCCGATGTTCTCTTACCCCGGCAGACTCATCAAATTAATGTACATCTCTCTTAGGAGATAAAGGAGATAACCGATATGTCCAAGCTTGCCAACAAGCTCGTCATCGTTACAGAAAAAGTTTTGCTGAAAAAGGTCGCCAAGATCATTGATGAATGCGGAGCAACCGGTTACACGGTAGTGGAGACTGGTGGTAAAGGCAGTCGCAATGTGCGCTCTACGGGTAAACCCAACACTGCTGACACCGATTCAAATATAAAGTTCGAGATACTGACCGAAAATCGGGATATGGCTGAGAAGATTGCCGATCGAGTCGCATTGGAGTTTTTCACCAACTATGCGGGCATTGCCTATCTCTGTGAAGCAGAGGTTCTGTACGGGAGAAGTTTCTGTGGACCAGATGGCTGTTGAATCAAGATGACGCAAATCTAATCTAGAAAGCCGGGGTCATGACCCCGGCTTTTTGACGATCGTTACTCAAAGCATTCGTCGATTCAGAGGATGCCCAAGCGGAGAAGCTGACTGTGATTCAAGATCATACCCCCTCACTTTTATGACTCCCTCAAACCCTTAACCTTCATTGATTTAAACTTTTCCAAGTCGATCGATAGGATAAAACCGAAACCAAGCCCGACCTAGGATAAACTCTTGCGGCAGAAATCCCCAAACGTGAGAGTCATTACTGTTGTTCCGATTGTCCCCCATAACGAAGTAGCTCCCTTCAGGAACTTGCACAGCGGGCATCTGATAGCTTGGCTTTTCAGCAATATACGGTTCTTGCAACGGTTGATTGTCTACGAAAACTTTACCGGATTTAATCTCGATCGTTTGTCCTGGTCTGCCAATAATCCGTTTAATGAACGCCTGATCTTTCGCGTATCCAAGCTCTTGAAGCTGAGTCGGCGGATCAAAAACAATAATGTCTCCGAATTCGGGCGGATGCAGGCGGTAAGAGATTTTTTCAACGACTAAGCGATCGCCAATTTCCAAAGTCGGAACCATCGAATCGGAAGGGATGAAGCGTGGTTCTGCAATGTACGATCGCACAAGCAATGCCAAAATTAGTGCAATCACCAAAATCTGAAAGTTCTCCAGCCAAACTTTCCATTTCGGAGTGGAATCTGAGGGAGCAACAGCGGGAGTTTCGACTTTAGATTCTTGTGTCATGGCGCGTTTAACGTACTTCCCGTATTTTACCGTAGTCCTCTAGCTTCAAATTATTTACGGATTTCGCCTAGCGTTCTTGCTGCACAATGATCGTAACTGTAATCACGCGCATCTGCCGATTAGGAAAAAGGAGTGTTTAGAAGATGCCAGTTACTTCACTCGCAGATCTTAGGGAAAATCTAGACGGACTCGGCTACTATCTTGGACCGAGAGGACTGGATGGATTAGGAAATAGTGTCAATGCTTGCGATCGCGAAATTTTAGGAGCGATCGATTGCAATGTGACTTCTCTGCGCCAACTTGCCAATGTTGACGGTTATACTCGCGCCGCCATTTTGCAATATCAAATCGATAACAATATGGCAGCAACCGGAAACGATGGACCGCAATTGAGAAGTGCGATCGAGAAAACCGTTCGTATTTTGCAAGACAACTTGAAAAAAGTATTAAATACCGAGATAGAACTGTCTGGAAATTATCGTCGTGCGACCTATAGTGCGGTCAAATCTTATCAAAGAAGTCGCGGTTTACCGATTACTGGAATCGCTACAATCACGGTTCGTAGACGACTCAATGATGATGCGCGTGGCGGATCTTCAACTCCTTCACCCACGCCTTCTCCTACTTCCGAATTAGAACAGCTACGGAAGTTAAGAAGTGATCTCATTACCTTAAAAGCGAGTCTTCAAGCTCGACAAATTACAGACGAAGAATTCATTCGAGAAGTGTTTATTCGAGTGCCTTAAAAAAGTACGATCGCTCACTTATAAAATGAGCGATCGTATTTCTGAAATTATCGATTCATTGATGCGGTGAGACGTTCGATCGCATCAGTCAACCGCTCTTGAGACATCACAACTGGATCAGGAGGAGCCACCGCTTCTTCAACTGCTTCTTGTCGTACAAATTTCCGTTTTGCTTTCTCAAACGCACGGATGATCAAGAAGATACAAAAAGCAATCACGATAAAGTTGATTATCGATGCTAAGAAAAGTCCAATCTTGATACCGTCTCCGATGACGAGATTTTCTAATCCTTTCACATTTAGAGCACTCATCGCAGGACTCAAAATGGCAGGGGTAATCACATCTGTAACTAGCGATTCAACAATTTTGCCAAATGCGCCACCAATAATGACAGCAACTGCAAGGTCAATCACGTTTCCTTGCATTAGGAACTTTTGAAAATCAGCCAAAAAACTACTTCTTGCCATAGGTCAGTTTACTTCTCAACTTTCACACAGAACGAATCAAACAATAGAGCCATTTCTTACTTGCACGTATTATACGGTGAGAGTTAACTATGTTTTCTAAAAAAATAAAAATCTTTCAAGCAACAAAAAAGCAGTAGGAAACTCAAGTCTCCTACTGCTTTAAGTTATTCGATCGTCAGATTCTACTCTGCTGCTTGCGGCAACAATTCACGTTCTTGACCGTGTAGAACCTTGACTTGTCCATTTTCATCCACGTCAACGGTTGCAACATCACCGTCTTTCACTCGTGCCGACAGAATCTCTTCTGCTAACGAGTCTTCGAGGAGTCGCATGATCGCCCGACGTAACGGACGTGCGCCGTAACTTGGGTTGTAGCCTTCATCAACCAACCGATCCTTAAATCGCTCAGTGACTTGCAGCGTAATCCCTTGCTCTTTCAAACGCTTGAACACATCGTTGAGCATGATGTCGGCAATTTCCTTGACCTCTGCCTTGTTCAACTGACGGAATACGATGATTTCGTCGAGTCGGTTCAAGAACTCAGGGCGGAAGTACTGCTTCAGTTCTTCGTTGACCAAAGAGCGAATCCGGTTGTACTGCGATTCCGATTCGTTCTCGGTGGAGAACTCGAATCCAAGTCCGCCGCCACCTTTCTCGATCACCTTAGAACCAATGTTCGAGGTCATGATTAGCAGCGTGTTCTTGAAGTCTACGGTGCGTCCCTTGGCATCGGTCAAGCGACCATCTTCCAAGATTTGCAACAGCATGTTGAAGACATCGGGGTGCGCTTTCTCGATTTCATCGAATAGCACAACCGTATAAGGACGACGACGAACGGCTTCAGTCAATTGACCGCCTTCGTTGTAGCCAACATATCCAGGAGGCGAACCGATCAGTTTAGAAACGGTGTGGCGCTCCATGAATTCCGACATATCCAACCGGATCATCGCTTCTTCAGAACCAAAGAAGTAGGCTGCGAGTGCTTTCGTCAATTCGGTTTTACCAACCCCAGTCGGACCGGAGAAGATAAACGACGCGATCGGGCGATTCGGATTCTTCAATCCAACTCGTGCCCGACGAATTGCTCTGGACACGGCTTTCACTGCTTCGTCTTGACCGATCAAGCGAGTATGCAGCGTGTCTTCCATGTGCAGCAACTTCTCGGATTCGGATTCGGTGAGTTTGTTCACCGGAACACCTGTCCAAGATGCAACGATTTGAGCAATATCGTCTTCGCCCACGACTGGAGAAGCATTCTCATCGGTCGATTCCGACTTCCGAGTTTGAGCGATCGCTCTGATCTCTGCTTTGATTTCCATTTCTCGATCGCGCAGTTCACCCGCCCGATCAAAGTTCTGGGATCTAACAGCGTCATCCTTATCTTTCAAGACTTGACGCAATTCGCGATCGAGTTCTTTCGCGGCTGGTGGCAGTTGAGAATTAATCAACCGCACCCGCGATCCAGCTTCGTCAACTAAGTCGATCGCTTTATCCGGCAAGAATCGATCTGAAATATAGCGATCCGAGAGTTTCGCTGCGGCTTCGAGTGCTTCGTCTGAGATCTTTAGCTTGTGGTGTTGCTCATAGCGTTCACGCAAGCCTCGGAGAATCTCGATCGTTTCATCGACCGAAGGTTCACCGACCATCACAGGCTGGAAGCGGCGTTCGAGTGCTGCATCTCGTTCGATGTGTTTGCGATACTCATCGAGCGTGGTTGCACCGATACATTGCAGTTCACCACGGGCAAGGGCAGGCTTCAAAATGTTGGCGGCATCGATCGCGCCTTCTGCTGCACCCGCACCGATTAGGGTATGAACTTCGTCGATTACCAGAATGACATTTCCGGCAGAGCGGATCTCATCCATGATTTTTTTCAAGCGTTCCTCGAACTCACCTCGGTACTTCGTGCCTGCCACAAGCAGACCGATATCGAGCGTAACCACGCGCTTGTCTTCTAAGATGTCAGGAACATCATCATTGGCGATGCGTTGGGCGAGTCCTTCAGCGATCGCGGTTTTACCCACACCCGGTTCACCAATTAACACGGGATTGTTTTTCGTCCGCCGACCGAGGATTTGAATGACTCGTTCGATTTCTTTTTGGCGACCGACCACGGGGTCGAGTTTGCCTTCGGCTGCCATTTGGGTGAGATTCGAGCCGAATTCGTCCAAGGTCGGGGTTTTGGTGCGACCTTGGCTGCCGCCGGAAGTGACTTCAGCGGTTTCACCCAGCATCCGAATCACTTGAGTACGTACTTTCGAGAGGTCTACGCCGAGGTTTTCTAAAACTCTTGCAGCAACGCCTTCCCCTTCTCGGATGAGACCTAAAAGCAGGTGTTCGGTTCCAATATAGTTGTGACCGAGTTGGCGAGCTTCTTCAAGTGATAGTTCCAAGACGCGCTTTGCCCGTGGGGTAAAGGGAATTTCCACTGCGACAAAGCCCGATCCGCGACCGATGATTTTCTCAACTTCGATGCGAGCGTCCTTGAGGTTGACTCCCATCGATTTGAGAACTTTGGCAGCGACACCCGTTCCTTCTCCGATTAGACCCAGGAGGATCTGTTCTGTACCCACAAAGTTATGACCCAAGCGGCGTGCTTCCTCTTGGGCTAACATAATCACCTTAATGGCTTTTTCTGTGAAGCGTTCAAACATGGCGTATTTCCATCACCTGCTGCGTAGGTCTGATTCTAGCATAGTGGATCTTTCCGGTTACGAGCTATCGCAACAGGTAGAGGGGAGGATTACCGAACGCTCATATAGAAATTTCGGCTGCAATTTGTGTGATTTACTACCAAAGGCAGATTGTTATCGATTCCTTATTGATTAGTCAAGCGGATTCTTTCAAGACTCAACAGGGAGTGGGGATCGCAAAGTGTTCGTTGTTGCTGAACCAGCCGATCGCGGATTTCTAACCACTTTTCTTTCAACGTATTCTGAAATTCAGCCGTTTGAAGTTCACCGCGCCAAAGAATCAGCGCATCTTCGCCTGTGTCAGCGTAATATTTCTTACGCTGTCCTGCAACTTTAAACTGGAATTTCTCGTATAAAGAAATCGCAGATTGATTAGAAATTCTGACTTCTAATGTAGCGTGTTTCATCTGGCGTTGACAGGCGCGATCGAGCAACGCCAGTAGAATCAAATTCCCCAATCCTTGCCGCTGATAATCCGGGTGAATTCCAATAATCGTAATGTGCGCTTCATCAACGATCGCCCAAAAACAGCCGTATCCGATCAGGTGATTGTCGATCGTAATGGCGATCAGTTCACTATTCGGGCTGTCGATTTCTCGCTGATATCCTTCTTCTGTCCAAAGTCCGTCGAAACAAATGAGATCGAGTTCAAGGACTTGGGGGAGGAGAGTTTTGTCGATCGCTTGGAGCGTAATGGAATTCACAGCAATTCAAAGTAACAGAACGGCTTTAACCTTCCCCGGCGTGAACGCACGGGGATTTCAGTAGCCCTAGCCGTTGCCCACTCAACGAGCAAGCAATAGCTGAACCTCCAGGCTGGGATAAAGACAGCCCGATTTTTGCAATATTCAACGCGCCATTCAAATCAGCATCACCCTGCCAGCCACAATGACCGCAAGCAAACTTCTTACCACTGCGATAGGACTCACCTCGAACCGGGTGAATGTGATTGCATTGGTGGCAAGTTTGCGAAGTGTATCGAGGATCAATCAGTCCCAGTTTTACGCCTGCCTGAATCGCTTTGTATTCGAGAAAATCCCGAAGCTGATAGAACGCCCAACTATTCGAGCGACGACGCTCCGTTTTAGTTCGAGGCATCTGATTGGTACGTTCTCTGATCCCAGTCAAATCCTCCAAAGCAATCATCAAACCATTTGTTTTAGCGTGTTGGATCAGTCGGTAACTGATGACGTGATTGGTATGTTTTTGAAAGCGTTTCTCCTTCCCCGACAACCGTTTCAGCAGATTCCGTACACGACGGCGCGTGCTGCGTGTGCCTTTCGAGGCTTTCTGTTGGAGGCTTGCTCTCAAGTCGCCGTGATGGTCACGAATACGGGTGATATCTTTGCCGCTAAACTTTTCTCCTTCACTGGTAACAGCAATGTCTATACGCCCCAAATCAACGCCCAAAACCTTATCGGTCTTCGGTGGCTCTGGTGGCATCGATTCAAGTTGAATGTTCAGATAATACTCACCCTTGCGAGTCTTAACCAATGTGGCAGATTTAGGATTTTGTCCTTTCAATTTGCCGCGCTGGAAATTGCCGATATGCAACCCAAAGCGCTCCCGTCCGCCGTTCAAAGTGAGAGAAACTGTCCAGTCTTTCTCGCGAAAGCTGAATGTTCTCACGTCATAGGTGGCAGACGTGGGACGGAACTCTTTCACCGCATGACCAGTTTGTTTTGCTGTCTTGCGGTTGCCAGAAACCCGACGAATCGCATGGATGGCAAGCTGGGCAGAAAGACCGAAACGTGCCCGTACTTCCTGATAAACGAGAGATTGCATTGCAAGCTCATTCGTCAGCTTTTCGGGCACTTCCTGATTCACGTATCCACAAGCATCACAAAACGCTTGCAACGTGGCATCGATTTTAAATGCTTGTTGCGGTACGACTTGGAGCTTGCAGGATAGTGTCAGGACTTGTTTCACGGCTTTAATTTCTCACGTATTGATATTATAGACTACAAGAGGTGTTTGCATGTTTCCGGTTTTGAGATTTGGGAGATTAGGGCTTACGCCCTGTCGCTATCCCTCCCCGTCCTTAAGGAGCTACCGTGTATACACATCTCGATTGAAACTCCATCCAGTAAAAAAGGAGTCAAACTGCTGTAGTCCACGCAGTATCGTTGCAATTCCTGGAGGACGCTGACTGCTGTAGCCCGTCCATCCACCTAAA
>NZ_JBNXVP010000024.1:0-105680 GCF_050565645.1 Leptolyngbya sp. AN10
TGGCTTTCACCGCTTCGCTCAGCATTGACGGCAACGGTTCTGGGTTTGGAGGTTGAGACATCATCGCAAGGGCTTCTCTCATTTCCTCTAGAATGACCGGGATCTTATTTATTCGCAAGCCCCTAAGGAAGATCGCGACTGGTCAACAGTGTTGTCTGGTTGTAATGATCTCCCTTATTCATTCGCTTCTAACCAATGGCTCAAATCATCGATCGAATTAAAATTGAGCAATGCGATCGCTAAGTCTGACAGTTTGTTCGGTGCGAGCGAAGAAATGCGATCGCTGATTGCTTCTGGTAGTTGCCCAATTTTTTGTTCCAACAAAAGAGAAACGAGCGATCGTTGTCCCTGTTCAACTCCTTTCTCAATGCCCTTTTCTTCCCAACTCGTGGTAACTTGCATAATCGCCTCCCTTTGCGCTACACCGATTTTATCAAGTTCCGCTTGAAAAGTCTGCTCTTCTTGGGCGTTCAAGCGTAGGTATGTGTCAACAAACTTGGATATCAATCGAGTTTTAGCAGGGTCAAGCTTTAACGTTACCAGCAATCGTAGACATTCTGCTTTCACCTTGGGACGATCTCGTTTGGCAACTTTCATCTTGCTCATCAATGCGGCTGCAACAGGATTGGGGTGATCAATATAGTCCCGCCAGTTGAGTCGATTCAGTTGGATGGCATGAAAGCGAAACTCCAATACCTTGAAGTTGGGAAATTCGATCTTGAAGGTGTTATTCTCTGCACGATAAGGTTGATCGAACGAAAAAATGACAATTGGATAAATGTCTTTGACATAGTTCTGGTGCAGTCGTGCCAGATAGTAAAACATTCTGCGATTAAGTCTGCTTTCACTATAAGATTGTGCTTCGATATGGAATAGAAAGGTCGTATCTTGCCCAAATAGCTTGACCTCTACCAGCAAATCAATGATTTTCTCATCGCCTTCTACTAGATCAGCGAAGTATTCTTGTGGTAGAAATCGAATTGATTCAGGGTCGATGTTTCTGGCTATCTCTGGCAAAAATAGTTCTAGGAATTCCAGGAAAAAGGTTGAGATTAGCTCTTTAAAGTTTTGGTCATGGTCGATGGCTTCGGTACTTTGAGAAGAGGGATTGGACATAAGTCATAGCAAACTGTATATCAAAAGTTCATGTGTACCATATCATATTTTGGTCGCTAGAGAAGAGGGATTGCACTTCATCAAGTCTTGGTGAGATTATGTGGTTAAGCGCGAGTTGTAGTAACCGCAGCATAACAACAAACACAGTGGAGCGGACGGTACAGAGTCTTTGCGCTACGTTCTAGTTCCCTCGCCGCCGCTCACTTTAGCCGATATGTAGCCGTACTTAATTTCAGTTAGGACACTTCGAGATCGCCCCCAAGCCCCCAAGTTTGGGGAAGCAAGAGTCTTAAGCCTCCAGAATTGTGGGCTTGGGGGCGACTCCGAGGATGTCCTAATCTAAACTTCTACTGCTATACCTGCCGATCGTTCTGCATTCTAAACTATGTATCACTCATCAAATCCTTTTCCTGATAGCACCTCTGTTCGATCTGCCCATCGAGGAAAGCATAAAATCTTTATTGGCATGGCACCGGGGGTAGGTAAAACATACCGAATGCTAGAAGAGGGGCATCGTCTCCGGCAAGAGGGAATTGATGTTGTGATTGGTTTACTTGAAACCCACAATCGGCAAGAAACAGCACAGCGCTCAGAAGGGTTAGAAGTGGTGCCCCGATTGAAAATTAATTGTTCTGACACTGTGCTGTCTGAAATGAATACAGATGCAATCCTTGCTCGTCAACCGCAACTGGTCTTAATTGATGAACTTGCTCATACCAATGTCCCTGGCTCCCAGCGAGAAAAGCGGTATCAGGATGTAGAAGTCGTTTTGGCAGCAGGGATTGATGTCTATTCAACCGTGAACATTCAGCACTTAGAAAGCCTCAATGATCTGGTTGCCCGAATTACAGGGATTGTGGTTCGAGAACGAATTCCCGATCGCTTACTGGAAGAAGCGGATCAGGTGGTGGTCATTGATGTTACACCAGAAACGCTAGAGGAACGCCTGAAAGACGGTAAAATCTACGCTCTTGAAAAAGTCGATCAATCCCTGCAAAATTTTTTCCAGCGGCGTAACCTCATCGCCTTGAGAGAACTGGCACTCCGAGAGATTGCAGACAACATTGAAGAAGATGCTCTCCAAGCCTCAAACGGACTCGAAGCGAATGCTCCGTTTTGCAACATTCATGAACGGGTGTTAGTCTGTGTCTCAACTTATCTCAATGCAGTTCAACTGATTCGGCGCGGCGCTCGTATTGCTGGATATATGCACGCTCCGTTTTATTGTTTGTTTGTGAATGATCCAAACCGTTTCCTCACTAAAGTAGAGAGCTTACAGATTGAAACCTGTGAAAGACTCTGCAAAGAGTTTGGCGGAGAGTTTATTCGAGTCACAGACGAAGACAAAGCAAAAGCGATCGCGCAAGTTGCCAGAACCTATCACATCACTCAAATTGTCATCGGGGAGAGTCAGCGATCGCGCTGGAGATTAATGCTGCACGGCTCACTGACTCATAAACTATTGCGATCGCTCAAAAATATTGATGTCCATATTATTGCAACGGACAAGACGAGCTAGTAGCTCCTTCAACCGATATCGGGCAGTTATAGCAGTACCTACTTTAGTTAGGACACTTCGAGATCGCCCCCCAGCCCCCAAGTTTGGGGGAGCAAGAGTCTTAAGCCCCCAGAATTGGGGGTTTGGGGGCGACTTCGAGGATGTCCTAATCTAAACTTCTACAGCTATACCTCAATTTTTTATTAAATGCTTTTGAAGATTCGATCACCAAAAGTTGCAGTTAGCACTACAATCTTTAGTAACGCGCTTCAACTCAAGGAAATATAACAGTGCCTACTATCCTCAATGATACGCTCAAAGCAGAACTCGAACAGACTCGTGCTCGATTGCTCAGTGAGCAAGAAACGATCGCTGAAACCGTGACGAAAGAAGCAGAAGCAGAAATCGATCGCGTTCTCAACTATATCAATTCTTTGCTCGGTGAGACGACTGAAAGCGAACCTGTCTCAAAACCTGCGGCTAAGTCTGAACCAAAAACGACTGAACCAAAAACGACTGCTAAAGCAAAGTCAGCAGCACCCAAGTCATCGAGCAAAACTGCGTTTGATGCTGGAAAGCTCAAAGCCAAATTCAAAGGCACGAAGCCGATGGATGCAATTTTGCAAGTGTTGGCAGATGAGAAGAGTGCTTTATCGATCGATGATTTGATCAATCAACTCTACGATGAGTTCGATCCGGCTGAAATTTCCAAAGCAAGAAGAAGTGTTGCCATCACCACCAAACACGCTGAACGGCGTGGATTGTTGAAGAAAGTGCAAGACAATCCTTCTCGCTTTGAAGCAGCTTAACTGAGATTGGAGTGGAGCTAAGCTAGGGGAAATCCGGCTGCGAGTAACCATGCGAAAAACAAGGCACTCGAAATCGCAACACTCCAACTTTCTCGAACTTGAGCACCGACGATCGATAAGACCGTAATCAATACTGGAAACAGCGGCAGCAAGATAAACATAAATCCAAGCTGCGGCAAGAATTGTAGTACCAGTACAAAGCCACCAATCAGAGTTACACTTTGAGCAATTCCCCAAAGAATTCGCTGTTTAGATTGGGCGATTTCGCTTGCTAAAAACCAGGGCAAAGATGCGATCGAGATCATTCCCCAGATTAGTAATCGCTCTGGAATCAGCACCGATTGTAGCCAAACGAATTGCGCCATTGCTCCCACTGCAATCCACAGCACTGTAAATACGCCAATTCCAAGAAGTAACTTTTTCAGATTGAATTGTGGAATTTGGCGGAGAACTGCTAACCAGAGCAAACCTGCGATCGCAAACCAGAGCGCAACTGCTCCCCCGACTTGAATTCCGCCTAATGTTTGTAAATCAGTGACGCGATTGAGCAAAACCAGTCCAGCCGTCGGAACCGTCGAAGACAGCAATAAGCCGCCCCAACGCTGCAACGGTGAAATCGATAACGGTGAAGTTGCTATCTGCAAACTCGGCGCGATTGCGCTCAGAGCAATTAGCCAGCCGATTAAATGGATCGCTTGATAAAGCATTCGTCGATCGACATACGAACTTTGCTGCTGTGATCCAAATGTTCGATCGAGCCAGTCTCGTGTCGCAGTATGACTCACCGAATTGAACAAGATCGTAATGTGCTCAACATTCGGAACGAGAACAAACTCTCGACCTCTACCGTTTGCAACATCCGAATTGCTGCCGCCTGCTTGCTGAAGAATCCGTTCTGCATTGCGAATAAAGCCCCCTTCCCAGCTACCCGCTTGAAGTTGCAGATTTCTAGGTCGCTCTGGAGTTACATTCGCACCTGTCGGAGAGATGCCCACTGTGGCAAAAAAGTCACCGGGATGAGCGATCGCAGCATTCATTACGGCTCCACTTCCCATTGAATGTCCCACCAATGCTAATCGAGTGGCATTGACTTCAGGCTGTTGTGCCAATGCGTTCCATGCCGTCTCCAAGTTGCGCCTCAGTGAATCATTCTCTAATCGACTCGGATTCGCACCATGTCCATCCCAATCCCAGAGCATGACCCCGTAACCCGATCGCGCTAATACATGACCATAAGACAGCATTAATTGTTTTGAGCCAGAGTAACCATGTGCGACCAATACACCTGGAACAGAGCGCAGTGACTTTGGAGCAAGATAGAGCAGTGGAACTCCCTCTTGGTTCAAAGAACGAACGGTTAAGCCTGAACGAGCAGAGAAGATCCCCCACCAAGAAAAGATAATGAGCAATCCCGCAAGAATGAGCAATCCGATTCGATAACGCTTCAATGGACAATCCTCAATCAACTGTTTCCCATCAAAGCAATTCTAAAGAGTATTGGAATCGGGCGATCGTTAGAAATTTAGGTGTTGCTAAATTGCAGTATGTTTTCTACGTTTGAATCGGTTGCAGCCCTCACCCTAGCCCTCTCCCTGGGGGAGAGGGAACAAGAAGTCTGGCTCCCTTCTCCTTGGGGAGAAGGGTTGGGGATGAGGGCGAATTCATGCCATCATTCAGCAACGCCGAAATTCGATCGATTCAAGCTTTCGTTCAGATGTGCCGAGTAAACAAACAGCGATCGCGGATCGACTCGATCGTGCTGCATCTGATAGTCACACGTTGCAAATTCAAGCTGAAGCATCAATCGATCGTGCCGAATCGGTGGCATTCCTTTATGGAAACACAAGGTATCTTCGACAAATCCAAATCCTGCATTGCCTCGAATCGTGACTAAATTCTCAATTCCATACGCATCGATAATTTCGGAATCTCTAAAGCGTTTTCGATTCAGTTCATGTCTTAGCTTTTTACGTCGATGCGTTCCTTGAACACAAGCATGAGCGCCTGTTAGCCCATCAACATTGGTGAGATAGAAAAAGAATTTGATAAATCGATAGTCATCTAAATCATAGTGAAACAATTGTGCCGCTTTGCGTCGAGCTTGGATTGAAGCATCTGTGACAAAGCTCCACCAAAGCTGGCTACTAATGAAAACTGGATCTGTTCCTAAATACTGAGCCGCGATCGACAAAATCAGCGGATCACGACTCAGTTGCGCGATCGCAGGACAAGTCTTGATCGTATTAAAGTAGCTGGCAGTGACAAATCTTCGCTCATACCAGTGTTCCGCTTCGAGCTTCTGAGCATAGTGAAAGCCGTACTCAGGTTTACGATCGCCATAACAGGGATACTGTTTCGCATAAGTAATGATGTCTTGAAGCGATTCAGGCGGCAGATTCAAGCCCAGATATAATCCATCATTTGCAACAGATTTCACAATAAACTCTGGAGCGACATGAGGAAAGACAGATTCACCGGAAAATTGAGGAACAGAGCGAGACTGAAAGTGACGAAAGAGCGATCGAACTGCTCCAAATCGTGCCAGTTGTCGCATGACTAGCCATCTTGGATTTCTGGTGATTCCTCGAAACCATTCGTACCCAGAATCATAAGCATCATGGTAAAGCTCTCTTAACCAATGAAATCCTAAGAACACACTCTATCTCCATCAAGCGATTTGTGAAGCTGGCTGTCTTTAATCTTCTGTTCTTTTACTGAGACACCCGGCAATTTTGTCAATACTTCACGATTGTTCCCTTAGCACGATAAAAACTCCAATGAATCCCACATCCGTTTTGTGAAAGCTTTATGATTCTGCTCAGTGTTACTCCGCAAGTATGAAGCGTTTCACGGAAAATACGGAGCGATCGAGTCATCAAACTGGTTCTCTGTTTAAAGAACTTGCGAAAATTACTTTGAATAAAAAGAATGAATTACAACCGCAAATTGAGACTTATTACAGATAGGCTTAATTGAACCGAACCCCCGTTTCATCTGACTTAGAACCCTCTCAAGGAACGCCACAATCCTCATAAATTGAAAGCATTGATACGATAAAGCTCATGCAAATGAACTACCTTGACTTCGGGGATTTGACGTACACTAGCAGTGCCTTTGTGAGAATTGCCTAAACAGTTCGGATCACAAGCGGAAAGCTTGAATGACCTAGTAGCGTGACGTAGGAGTGAACTTCTAGCTTTATGTTTGACTGTATTGTTGTCGGAGCAGGACCCGCTGGAGGAACTGCCGCCTATCATCTCGCCAAACGCGGACGCTCTGTTTTAGTGCTAGAAAAAGAAGCACTACCTCGCTATAAACCCTGTAGCGGCGGAGTCTCTCCTGCGATCGCACAATGGTTTGATTTCGATTTTGCGCCCGTCATTTCTCGAAGAGTCAATACAATTCGCTATACCTGGAAGCTCGGTGATCCGGTCGATGCGACTTTGAATACGCCAGAGCCAATGTGGATGGTGCGCCGCGATCAGTTCGATGAATTTCTGATGAATCAGGCACAGCAAGCAGGTGCAAAACTCCAAGATGCAACGGCTGTGACGGGGATCGAATTCAAGGGCGATCGTTGGCAAGTTAATACGACATCGGGAGTCTTAGAAGCGAAATATCTCATTGCTGCGGACGGTGCGAAAGGTCCGATGGCAAAATGGCTCGGATTCAAAGAGCGCAAGACTCGGATGGGAGCGGTGATGGAAGCGCCTCATGCGGTTGGAAGTACGGCACAATTCGATTTCGGTATGTTGAAGAACGGTTTTATCTGGAATTTGCCGAAAGCTGAAGGGTTTTCTGCTGGAACGGCATCGTTTAGAGGTGACGATCGTACTGATTTCAATGCAGCTTTATTAAAGTACGCCAAGGAAGCTGGATTTAATACCAGCGGTGCTCAAGTTTATACCCATCCGATCGCGTTTTGGGATGGGGATCAAACGCTGCATACTCAGAATGCGGTTCTCGCTGGGGAAAGTGCTTCGATCGTTGATCCGATGACTGCGGAAGGAATTCGCCCCTCGATGTTTAGCGGGATGAAAGCAGCGGAAGCGGTGGATCAATCTTTGAATGGAGATCGATCGGCGTTGGCTCAATACACTGAGATTATTCAGCGGGAATGGGGCAGCGATATGGTTTGGGCGCAACGGTTAGCGAATTTGTTTTATCGTGTGCCAGGGATCGGATACAAAGTTGGTGTGAAGCGTCCGACAGCGACCGATCGACTAGGGAAGATTATGTGCGGTGAACTGCGCTATGCAGATGTGGCAAATCGCGCCTTAAAACGATTAGGTGGCGGATTGATTCCAGGAATGGGGGGTTGAATGTAAGAGGGTGTTTGAAAAGTAATCGTTGATCGCATTCACCCGCCCGGAAATGAATCTCCGGGCTAATCAGGGAAGCCCACTAAACTGGGCTAAGAACTCCGAATGATTCTCCCAGCCCGCTTCAGCGGGGTTTCTTCCATTAGCCCGGAGATTCATTTCCGGGCGGACTGGCAACGCAGCAAAGCCGCTTTTTATACTTTTCAAACACCCTCTAAGGGCATCTTGTCCGATCGTGGGGTAGATTTTCCCGTTCTGAACAGGATGCCAATTTTAGAGCATGTTTGAAAAGTATAGAAAGTCACTTCACTCCGATGTCCTCTCGCCCCGGAATGGAATTCGGGGCTAACAGAACGAAGTCCACTCAAGGGGACTGGGAGCCGATTTCAGAGTCTTGAGTCCCTCTAGTGGACTTCGCACCGTTAGCGCCGACTTCTAGTCCGGCGCGGGTGAATGCGTCCGAACTGCTACTTCTCAAACACCCTCTTACAAAGTGTGCTATTTCAACGTGATTGATTAGAACGATTCGGAGACGATCGAGGTTTAGCTGCTTGAGCTTCACGGTGATCAAACACCTCATCATCGATCGTGCCTCGTACCGAAAATGCCTGCTGCGGAATCGCAATCTGAATTCCCTCAGCATCTAAAGCCATTTTTAATCGTCTACGAAATTCTCGTCCAACGTGCCACTGTTGCAACGGTTGAGTTTTAATCCAAATTCGTAAAGTTACCCCTTCGTAACTCAGATTTTCTACTCCTAAAACGTCCGGTGGCTCTAGAATTCGGCTTTCCCAGTCTGGGTCGTGACTCATCTCAGCCCCAACCTTTTCAATTAGCTCAATGGTTCGATCGACATTGGCATCGTAAGAAATCGCGATCGCTAAATCCACTCGCGACCAATCTTTCGATAAGTTTTCTACGATCGAGATCGAACTATTCGGAATCGTAATTAATCGCCCTTCTGCATTCCGAATCTGTGTAATTCTCAAGGTTATAGATTCGACTAAGCCGCTCAGTGTACCGACTTGAATCACGTCACCTACTGCGTATTGATCCTCAAATAGAATTAGAAATCCATTAATCACATCTTTGATCAAGTTTTGTGATGCTAGAGAGATTCCTAAACCGATAATTCCAGCACCCGCTAATAACGGTAAAATTTCAATTCCAATCAGCGACAGGATAGTAACTAACGCAACGCTAATCCAGCCTAGTGTGACTAATCCTTTGATCACTCGCGAGAACGTTGAAAATCGCAGTGCAACTCGCTGAGAAACATCCGTAGACGACTGAGAAATATCTAATGCACCAAAGATTCGATCGATTAATAAATCACTCAATCGGCTCAGAAGATAAGTCGCGACAATGACTCCCAAAACCTTCAGCGGCGTAGAAAGTACAAACGGTTGCAGCGATCGCGTTTGAGGAAAGAGTCCAAGAATTATAAATCCGCCTGTTGCCCAGATCAATAATTGAACAAGCTGAAGCGATCGACGCTGAACATCTTTCATGGTTCGTTGCTGTCGATTCGCTAACTGTTGCTTCACAATCAATTGAGTGCGAGAACTAGCGGTTTCTGGCGAATTCGGTGGCAATTCAGAGAAATTTGGCTCTTTAGTGTGCGATCGTCGATCTCGCTTTCTCAAATACAATTGCAGGCGTGATACCGTCCAACTGAGTGCAAAGGTTCCCGCTAGAATCGCGATCGCTTTCCCGGTTTGGGTGACAAAAGTATCCGGTTGTCGTTCCCGTCGAGCAGTCGTCAATGCTTCCTGAATCACGCGAGTTAGTTCTTCTGCATACGTCGCGGGTTCTTGTCCTTGCAGTTGAGCATCTAAGGTCGTCACCGTCATCAAATACTGATTATTCACCCGAATCACCGGGAGATTGCTGCTAGAGTCGATCGCGCTCGTAACTTCCAAAGCCGTTGAACTCGATTGATTCGCGAATCGTTGCAAACTGCTTTCAATGCCTTGAACTCGAACTGCGATCGCGTTATTTTGATTTGAGTCGCCATCGGATGGAACCGCAACCCGAAAGAGTTCTCGTCCATCTAAGCGAACGGGAGCCGTTCTGACATCGGTATTGCTTAGTTGTGGAATTTCGATTCTAGGAGTTGGCACAATTGGATTCTGCGCTGGATTCTGTGCCAAAACCGATGGAGTCAGAATCAATAAAGCGCTCAATACAATAGCGAAAATAAACCGACGCGATGCCTTTGGCACAGGGAAACCTGCTCGCACACCACACCTCCGATAAGCTCATCCGTCGAGGATTCTAGCTGAGGGATCTGGTCGATCGTCTCCCCTCGTGGAGAGATGCCTCATCACTGTGAAGATACGATCGTGCCTGGATTATTGCAAGCCTAAGAGGGTATTTGAAAAGTATAAAAAGCGGCTTTGCTACGTTGCGAGTTCGCCCGGAAATGAATCTCCGGGCTAATAGAGGAAACTCCGCTAAAGCGGACTGAGAGAGCGGTACAGAGTTCTTAGCCCAGTTTAGTGGGCTTCCCACGATTAGCCCGGAGATTCATTTCCGGGCGGGTGAATGCGATGAACGATTAATTTTCAAACACTCTCTAAGGAGATTTATCGAAAACAAATTACCCGCTGTCTTCGGCTTCGCTCAGTCAGCTAGAGATCGCGCCCTGAGCGAAGCCGAAGGGCAGTCTTTCAAGCGGTAAGCTCTTTCGTAGAAATCTCCTAACAACTCACCAAGCCCATTTTTAACGCTCGAATGATTGCCTGAGTCCGACTCGTCACACCCAACTTATGAAAAATTGCTGTTAAATGCGCTTTCACAGTCGCGACTGAAATATACAACCGAGTCGCAATCTCTTCATTTGATGCGCCTTGAACTAACCAATGTAAGACCTCTTGTTCTCGATCGGTTAAATGCAATTTCGCTTTCGCATCCAACGCTTGCCCATTGTAGAACCGGAACATTTGAAAGAACCGAGTCGCCAAATCAGGAGAAAGATAGACCTGATCATTCAATACCGTAGTCGTAGCATTAAACAATTCGGTTGCGAGTTCAGTCTTGACGACATAGCCATTCGCGCCCGCTCTCATTGCTCGAAACACCCATTCTTCTTCTTGATGTCCAGAGACCACGAGAATCTTCGATCGATGTTCTAATTTCGCCAATTCATTCAGCGTTCCAATTCCATCACCATTGGTCAATTCCATATCTAGCAGGATCAACATTGGGTGTTGTTGTTGTGCGAGTTGAACCGCTTGATCCGAAGATGCGGCTTCTCCAATCACCGTAAAGCGTCGATCTTGAGTTGTACTGTAGAACTGAAGCAGCGTTTGGAGTCCCTGACGAAATTTGGCATCGTCATCGACTAATAGAACTGAAATTTGACCTTGAGCGGGAGCCGTGGAAATCATGTTGCACTCGTAAAAGAAGGGACTTCGATCGACGGAACGATCGATAATTTGGGCTGTTGGCGAGGAAGGGTGAATGAAAACTGTGCGCCGCCTGTGGGACGGTTTGCGACCCAGATTTGACCGTGATGCGCCTGAATGATTTTTTGTGCGATCGATAATCCCAGACCTGTTCCTTCGGGGCGACGCGAATAAAACGGAGTAAACACTTGCTCCAAATCGGCTTCTGATAATCCTGTACCTTGGTCGGAGATTCTGATTAAAACTTCTTGTGGTGAAATTTCCCAAGAACACTCGATCGTGCCCGATTCAGGACTGTAATAAATTGCGTTTGTCAGCAAATTATCGAAGACTTGCTTTAGTTGCCAGCCATCCACATCGATCGGCAGAGGAGAGCGAGAATAATTCACTTGAATTTGCTTTTCTGTTAACCAAGGTTCAAGCTGTTTGATGCTCTGAGACAGGATTTCAGTCAGATCATGCTGTTCGATTCGGAGTGGTTTTTGCTTAAGTGAAATATGGCGATGAATATCTTGAATTGAGGATTGAATCGATTCTAAATACGATCGAGATTGCTCCTCCGAAACGGTCGATAATAGCATCTGAGTATAAATTTGAATTAATGCGATCGGGCTTTTAACTTGATGTTCGATGTGTTGATTTCTTTGTTCAATTTGTTGTTGCGCTTGGCGTTGAATAGATAAATCTCGAACGGTTGAAAGATGATGACTCAACAGATTTGCAACATTTTCGATAAAGCGCTTTTGATGAGCGGTTAATACTTTGGTTGTACCCAAGAGTAAATATTCAGGCTTAGTCTGGCTCAATGGACAAGCGTAAAATCGCCGCCGCGATCCAGTAAACACCTTTTTCAAGCGTCCGATCGAATTTTTGATCCACCAAGATTCCGAAGCGAGAAAGGTTTGCGCTTCGGAATCTAACAGCGACCAAAACTCTCGACCGTACACTACCGATTGACGCTTGGATTGTTCTGGAGATTGATAAACCAGTCGAATTCCTGCACCCGGCAAGATCGATAGAATTTGCTCAATTTGCAGCCGACAGAACGATTGCAGGGGAGAATCAGGCTCGACGGCATCAGGAACAATTGAAGCTGGACGAAGAGCAACAGAGGAAACAACGGCTTGCATAACACCACAAGAGTCCGAGAAATCAGGGAAGCACAAGACCGACCACGCCAGATTAGAAGTTCTAAACTGATGCGTCGTAACTTAAGCACATGATTAAAAAACCATACTTTTGGATAATCGAGTCACCGAAAAATCCTCAAAATTCCCCAATTTTCGTAGAATAACTCAGTAATTTTTCGGAGGGAAGCAATATTAATAACACCTATTTTGTAAAGACTCAATTTCGGTAGGGAGTGGGGAGTAGGGAAACCCGCACTCACTGGAGAGCGAACCTCCCTGAATAAAATAGAGACGCAAGGCGCGATCGTCGCGCACAATGAAGAGCATTCCACCTTCTAAGAATCAAGACGAGGCTTATGACAACGATTCTAGAGCAGGGAAATATTTCGATTCATACCGAGAATATTTTCCCAATTATCAAAAAGTGGCTGTATTCGGATCACGAGATTTTCTTACGCGAATTGGTATCGAACGCGATCGATGCGATTCAAAAGCTCAATATGGTCTCCCGCTCTGGGGAATTTTCGGGCGAGGTGGGTGAATTAGAAGTCGTGATTACGATCGACAAACCGAACAAAACGCTGTCGATTTCAGACACCGGAATTGGGATGACTGCCGATGAGGTGAAGAAGTATATTAACCAAGTCGCCTTTTCCAGTGCAGAAGAATTTGTCGAGAAGTACAAAGCAAGTGGCGATCAGCAAATCATTGGTCACTTTGGATTAGGCTTTTATTCGTCGTTCATGGTGGCGAAACAGGTTGAGATTGATACCCTGTCGTACAAAGAAGGTTCACAAGCGGTTCATTGGTCTTGTGATGGTTCAACCGAGTTCAGCCTTTCAGACTCACCAAGAACAACGCGAGGTACAACGGTTAAGTTAACGCTACAGGATGAAGAACACGAATACCTGGAGCCATATCGAATTCGTCAGTTAGTCAAAACTTACTGCGACTTTCTCCCGTTCCCGATCAAGTTAGAAGTTCTGGCTGCCGAAGGTCAGGAAATGACCGCACCGGAACAAATTAACCGCCAGAAAGCACCTTGGAAGGAGTCGCCGAGCAATCTGACGAAAGAAGACTATCTAGAGTTCTATCGCTATCTCTACCCGTTCCAGGAAGATCCGCTGCTTTGGGTGCATCTGAACACCGATTATCCGTTTGTAGTGAATGGAATTCTCTATTTTCCGAAGCTCAAACCGGATGTCGATGTCACCAAAGGACAGATTAAACTGTTCTGCAATCAAGTCTTTGTTAGCGATAACTGTGAAGAAGTTGTTCCACGGTTTTTACTGCCGCTGCAAGGCGTGATTGATAGTGTCGATATTCCGCTGAATGTCTCTCGAAGCTTTTTGCAGAACGATCGGACAGTTCGTCGAATTGCAGACTACATTGCCAAGAAAGTCGGCGATCGATTAAAAGAACTCTACCGCGACGATCGAGAAGCTTATATCCGCAGTTGGCAAGACTTAGGAACTTTCGTCAAGTTCGGATCGCTCAATGATGACAAGTTCAAAAAGCAAGTCGAAGATATTCTGATCTATCGCACCACGCTCAAAGAACAGCCAAAAGTCGAAGTGCAAACTCAAGAAAGTGATGCGTGGCAGGACACCGAACAGAGCAATTCTGTAGACGGTAAAACCTTCACCACATTGAAAGAGTATCTAGAGCGGAACAAAGAGCGTCACGAAAATCGAGTGTTCTACTGTACCGATGAAGTAACTCAAGCAACGTATGTTCAGTTGCATACCAGTCAGGGCTTAGAAGTTCTGTTCATGGATTCCTTTATCGATAGCCACTTCGTCAGTTTCTTAGAGCGGGAATATTCTCACATTAAATTCTCCCGCGTTGACTCTGAACTTGATGACACGCTGATCGATAAAGACAAATCTGAAATTGTTGATCCGAACACCAATCAAACCCGTGGTGAACAAATCAAGTCATTGTTCCAAAGTGCATTAGGAAAGCCAAAACTGACGATTCGCACTGAAGCATTGAAAGGAGATTCTGCGGCTCCTCCTGCGATGGTCTTGTTACCAGAACAGTTGCGTCGAATGCAGGAAATGAGTGCATTACTGCAACAACAATCGATCGAGTTTCCTGAGGAGCATATTCTGTTAGTCAACACCTCGCATCCGATGATTCAGAATTTGATGAATCTAAGTCAAGGAGCGATCGTCACCAGCGATGCAAATTCTCCATCGGCTGAACTAGCCAATATGATTTGTCATCATGTGTATGACTTAGCATTGATGGCGCAGAAAGGCTTTAATGCAGATGGAATGAAGGCGTTTGTTGAGCGATCGAATCAGGTGCTGACGAAACTGACGGAACGCGCATTGAACTAGAGCAGTAGAAATTTAGATTTGGACAGCCTCGGACTTGCCCCCAAACCCCCAATTCTGGGGGCTTAAGACTCTTGCTCCCCCAAACTTGGGGGCTGGGGGGCTTGCTCGAAGTGTCCTAACCAAAGTAGGTACTGCACTATTACCCAAACACTATCACCTAAACGAAAACCCTCCTAGCTCAATCAATCAAGCTAGGAGGGTTTTTCAATTCAAAATCAACTAAACCGCAGCAAAGTACTCTTTCGACTTCACCGGATCAGGACTCATCGTTTGATCACCCGGCTTCCAACCAGCGGGGCAAACTTCATCCGGGTGAGATTGAACATACTGGATCGCTTGCAGAGTCCGCAGCGTTTCATCCACGCTCCGACCAAACGACAAGTTATTGATCGTCGAATGTTGAATCACACCATCTTTGTCGATGATGAACAAACCACGCAAAGCAATTCCTTGCTCAGGGTCAAGCACATTGTAAGCAGTGCTGATTTCTTTCTTGATGTCAGAAACCAAAGGATAGGTCAGGTCGCCTACACCACCAGACTTACGATCGGTTTGAATCCAAGCCAAGTGAGAGAACGCACTGTCAACTGATACTCCAAGGATTTCAGTTCCGATCGCTTTAAATTCTTCGTAGCGATCGCTAAATGCGGTGATTTCGGTCGGACAAACAAAGGTAAAATCGAGCGGGTAGAAGAACAGGACAACGTATTTGCCGCGATAGTCAGACAGTTTGATGTCTTTGAATTCTTGATCGATCACAGCCGTTGCTGCAAAATCTGGTGCGCTCTGACCGACGCGCAAGCATCCTTCTTGGGTCATGGGATTTTTTCTCCTTGCAAGAGTAGCAGTGTTCGTCTGTATGATTACGAAACAGTTACAACTATATCATAGTCATTACGATTTTGACCTACGATGATCCCCGAAGTTGAAAATGCTATTTTTCGTCTAGATTCTCGCGCCTCCGATTGGCTGAAAGTCGGGGCTACACAGCGAATTGAGTATTTGAAGCGCTGCATGGAGGGCACGATCGAGGTCGCGGAGGATTGGGCGATCGAGTCGTGTAAGGCGAAAGAATTCAATGCACCGGGCGAAGAATGGCTAACCGGATCGGTCACAACGCTGATGATGTTAAGAGCGATCATCAGAACTTTAGAAGGACGAACCGCGAAAATTGAGAATGGAATTGCGCGAGTGTTTCCGGATAATTTGCTCGATCGATTACTCTGGCTCGGATTTCGGGGAGAAGTTTGGATCGATGCGGCTCAGAGTGTAAACTGCGATCGTCCTGGAATTGCTTTGGTGTTGGGAGCAGGAAATGTTGGCTCGACTGCTCCACTCGATGCACTTTATAAGTTATTTGCAGAAAATCAAGTCGTTTTGCTCAAGATGAATCCTGTGAATGAATATGTGGGGAAATTTTTAGAGCAAGCATTTGAACCGCTGATTACGGATGGATTTTTGCAAATTGTTTATGGTGGGGCGGATGTTGGGAGCTATCTTTGTCAGCATCCGAGAATTGATTCGATTCATGTGACGGGATCGCATCATACTTACTACGCGATCGCGAATTCCAAGCCAATTACGTCAGAGCTAGGCTGTGTCACTCCGGTGCTAATTGTTCCTGGAAATTGGTCAGAATCTGATCTGAAATTTCAAGCACGTCATGTTGCCAGCATGGTGGTACATAATGCGAGTTTTAACTGTGTGGCGGCGAAAGTGATTGTCACGGCAAAAGGCTGGAAATTGCGCGATCGCTTTCTCACACTCTTGCGTCAAGAATTCGCGAGAATTCCGAATCGCAAAGCGTACTATCCAGGCGCACAGCAACGATATCAGGAATTTCTCGATCGCTATCCTCAAGCCGAAATTTTCGGAACTCGCACTGATGAGATTGTTCCGTGGACATTTATTCCAGATGTTGAAGATCACTATGCGCTTCAGAATGAGGCATTTTGTGGGGTGCTGGCTGAAGTTAGTTTAGAAGCTACGACTGCTAAAGAATTTCTCGATCGAGCCGTTCCTTTTTGCAATGAGAAAATTTGGGGGAATCTTTCCTGTGTGATTCTGACGAAGACTCCGGTAGACGAGGCGATTAAAAAATTGAACTATGGCGCGATCGGAGTCAATGTTTGGACAGGTGTAATTTATGCGTTACCAGATTTGGCTTGGGGTGCATATCCTGGAAACGATCATCGCGATATTCAGTCAGGTCAAGGGTTTGTGCATAACGCTTATTTTCTCGATCGACCTAAAAAGTCAGTTCTCTATGCACCGTTCCGAATTCGTCCCACTCCATTTTGGTTTGCCGATCATCGAAATCTGGAGCAATTTGCTCGACGTGCCGCAGAACTGCAAATTTCACCCACGTGGAGCAAATTTGCACAAGTGATTTTTGCAGCGATTCAAGGCTGAGAGGTGTTTAATTGACTGTTAGTATACGGAGGTACGCTTTGTTTGTATAGCCCCGAATTCCATTCGGCGGGCGCTTCGGATTCATGCAAGAAAAACATGAATGCGATTGCCTTCACATTGTGTATACACAATAGAGTTTGGGGACTGGGGGGCGATCTCGAAGTGTCCTAACTAAAGTAGGTACTGCTATAGTACATTTTTTCTGGAAAAAACTCGATTTCGTGGTGCATAATGCGTAACGTTAGCTTCACGGTTTAGATTATGGCGAACTATCAGCAAATTGAGTATCGCATCGGCAAAGATGGCAAAGTCACAGAAACGGTGCTGAATGGTGCGGGTGAGAGTTGTACCTTAGCCACCGAAGATTTAGAACGATCGCTAGGCTCGATCGAGTCCCGCGATCTGTTACCCGAATATCACGATAATGCAGATAATTCTCTAAACGTTGAACAATCCCAAACCATTCAACAGCAGGAGTAATCCAATGGATTTGGGCGTTGTTGGATTGTCGCTGAGTTTGATTGGACTGAGTGGATTTTATTGGCGATCGACCAAAGCCGCTCAAGCCACAGAAGCGATATTGCGATCGAACATTGATAAACTAAACCAAACACAATCCGAGCTTGAACAAAAACTAGAAACTACAACTTCAGATTGGCAAACGAGTCAGCGAGAAAAAGCAGCTTTGGAAGTTCAGATCGAGGAATTTAAGCAACAGTGTGCAAGATTGCGATCGCAGTTAGAAACTCAGTCCACACAAACTCAGCAAGACTCCGAAATCAAAGCTTTCGAGCAGATTCAATCTTTGTTAACACAGTATCCGAGTGTTCGACGGATGGCGGAAACTAAACCAGATTTGCCTGCTCGAAATCTAATTGGAATGGTTACTGCTCTCGATAACTTAATTAAGTTTTGGGGTTATCAATCGATCGGGAAACCTTGGGAGCAAGTCGAATTCGATCCACAATTACATCAGGGGGATGTAGGCGATTTAGAGCCTGGGGAATCCGTATATGTGCGATTTGTTGGATATCGGAGTGACGATCGTATTTTAGTGCCTGCCAAAGTTAGTCGAACTTTACCTGCTGGAGCGACCCCATGACCGCAGTAGCGATCGATTTTGGAACCAGTAACACGGTCATTAGTATTTTGGAGCCTGACACACAAGCTCCGGTCACGCTGAGAGTTCCGAATCTTTCTCGATTGTTTAATGAAATTGCAGTGATACCCAGCTTAGTATTTGTGCAGGGAAAGGGCGAATTTGTGGTTGGGGAACCTGTGCGATCGCAGCGTCTCGGATTGATGCAGCCACAGCGATTTTTCCGGACATTTAAGCGAGATTTAGCGGCAGACTTCCAGCCACCCGCGAGAACATTGGACGGGCAGATTTATGATGCGGAAGGAGTTGCTGTTCACTTTCTTAACCAAATTTGGAAAGCAATCAAAGCCTCGCAGATTGAGCCTTCATTGTTAATTTTTACAGTTCCAGTTGGAGCATTTGAAAGATATCTAGATTGGTTCCAAGATGTTGCTCTCAAGTTCGGCTTTCCTGATGTCAAATTTGTGGATGAATCGACTGCGGCAGCATTAGGATATGCAGTTCAGCGACCGGGTTCGACTGTTCTCGTTGCTGATTTTGGAGGCGGGACATTAGATTTAAGCTTAGTTCGCACTTCAGGCATGGCAACAGGTCAGGAGGTTTTACGGGCTGAAGTATTATCAAAAGCGGATGCTTATGTGGGTGGAGAAGACCTCGATCGATGGATGGTCGAGAACTATCTTCAACAGATGAACACGACGCGAGAAGCAATTGGCGAAATCGGTTGGCAGAATTTATTGTCGATCGCTGAACAGCTAAAAATTCGGCTTTCAACTGAGGATGAAGCAAAAGAAAGCTGGTTCGATGAAGAGAATTTTATCTATCACGATTTGGTGTTAACGCGATCGCAGTTCGAGGATTTGCTAGAAGAGCGGCAATTATTAGAGCAAGTTCGCCAAGCGATCGATGAAACATTGCAGTTGGGTGTGCGAAAAGGAGTGCAAAAGTCCGACATTGAGCAGGTTCTATTAGTTGGTGGAAGTTGCCAAATTCGTGCAATCCAACAACTGTTTGTTTCCTACTTTGGACGGCAGAGAGTACAGATTCATAAACCGTTTGAAGCTGTTGCACATGGAGCATTAGCACTCACACAAATTGCAGGATTAGAAGACTATTTGCGGCATGGATACGCGATTCGACTGTGGGAGCCATATTCTCGATCGTATAGTTACTATCCGTTGTTTGAACCTGGCACAAACTACCCTTGCAAACGCGAGGAACCCCTGATGTTACAAGCTGCTTCAGAAGGACAAACCGAGATTCGATTGGACATTGGAGAAGTAGCACAAGTGACCGAATCAGAAGTAGTCTACGATGCTCAAGGGCGAATGAGTAGTACACCATTGAGACAGCAGGAAACTTATCGATCGTTAGAACGCGATCGCAACCCAGTCTGTGTGGCGCGTCTCGATCCACCTGGACAACTGGGAATCGATCGAATTTCAGTCGAATTGCAAGTGACAGAGCATCGAATTTTAACTGCAACCGTTCGGGATTTGTTGACTCAAACTGTGTTGGTTCAAGAAAGTGCGATCGCAAAACTCAGTTAAGAAACTGTTGAAGTAATTCATCTCTCGATCGCTGGACAATGAGTGGCATTGATTCTTCTGGAGGAAGCGCCATCAAAGCAGGGACGATGGATTGAAGTTCAGCATCGATCGAGCCAAACCGAGATTCCAGGAGACTTACAATCATCGCCTGTCGCTCTTCCTGCCGTCCTTCCTGCCGTCCTTCCTGCCGTCCCTCCTGCCGTCCCTCCTGCCGTCCTCGCTCTAAGCCTTCTTCAATGCCCTGACGACGAGTTTGCTGTTCCCATTCCAAATAAGCTTGCGACAAAGCCATAAGAATTCGCCTCTCTTCATCATTCGCCTGTTCTAATAAATCTATATTAATCCGCCAAGACACAAGTAGATTCAGTACATTCATACGTAGCGAACTATCTTCTGGAAGCAGCAATAATTCGGCGATCGCGTCTTCCTGAGTTCGTCCGCGACCGAGTAGACGCAACCAAAGCGTTTCAGGTGTATTTGGCAGTTCATCAATTACCACGATCGTGGCTCGAAGACGGGGTGCAAGAGAGTAGAATCCTTCTCCCAATGTTTCATCAAATTGCCCGTTGAATTCTTCGATTAGCACATTCGAGACGGAAGCACAGAGCATCCAAAGTCGCGGTAAATTCTCAGTTTTAATCGATTCCTCTTGGCGGCGATACTCCGCATACACTAAAAATAACTTCAGCATACAGTTGTGCATATCTTCATCGCTGAGAGAACTACGAAAGGGTTCTAGCAATGCAGGTTTATCGAGCATCAAGGAGAGATAGCCAAGTTCATTAAGGGGCAGTGAAACATTTGGATTCGGTTCAAAATAGATGTCGATCGCTCTTTCTTCTCCTAAAACGGCGCGATTCGGGGTGACTGTACCAAAAGGGGACAGTAAGGTTTCAAATAGACGTTTGTTGAATTGATCAAAAGGTTTCGTAGTCATAGGGTTGAAGATGGTACGATCGCACAAAGCGCATCTACGGATAATTCACTGGGCAAACTAAGCAAAGTTCGTTTTTCTAGCACAATTACACCACAGAAGACGCAATTATTATGCCGGAAGCAAATTCTAACCCTCAGCCTACAGATGCGATTTTAGGTGGACAGACTCCAGCACCGTATCAAGGCGCAATCTTAGGAGGAATTGAAGGGATTCAACAAAAATTAAACCATGAGGATCTCTCCGTTCGCTTAGAAGCAGTGGATCAAGCTTGGAGCTATGGAACCGCAGGACTTGGATGTTTGCATCAGGCGTTGAGCGATCGATCTAAGTTAGTGCGTCGTCGATCGCGCTGGTTATTGCGGCAACCTCAAGATTTACCACTGATTAATCTGCCCTTGTGGAATCTCACAGAGCGCTTTGACTGTCTAGGGAACAATCATGGTGGACTGTTTAGAGGTCATGTCGAACAGTTTGCAGGGCGGCAAGTTTGGGAGTTTGACCGAGAGCAAGCTTTACCGAGTCCGCAACAGTTCGCGTATGCGTTTCGATGTGATTACGATGATGAAGATGATAGTGTTGCGGATCAGATTGATGTGTTGTTGGGAATGCCTGGAGCCGAACTCACTGAAGCATTGGTAATTGGTGCTTGGGTTGGGGGTGAAAGTGTTTCTACAGGAGATTCTACGGCTCAGACTATCGTAGAAAGTTTGGTGGCATTGCGAGATCGCTTTCCGAATCTCAAAGCCTTGTTCCTTGGCGATATTGAATCCGAAGAGTGCGAGATTTCTTGGATTATTCAAAGTGATATGAGTCCAGTTTTGCAGGCATTTCCACAGTTAGAAGTGCTGCAAGTTCGGGGTGGAGAAGGCTTAAGGATTGATCCGACTTTGGGACTTTCGAGACATGAGAATTTGAAAGCCTTGATTTTGGAAACGGGCGGATTAAGTCGATCGACGGTTGAGCAAATCTATGAATGGGAGTTTCCCGCGTTAGAGCATTTAGAACTTTGGTTTGGCAGCCCGTCTTATGGTGGCGATTGTTGGGATCGAGATTTGCTGCCCTTGTTGGAAGATCTGAAGTTTCCGAATTTGACTTATCTGGGATTGCGGAATAGTGGATTTGCAGATGAGATTGCCGCGATGATTGTTCGATCGCCGTTATTAGCAGGGTTGCAAGTGTTAGATCTTTCGCTGGGAACCTTGACCGATGCAGGAGCGCAGCATTTACTCGATTGTGCCGCGATTCGAGATTTGGAAACGTTGAATGTTTCAGCGAGTTATTTATCTGGGGCAATGATTGATCAGCTTCGGGCGTTGGGCATTCAAGTATTGGCACATGAGCAACGCGAGGAGGATGACTATGAAGAGCCGTCTTATCGTCGTTATTGTGTGGTTTCTGAATAGTAGAAACAATGCTAAGTTTTGCCCTCGTTGCTAATCCTGAAACCCGCAGAGTTGAGCTATTTCAACAAGCATTAGCTCGATTCAATCTGCCGCCTGCTGAAGTCATTCCTTACGAGGAACTGTTAGCAGGTCGGTGTTTTTTACATGAATGGGATTCGCTCGATCGACATTTTCGTTTCGATGCCCCAGAACGTAGTTTCAACGTCGATCGAGCTTTTATTGCAGCGGGAGCCGACCAACCGGGAAATCATTGGAAAGTGAGCGCGATCGAGGCTTACAATCTGCCTGCTGATAAAGGTCGCATTCTGCATCCGCGTCAATGGTATCTGGGCTGGAAAACTCGCTTACAAGAATGGTCATCAGTGCAAGGAACCATTCTGAATCACCCGGATGACATTGTGAGAATGTTTGATAAAACTGTGTGTCAGCGGATTTTAGCGAGTCATAATATTCCGATTCCTCGATCGCTTTCTTCAATTAATAGCTATGAGGAACTGTGCGAAGAGATGGAGCGGCAAAACTGCGATCGAGTTTTCATCAAACTAGCTCATGGCTCATCGGCTTCGGGTGTGGTCGCTTATGAACGTCGAGCAGGAGCAGAACGCGCAATTACTAGCGTTGAACGAGTTGTTGAACAAGGAGAGCTTAGATTCTATAACTCTCGTAAGATTCGACAATATCGAGATTCGCGAGAGATAGCAGGGATTATCAATTTTCTGGCGCGGGAACGGGTGCAGGTTGAACGATGGATGCCGAAAGCTCGGATTGAGGGGCGCGAATTTGATGCGCGAGTGGTTGTGATTGGCGGAAAAGCGCGGCAGGTGGTGTTGCGGTTGGGAAATAGTCCGATGACGAACTTACATTTGGGCAACGATCGACGAGACATTTCGGCACTTCCTCGATCGCTTGCTCCCGAAACTTGGGCGGAAATGATGCGAACTTGTGAACGGGCTGGGGCTTGTTTTCCAAAAAGCTTTTATTGTGGAATTGATTTACTAATTGCACCGAATTGGAAAGATCATTACATCCTAGAAATGAATGCGTTTGGCGATTTGTTGCAGGGCATTACCTGGAATGGGCAAGATACTTACACAACAGAGATTGAAATGTTGATGGAGCGGCATCAATGCTCAACATAAATCAAATCATTGGAACACACGACATCCTGTTTATCACCTTTGATACGCTCCGATATGATGTTGCTAGAGATTTGCTCGCTCAAGGTCGCACTCCGAATTTAGCCTCTGTTTTGCCGCCTCAAGGCTGGGAAGAACGTCATTCGCCTGGAAGCTTCACTTATGCGGCTCACCAAGCCTTCTTCGCCGGATTTCTGCCCACTCCAATCGCTCCTGGTATTCATCCCCGTCCGTTCTCGCTTCAATTTGAAGGCAGCACCAGTACACGCCCAGAGACTTGCATTCTTGAGCATGAAAACATTGTGAGCGGACTTGCTGCAAAAGGCTATCACACGGTTTGCATTGGTGGAGTTGGTTTTTTCAACAAGCTCAATCCATTAGGCAATGTGCTTCCGTCAATGTTTGCTGAGAGCTATTGGAGTTCTGAAATTGGTGTGACTTGTCGGAATTCGACAGAAAATCAAATTGCGATCGCACAATCGATCCTCCAACGCCCAGAAAAAATCTTTCTGTTTATCAACATTTCCGCCTTGCATCAACCGAATTATTTCTATCTACCAGGAGCAACAACAGATAGTTTAGAGTCTCATGCTGCGGCTTTGGAATATGTCGATCGACATTTAGGTAATCTCTGGAATGCTTTACGACAAAGAGGTTCTACGTTCTGTATTCTCTGTTCAGACCACGGAACCACTTACGGTGATGACGGGTACACTGGACATCGATTAAGCCATCCCGCAGTTTGGACAGTCCCTTACGCAGAGTTTATCTTATGAATCAGTCCCCTTATCAAACTTATGTGTACTCTTACCCGCATAAAACCGCTTATCGAGAATTGAAACCTCGATCGCTTTCCGAAGTTTGGGCAGATGAGAACAAGAATGCTCTTTTTCTCTACATTCACATTCCATTCTGTGAGATGCGTTGTGGGTTCTGTAATCTATTTACAACTGTTAGTCACAATGATGATTTTGTGAGTCGGTATGTTGCAGCATTACAGCGACAAGCAAATCAAGTGAAAGCAGCATTAGGTGAAGTGCAGTTTGCTCGATTTGCTTTGGGAGGAGGGACACCGACGCAGTTATCGATCGGGCATTTGGAATCGGTTCTGAATGTTGCTGAATTAATGGGCGCGAAGCTTTTAGAAATTCCGGGTTCAGTTGAAGTTTCACCTGAGACAGCAACTATTGAGAAATTGAAACTATTGCGAGATCGTGGACTCGATCGAATTAGTATCGGTGTTCAAAGCTTCGTTGATAGTGAAGTTCTCGCAACTCAACGCCGCCAAACTTCTGATCAAGTGAAAGCTGCTCTTACTCGCATTCGAGAAGCGAACTTTCCGACATTGAACATTGATCTCATCTACGGACTACCAGGACAAACTGTAGAAACTTGGTTGCAATCGCTCAAAACAGCTTTGGTGTTTGAGCCTGAAGAGGTTTACCTGTATCCGCTGTATGTTCGTCCGCTGACTGGATTGGGAATCAGCGATCGAGAATGGGATGATATTCGCCTCGCTTGCTATCGAACAGGTCGAGACTTTCTAAAAGCTCAAGGCTACACTCAAGTTTCGATGAGAATGTTTCGATCGAACACTGCGCCCGAATCTTCTGCACCTGTGTATTGTTGCCAAGCAGACGGCATGATTGGGCTAGGTTGCGGAGCGCGATCGTATACGCGATCGTTGCACTACTCGAATGATTATGCAGTGAATTCCAAAGAGATCAAAAACATTATTGAGCAATACAACAGCACTGAAGATTTTAATGCTGTGAACTATGGCTTTGAGTTGGATTTAGAAGAGCAGAAACGGCGATTTATCTTGATTTCGGTGTTGTCAGAAGAGGGACTGAATCTTGAGAATTATTGCGATCGCTTTCACTCTGAACCTTTACAAGACTTTCCTGAACTTCAAGAAATAATCGAACTTGGTTTAGTAAACAATGATTGGAAGCTGACAGAACTGGGACTTGAACGATCGGATACATTTGGCTCTTGGTTGTTCTCGAATACTGTGCGATCGAATATGTCAACCTATTCGCTGAAATAACAATGCACCTTACTATTCTGTATCGAGGTTCGCTGGTTAGCTGTAACTATGGTTGCGAGTATTGTCCATTTGCAAAACGTCAGCAAACAGCGGCGGAAATGGCGATCGACAAACAAGAACTCGATCGATTTGCTACTTGGATCGCGAATCATCCTGAGCACGACTTTTCTATCTTATTTACGCCTTGGGGTGAGGCTCTAATACATTCTGCCTATCAGCAAGCCCTCTCAAAGCTGTCTCATCTTCCAAACGTTCACAAAGTTGCAATCCAGACGAATCTATCCTGTGATTTGCATTGGATTGATCAGGCAAATCCCGAAACATTCGCGCTGTGGACTACGTTTCATCCTGAATGGTCAGACCTCGATCGCTTTCTCGAAAAGTGCGATCGCTTAATGGCTCAAAACATTTGCTTCAGTGTCGGTGTAGTTGGTTTCGCAAAGTTCAGAAACGCGATCGCAACATTACGCGAGAAACTACCCCAAAGCGTTTATCTATGGATTAATGCAGTAAAAGTTGAACTTCCGAATTTGGCAGAAGACGATCGCGCTTTCTTTCAATCGATTGACCCACTTTATGAATTGAACACGAAGCACTATCCAAGCTTCGGAGAATCTTGTAGAGCAGGACAATCCGTAATTTCAGTGGATGGAAAAGGAACTATTCGCAGATGTCATTTTATTAAAGATGCGATCGGGAGTATTTACGATCGGGAGTTTGAGAAAGTTTTGTTCGATCGACTTTGTACAAATCAAACTTGCCACTGTCACATCGGTTATGTTCATCTTGATTATTTAGAGTTAGATAAAGTATTTGGATCAAGGCTTTTAGAACGAATTCCGGTCAACTACCAATAAATTTATCCTTGACTCTCGAACTATGACCCAGCAACCTAATAACACAGATGCAATTTTAGGAGGTCAAAATCTACCGAATAGCGTTGTGCTAGGTGGAGTTGAGGGATTGCGACAACGCTTGAAGCTTGCAACTCCGGAGCAAAAGATTGATCTGTTAACTGATACGCTGAACTATGATGCAAATGGGATTAATCTATTAATTAATTTGCTTGATGATGCTGAGTTGAAAGTGAGAGTGACAGCATGTGAATTGTTGTCACTGATTGATTCAGAAAAAGCGAGTAGCGCGATTGCACAAGGAGTTCGATTAAATCCAGGCGATCGAATTTATCACGTTTACGAATCAGCGATCGGGTATAACGACGATTCGTACTATCTAATCACTGATTTTGCAGGGTGGAGAGTCGAAGAATGGGGATCTCCAAAGCTAATTTCGTCTTATTCCGATCGAGACAAAGCAGAGATCGAGGCATTGATTCATCACCAGAAACGCGCACACAGCTTGAATCTTCTAGATTTTGAACGCGACGATCGAGAATTCAATCTTGAACAATGGATCATCGAGAATCGGATCTTCGATCGACAACCCGAAGAAACCGTTTTAGAGTTTTCCGAGCGGCTCAGACAAATCTTTGAAGCAACTGGGCAGACAAACCTGATAGTACAACTATGGCAAGACTTTCAAAGAGAGAATTTTGATATCGATCGATGGTTTGCTGCTCTCGCATTCTTCAGGCAATCACCTGACGAAACAGATTGTGAACTTGAGACGAAAATCGTCAAAGCTCTCAAAGCACTTCAGTATCACGACAAATTGGGAGAACTTTGGCTGGAGACTATTGGTGAACTTGCTTTTGTCGATGAGGAGACTGTGACAGAAGCGAAGTATGTTCACGCTACGGAGTTTCTCTAATGTTAGAACTTAGTATTGCCGCGATCGAGCTTCGTCCCCTTGCTGGGCGCACTTTTATTGCTCGTATCGGCGCATCAATTGTTCGTACTGCGATCGCTTTGTCGTTGCTCGATCTGTAATTTGCGCCCATCGAATAGACGTAAAAGCTTGCCATTGCGGAGTTTGCTGAGGTTGAATCTCCTCTATTGGAATTGCAGATTCAATCTCAATGCCGTACTGATACCAAGCATTTAGACCCGCATCTGTCCAGATATTATCTGCAATTCGTTCGATCGCATTGAGCAGTGATCGAGTTGGTTGACTAGCAAGCTGTGAAGTTAAAAAAGCCCGTAAAATCAGAACTGCTAATCGAACGTGCTTTTCATCTTGTCGAGCAGTCTGATCTAAACCGCGTAAACATTTCAGCTTGCTTTCCAAACATAGCAATGGATGTAAAACTTTTAGCTGAACGCCGGACAGCGCATCTGTTCCTAGAAACGGCAAAGCAGTATTAACAATTTCAGTATCATTCAATCCATACACAGACGATAGAACGTTAATTCGGAAAGGTCGATCTTGCCAGTTGAGCATTACAACACCCGCATTGGGAGAAGGATCAAAGTTCTTTGCGAGAGTCAGTGTTCCAGATAATACCTCTGAACATTGAACCGCTTCGAGTCGTCCGCCAAAGAGGTCTAAATCCATACTTGCAAAAGGCTGAAGTTCGTCCCATTCTGAGGTCGGTTGATAGTACTGCATTGCCCACAGGTTGATCGCCTGACCCCCTACAATCACTAAATTGATTTCAGCTTGTTGAAGCTGTTGTAATACAGTTTTGAGAGCATCAGGCGTAAGTGGAGACATTACACAACTTGCTAAAGGAAAATTAGTCGATCGATCAATAGAACACCCGTCAATCTGGACTCGCCACAGTTCGGCGTGTAGTGTTTGATTGACCTGATTTTGAGCTTCAGCAGGAGAAAGTTTGAGTAAGTGCTGTCGAGCCGCAATTTTTTCGGCTTCTAGAGTGTCGATCGACGATTGGGAAATATCACTCATGCAGTAGTATAGTTTTACTATTATTTGTTGATAACACTATTTCATTCTAAACGTCTCGATCGGGCTTATTTACAGTTCCCAAAGGTTCAAGAATGCTAGGACTAAGTATTACCGCGATCGGGCTTCGTCCCCTCCCCGATTGCCTTACGATTTTCGATGAACTGCGTCAACCGCTTCAGCTTGATTTTCTCGAACTCGCGATCGGTTCTCCTTGCGATGTCGATGCACGCTATCCGAATGTGCCGCTGATTCTGCATGATTCGTGTCTCTATCGCAACGGTTTCCGCTGTCGGTTGATGTTGAATGAGCCTCGAAGCTGGAAACCTTACGTGGAATTTGCCCGATCGCAGAATGTCGCAGCTTTATCGCTTCATGCGCCGTTAAGGAAAGAGTTCGATCGATCTCAACTCGAAGATGCGCTGAAAGCTTTAGAAGAAACCGTTCAAGTTCCGGTATATGTGGAAGTGATGCCTTCACCAGAGTATTGGTGTTCTAGTTTGGATACGTTAGTTCAGCATCCATTATTGCTGGATGTGTCTCATGTTCTGATTTGGCATCAGGGCGATCAGGTGCGGACTGAGGAAACTTGTTTAGAAATGCTCGATCGAGTAAAAGCAATCCACCTCAGCCACAATAATGGTCGATCGGATGCTCATGATTTAATTCCGATCGAGATTTGGTTTGCGTCGTATTTGAAGGATTGGACGCAGCGATATCTCGTAACTTATGAGAGTTTGCCGGAAACACAGGCGGCTTATGAACGGTTAGATAAGAGGCGCAGACGTTGAAAAGGTCGATCGAAGAAACTCCTCGATCGACCTTTGTTCACAGACGTTCCCAAGCTAGTTGATTTAGTGTAACTGACTAACGATTAGTCTGCACCTCTTTGATCTCAACATCATCTGCACTCGGACGCGGTTGGTCTGAAGTGAGCTTTTGTGGAGTCGAAAAACTCGATGAGGATTCTTCCGCCAAATGCGTCCATTCCGTGTGGAATACGCCTTCTTTGTCGGTGCGGAGATAGGTATGCGCCCCGAAATAATCGCGCTGTGCTTGTGTTAAATTTTGTGGCAAGCGATCGCGGCGATAGCTGTCGAAATAGTCGAGCGATGCGCTGAACGCAGGAACGGCGATTCCGTGACGAGCGGCAGCCATGATCACTTCGCGCCATGCAGATTGTCGATCGAGAATGGTTTGCTTGAATTCAGGAGCCAAGAGCAAGTTCGGCAGCGTTGGATTTTCGATGAACGCATTTTGGATGCTGCCCAGGAAACCCGCTCGGATGATACAGCCGCCTTTCCAAATCCGGGCGCATTCTGCCAGATCTAGCTCGTAACCGTAGTTTTGGGATGCCACATTCAGCAGTGCCATTCCCTGAGCGTAAGAGCAGATTTTCGAGCAGTACAGGGCATCGCGAACGGCATCGATAAACCGCTTCTTATCACCGTCGAAAGTGGGGCTGACATAAGTTAGCTGTTTCGAGGCTTCGACCCGCTCGGTTTTGTAGGAAGACATGATTCGAGCGTTCACCGCAGCGATGATCGTGGGAATCGCTACACCTTGTTCGAGCGCATCGGTCACTGTCCAGCGTCCCGTTCCTTTTTGTCCAGCAGCATCCAGGATGAAATCGACCAGCGGTTTTTGGGTGTCGGGATCGTAAACCTTGAAGATGTCTGCCGTAATTTCGATCAGATAGGAATTCAGTTCAGCAGTCGTGTTCCACTCCATGAACACTTCATGCAGTTCCTCGTTGCTGAGTCCGCCTACATTTTTCAGAAGATCGTAAGCTTCTGCAATTAACTGCATATCGCCGTACTCGATCCCGTTGTGAACCATTTTGACGTAGTGACCTGCACCACCCGGACCAATGTAAGTCACACAAGCGCCATCATCGACTTGAGCTGCGATCTTGGTCAAAATCGGCTCTAAGTATTCGTAAGCGGATTTCGTGCCACCCGGCATCAAACTAGGTCCATTCAGCGCACCCTCTTCACCTCCGCTCACACCCATTCCGATAAAGGTGAATTTTGCGGCTTCGAGGTCACGGGCGCGGCGGGCAGTATCGCTAAATAAAGAATTACCGCCATCAATCAGGATGTCACCCTCATCAAGTAGCGGCTTCAATTGTTCGATCATGGCATCCACGGGCGCTCCCGCTTTCACCATAATCAAGATCTTGCGGGGGCGTTCGAGGGAAGCAACGAATTCCTCGATCGTATAAGCGGCTTTGACGTTTTTTCCGCCTGCCCGATTTTCCATGAAGGCATCGGTCTTTTCGCGGCTCCGATTGTAGACTGCGACCGGGAAGCCATTTCGCTCGACGTTGAGTGCCAGGTTTTCACCCATCACGGCAAGACCAATTACACCAAAACTTTGTGCCATAAAATTTCTCTGCTAACTCTGTAACGGCAAGAACGCGATCGTTTTCTTCAAGGTAGCTCGATCGCTTTAAGGTAGCGTGGAAGATTCCATTAAGACTCTGGCTGAGGGGAGAAAGTGGGGAGTGGGGAGTGGGGGGAGATTAAGCATTGACTCGTTGGAGCAATCCCCGTAATAATGCGGCTTCCAGGCTGATCGTTTTGTATCCAACTTCATCGAAAAGAATGACGATTTTATCGCTCTCGTAGCGCATCACAGTGCCTTCTCCCCAAGACTTGTGAGCGATGCGGCTGTTGAGTTGATACGGTTTTCGAGCGGTCGATTGCTGGTCGGCGGCTCCACAGGCGCAGTTGTCACAATTTCCACACAATTCTTCACGGGGATCGCCAAAATAATTCGATAGGTAGTTGCGGCGACAATCGAGAATTTCAGCATAATTTCGCATCATCTCTAAGCGCGATCGCTCGACTTTGATTTTCCGTTCCTGAGCGTGTAAGACTTCCTCAGCAGCTTGATCTAAATCAGGAGGATCAGATTTTGCGGTCACTTCTCCAGTTGGCAATGCTTCAACGATTCCTAAAAGTTCTAAATGGCTTAAGGTTGTCTTTATTTTCGTTCCTGATAAGTCAATCAGCGATTTTAATGTTTTCGGGCGAATCGGCTCGGATTGTTGTTGAACCAGTTCAGCGAGTTGAATAACTTTCTCTTTCTCTAGCTTGCTGCCACCGGAGAAGAACTTGCGTAAGTTCAAATCGTCGGGTGTGTAGAACAAGATAATATTTGCAGGATCGCCATCGCGTCCGGCGCGTCCGATCTCTTGGTAGTAACTATCGATCGAGTCACTAATGTTGTAGTGCAACACAAATCGAACATTGGGTTTATCCACACCCATTCCAAACGCGGTGGTTGCCACAATCACTTCTGCTTCATCAGACATAAAAGCATTTTGAGCTTGTTCGCGTTCTTTGTTCTTGAGTCCCGCATGATATGGAATTGCTTTAATTCCGGCTTCATTCAGTGATTCCGCCAAAGATTCCGTAACTTTGCGAGTGGCAACATACACGATTCCTGGCTTTGTTAATTGCTGAATTCGTTTAATGAAAATTTCGCGCTTTTCCGCTTCATCATCATAGTTCTCGACTGCTAGACGAAGATTCGGTCGATCGAAACCCCGAACAATGATCCGAGGATTGTTCATTCCCAATCGCTGAATGATCTCTTCGCGGACTGGAGGGGATGCAGTTGCAGTTAAAGCTAACGTAGTCGGATGCCCTAAAGCTTCGATCACGGTTCCTAACCGCAGATAGTCCGGGCGAAAACTATGACCCCATTCACTAATGCAATGTGCTTCATCAATGACAAACAGTGACGGAGAAGCAAATTGTAAATGCTCGATCGTATCTGCATTGTTAAATTGCTCCGGTGCAAGAAAGAGAAATTCAATTTTTCCATTGCGCCATTGTTCAAAGATATTTGCTCGATCGGCAGCACAAATCGTTGAATTAACAACTGCTGCATTTCCAACTTCAACTGCGATCGATTCCACTTGATCTTTCTGAAGCGCTAACAGTGGAGAGACTACGATCGTGGCTCCTGGAATTCTTGCCGCTGTCAGTTGATAAATTGCGGATTTGCCCGATCCGGTGGGCATTACAGCGAGCGTGTCACGATGTTCGAGAACGGATGCGATCGCGGCTTCTTGTCCGGGTCGAAGATCGTCGTAGCCTAAATAATCTTGAGCAAGTTGCTGAATTGAAACTGTCTTTTTTCTTGGCATAACCTAGAGGTGTTTGAAAAGTATCGTTTATTGCATGACCCGCCCCGGATTGAAATCGGGGCTAACAGTGCGAAGTCCTTTAAAAAGGACTGAAAATCTTACCTAAGCTGGCTGTCAGTCCCCTTCAGTGGACTTCGTTCTGTTAGCCCCGATTTCAATCCGGGGCGAGATGGAACGGAGCGGGGGAGCTTTTTATGGTTTTCAAACATGCTTCTAAAAGAAAAATGCAGAGCAAGTTAAAACTCGCCCCACATTTAGAGAGGTTGAACAGCTTATGAACTTTGGAACACTTAACTCCGATCGCTAAATCCACCCAGCAACGCAAGTCCACCTAAAACCGCAGCCGCGAGTACTCCGATCGAGAAAGCAGGAGTCTTATCAATGTGATCAAGGAAGCTCGGAATTTCAAATTTCTTGTAATCGCCATCAATGCGATCGTATCCTGGTTCCTCGATCGGCTCAAACAGATTGTTCGGATCGTCTTCGCCTTTCTCAACATCGGTGCGCTGTAGCGGGAACGCAAAAGCTAACAAGCCTAAATCGACTAATCCTGGTGAAATTCGCTGAACGACATCCAGAATCTTACCCACATCGCTTACTACATAGTCACGCACTTCATGTTCAGCCGCGTACAAGATTGCATCCGTAACTAAGCTGGCATTGTAAAACGGAGGGGGAGCCATTGGCTTAACACCAAGCTTCGTTTTACCTTTGTTATAGAACGGAGTATTGATCACTCCCGGCAGAATGTTTGCCACATTGATCGGATAGCCTTGATGCTTCAATTCCAATCGTAGTGCATCGATCATCCCCATTGCGCCATGCTTAGAAGCAGAGTAGGGACTTTGATAAGGCAGCGATCGACGAGCTTCTACTGAGGTAATACTGACGAACGAACCGCGCCCTTCTTGTTTTAGCAACGGTAAAGCGACCATAGCACCATAGACTTGACCCATTAAATTCACATCGATCACGCGCTTGAACTCTTCGGGCGTAATGCGATCGAAGGTCGAAAACATTCCAGTTGCAGCAACATGAACCCAAGTATCGAGTCTGCCAAAACGGTTGATCGTTTTATCTCCGATCTCTTTAACCTGATTAAAATCTGCCACATCCGCGATGACTGCGATCGCTTCTCCGCCCAGTTGATGAATCTCTTCAACCAGTGTCGCTAATCCTTTTTGGCTCCGGGCAGCGACTACCACTTTCGCACCCCGTTCCGCAAACTTTAGAGCCGTGTCCCGTCCAATCCCACTCGATGCGCCGACAACTGCGACGACTTGCTCACTAATCGGTTTTAAGTTCATTGTTCTAAAGTTAGTAATCTTCTTCGTTTCTACGGTCTTGGTAATCTTCAGAGGAGGAAGGCTCAAGCTCCCATCTCCGTTCGTCGCGTCCTTCTAAAATCTCATTCGTGTGCAGATAGTTGTAGTCGCTCATTTCTAAGCCCACTGCCCGACCCAAATCATCCACAATGTCCATATCTGGAGTCGAAACTGTGCCGCCAACCGACTCATCCCCGACCGCATTGGCTTGCTCATAGTTCGCATCAATATCGCCACCCGTTAATACTGCGGACGCTTCATGCAGTTCACTTTCTCGATCGTGCATGGTTCGACCGCCGATCGTATATCCAGGCATCTCCATCACACCCGTTCCATACGACTCGGTATACTCTTGCGGAACATCGCCGTAGTCCTGTTCTTCGAGATCTTCGTCTTCAAGGTCTTCAACATCGCCGCCCAAATTATGCAACGATGCCTCTAGATCCGCTTCGTCAGAGATATCTTGGTATCCTGGATTTTTGCTGTATGTCATCGTGTTCTCCCGCTCTAAGGCATCGCACATTTGTAAGTTAACGAATTGCAATCAAAGCAAACTCTTCACATAGAAAGTTCCTTGATCCGTCTAGAGAAGGAGATTTGCTTCTGTCATCCGAATGAGGAGCGATCGAGCTTTTCTTCTTAGTGTGTAAAAAGCCGAACGCGATCGAAGACCAGTCTAGACACAAGGGAGACGCAGCAAATGGTGATGGACACGCAGCCCAAAAAGGTTGCTATTTTAATCGAGCAGGGCGTTGAAGATGCGGAATTTCAGCTTCCCTACAATGCGCTGAAAAAAGCTGGGGCCGAAGTGGTAGTTCTCGGCTCTCGTGTGAATGAAGAATACAAAGGTAAGCAAGGTAAGCTCAATATCAATGCGGATGCTACGACGACCGAATCGATCGCAACAGATTTCGATGCGGTGATTATTCCAGGCGGTCATGCACCTGATCAGATGCGAACCAACCTGAAAACAGTGCAGTTCGTAGAGGATGCACTAGAAAACGGTGTGATTGTTGCTTCTGTTTGTCATGGTCCGCAAGTTCTGATCGAAGGCGATCTGTTAGATGGGGTTCGGGCAACCGGATTCCGGGCAATTCGCAAAGATATGCAGAATGCAGGAGCAGAGTTTGTTGATGAACCTTTGGTGATTGATGATAACTTGATCACCTCTCGTCGTCCGGGAGATTTGCCGATCTTTGTGACTGCGATTCTGCAACAGTTAGATCTCAGCATTCCAGATACAACTTTGCCTTTGATCAGCGATCTCGATGCAGGCTGGTGGAAGCTTGGTGAGGAGTGGGGTGGTTCTAGCAGAAGTGAAATCATCAGCGCTTTGAATACTGCCCTCCAAGGTGAGCGGTATAGCCTGGAAACCTTCCAGCATTACTACGACAATGCCACCGATGATGCAATGAAAGAACTGTTCCAGGAGATTTTGCAGCACAAAAATCAGCACGTCCAACAGTTAGAAGCGCGGCTGGCTGTGTTCAACGAAAGACCTTCGCTGCCTGCCGCTGTTAGCAATATCTACGCCAGCATTAAATCCTTCTTCCAGAACGATCAAACCGATGTTGAGATCTTGCGACGGGCATTAGGCGACCTGCAAACGGGTGTGGTTGATACTTACAATCTCCGCAATATGCTGACTGATCCTGCAACGGTTGAAATTCTCGATCGAATGGAAGTGACTTTGGCAAGAGACGAGCAGCGAATTGCAAATCTCTACAAAGATCGATTGGGCGATCGTACTCCCCAATCTCCCAAACCCACGAGCCGTCCTGCGGTCACGGGCGCATAGTTCTCCAGAAGTCGAAGGTCTCAAAGATTTTCGACTTCTCTGTTTCAATTTACTGTGAGTCACTATGGAAACTGAATCGAACAAAACAATTAACTCTTCTGAACAGCAACCGATGACCGATACCGAAAAATGGGCATCGATCGTCGGGGGTAGTGCAATGGTGCTAATGGGTCTACAACAACGATCGCTCAGAGGAGTTCTCACTGCGATCGCGGGGGGTGGTCTTGCTTATCATGGTGCAACTGCTGAAAAAAGCCTAACCGAGAAGGTCACTGATGCTGTCGGACTCAACAAAGCGATGAAAGTTGAGAAGACCGTCACGATTAATAAATCTCCTGAAGAACTGTACAACTATTGGCATAACTTCGAGAATCTGCCGACCTTTATGAAGCACGTGAAATCCATCACAGTGAGCGAAGGCGGAAAGCGATCGCATTGGGTGGCGAATGCGCCTCTCGGTCAGGAAGTCGAATGGGATGCAGAAGTAATCAAAGATGAGCCAAATCGATTGATCGCTTGGGCATCGCTGGAAAATGCAGATGTCGATAATTCGGGATTTGTGCGATTTACTCCAGCACCAGGAGATCGAGGAACTGAAGTGAAAGTCGTGATGGAATACGAGATTGTGGGCGGTCGATTGACGGCAGCTTTAGCAAAACTGTTTGGGGAAGAGCCAGAACAGCAAGTTGGTGATGAACTCCGTCGCTTTAAGCAATTGATGGAAGCGGGTGAGATTGCCACTACTGAAGGTCAACCTCGCTGTCATGGGTAGTGTGTTTTAGAAATATTGCACTGCGTTGCTGACCCGCCCCGGAATGGAATTCGGGGCTAACAAAACGAAGTCCACTAAAGAGGACTGAGAGCCAAATCGAAGATTTTCAGTCCGTTTCAACGGACTTCGCACAACTAGCCCCGAATTCTATTCCGGGGCGGGATTGAACGAAGCGAGTGTTTCTGAAATGCTCTCTGGTTCCTGCAAAAACAAGCCGCAATTTGCTCAAATCTCTGTCTCTCTGTTCATTTATCCAAGTAACTCACAATGAAAGCTGTTTGCTGGCATGGCGCGAATGATGTCCGCGTCGATAATGTTCCTGATCCAAGCATCCTCAATCCCAGAGATGCCATTCTCAAAGTTACAGCCACTACGATTTGCGGTTCTGACCTGCATATCTATGATGGTTACATTCCCTCAATGCAGCCCGGAGACATTATCGGGCATGAATTTATGGGGGAAATTGTTGAGATTGGGAGCGGAGTTAGAAAACTGAAAAAAGGCGATCGAGTCGTCGTTTCTTCAATTATCGGTTGTGGTCAATGTCACTACTGTTCTCACCAACAATGGTCACTCTGTGATAACTCAAATCCAGGGGGCGCACTCCAAGAGCCGCTATTCGGATATAGCACAGGTGGAATTTTTGGCTACTCGCATCTATTCGGTGGATATGCAGGCGCACAAGCAGATTATGTTCGGATTCCCTTTGCCGATCATGGCTGTGTGAAAATTCCTGATGGCATGACCGACGAGCAAGCCTTACCGATTTCGGATGCTTTCCCGACTGGATACATGGGCGCGGATATGTGTGATATCAAGCCCGGAGATGTGATCGCGGTTTGGGGTTGTGGTCCGGTTGGATTGTTTGCAATTCGGAGTGCTTATCTATTGGGTGCAGAGAAAGTGATTGCGATCGATCGTTTTCCTGAACGGTTAGCAATGGCGAAAGTGCAATGCGGTGCAGAAATCATTAACTATGAGGAAGTTGATGCTGGGGACGCTCTCAAAGAAATGACGGGTGGACGCGGACCCGATGCCTGCATTGATGCGGTTGGATTGGAAGCGCATGGAACCGGATTGATGGGACTGTACGACGAAGTAAAACAGAGCGTTCGACTCGAAACCGATCGACCTCATATTTTGCGCCAAATGATTGTTGCTTGTCGTAAAGGTGGCGTGATTTCAGTAATGGGCGTGTATAGCGGCTTTATTGATAAATTGCCGATGGGTGCTGCATTTAACAAAGGTCTTACCTTCAAAATGGGACAAATGCACGGACAGCGCTATATGCCGAAACTGATTGATCACGTGCTTAAAGGTGACATTGATCCGGCGTTTACGTTCTCTCACCACATGCCGCTGACTGAGGCGAAACAAGCTTACGAAATGTTCAAGCACAAAACCGATAAGTGCATCAAAGTTCTACTGAGACCTTAACTATGAAAGACTTACGCAAGATTTTCTCAACCCTCGTTCTGAGTGTTGTGCTATTCCTGACGCTATTGTTTACCGCCACTGTTTCCGCGAATGCTGCGATCGCTCCCGATGAAGCTCAAAACATCATGCGCGATGCGGGTAGCCTTCAAGAAGCAGGACAAAAACTCAGAGAAGCCGATTCTTCGGCAAAGCTGCGGAATCATGAAACTCTAAACACGGCTAAAGAAGTTCGCAAAAATCGACCCGCGATCGATGCAAAAGGCAACACGATCGAAGAAGCCAAAGAAAGCTTGAAAGGCATTGCTGAAAACGTCAAAGAAAAGCTGAACTTAGATGAACCGCTTGCACCTTCGACCAAAGAGTTTCTCGGTAAGCGCCAAGAAACGATTGAGCCGAACGGAAAGATCTTAGTCAAAGAAGAACCTGGATACTATCAGCGCAACCGCCAGACCAGAGTATTTGAAGAGGAAAAATAATGAAAGCTCTCTGTTGGCATAATGCGCTTGATGTTCGAGTAGACACTGTTCCTGATCCGAAGATTTTGAATCCAAGAGATGCGATCGTCAAAATTACATCGACTGCAATCTGCGGTTCTGATCTTCACCTCTATGATGGGTTCATTCCAACGGTGCAGTCTGGTGACATTCTTGGACATGAATTCATGGGCGAGATTGTCGAGCTTGGACCTGCGGTAAAGAATCTCAAAATTGGCGATCGAGTAGTCGTTCCGTTCACGATTTCCTGTGGGAACTGCTATTTTTGCCAAAAAGATCTTTGGTCGCTGTGTGATAACTCCAATCCAAACGCCTGGATGATTGAACCGTTGTACGGAACTTCTCCGGCTGGATTGTTTGGTTATTCACATTTCTTTGGTGGATATGCAGGCGGACAAGCTGAATATGCTCGTGTGCCGTTTGCTGATACCGGATTGTTCAAAGTTCCGCCTGAGCTAACCGATGAGCAGGTTTTGTTCTTGACTGACATTTTCCCGACGGGGTACATGGCAGCAGAACATTGCGACATCAAACCGGGACACGTGATTGCGGTTTGGGGTTGTGGACCTGTTGGACAGTTTGCGATTAAGAGTGCCTTTCTGCTCGGTGCAGATCGGGTGATTGCTATCGATCGAGTTCCTGAACGCTTAGAGATGGCGAAGAGTATCGGCGCAGAAGTGCTGAACTATGAGGAACTCGATGTTGGGGATGCGCTGAAGGAAATGACGGGCGGACGCGGACCGGATTCGGTGATCGATGCGGTGGGCTTAGAATCGCATGGAACGAGCATCGACTACTGGGTAGATAAAGCGAAGCAAGCGGTTCGATTGGAAACCGATCGACCGATCGCTTTAAGACAAGCGATCGTGGCTTGTAGCAAAGGTGGGACGGTTTCGGTTCCAGGTGTGTATGGGGGTTTCCTCGATAAAATTCCGATGGGAGCCGCATTCAACAAGGGATTAACCTTCAAGATGGGACAAACCCACATTCATCGTTATCTCAAACCGTTGATCGAACATATTCAGAGAGGCGAGATTGATCCATCATTTGTGATTACTCATACCTTACCTTTGGATCAGGCTCCACAAGGTTATGAAATGTTCAAGCATAAGCGAGATAACTGTATTAAGGTTGTGCTGAAACCTTAGAGGGTGCTTTAAAGGTAGTCGTTCATCGCATTCACCCACCCGGAAATAAATCTCCGGGCTAATTGTGGGAAGCCCACTAAACTGGGCTAAGAACTCCGTATTACTTCTCTTAGTCCGCTTCAGCGGGGTTTCCTCCATTAGCCCGGAGATTTATTTCCGGGCGGACTGGCAACGCAGCAAAGCCGCTTTTTATACTTCTCAAACATCCTCTTAAACAGTATTAGCCCTCAGTTTCAATTTTCGGAACTGGGGGCTTTCATTTACATTGCTAACTTATTCACCTGATCTAACATTTGCAAGCCGTGGATCAAAGATGATCCACCTCGAATCGCTGTCGCAACATGAACCGCTTCAGTCATTTGCTCAAGATCTGCCCCTTGTTGTAAACATTCTTTCGTATACGCATCAATGCAATAGGGACATTGAACCGTGTGAGCAACCGCGATCGCAATCAGAGCCTTTTCTCGTTTCGATAAAGCTCCCTCTTCAAACACAGCCCCATAGTAAGCAAAGAACTTTTCAGCGAGTTCGGGATTCCCCTCGCTGATTTTGCCAAAATTCGGTAAATGGTCGGGATTGTAGTAAGTATCCATGTGTTGTATTGAAAGAGTGCGATCGCAATCCTAGCGAATTACGACGAACTCAAATCAAACAACTTTCTAGCAATTTTTCGAGCGGTTGCTCTGAGGTCAGCCGTTTTATCAGTCTCATCTACAATCTCACCCGTCAGCAGCTCTAAAACATCTTCTAGCGTAATCACTCCAGCCGTTACACCGTATTCATTTACAACAATCGCTAAATGTTCGTGCGATTTCTGAAACAACGTGAGTAAACTATCGGCTCGCATAGTCTCTGGCACAAACTGAACGGTGCGGGTCAAACTTGCGATCGTGCGTTCTCCCTCTCCATTCACAAGTGCTGATAAGAGTTGAGCTTTGAGAACAACACCCACTGCTTGATCAATTGATTCATCCGCAACCACAATTCGACTATGTTGCGATTCGATAATCTGAGTTTGAACTTGTTTGAGCGTGGAATCTTGGTAGAGATAGGTCAATGCCAGTCGAGGAGTCATCAAATCGGCTGCGATCGCATCACTAAACCGAAACAATCGCCGAATGAGATCAGCTTCTTGATCATCAATTACGCCTTCTTCGTGTCCCATCGTTGCCATGAGTTCAATCTCTGATCGACTAATTCGAGATGAGGCTGCATTTTTAGTGATAGGGGCTGTCACTTTTTCCATCAGCCAGATGATCGGAGTCATGACGATCGCAAAAAACTTGAGCGGAATCGCTGCTAAAAGCGCAAGTTGTAAGCTGTATTGTTCTCCTAGCGTTTTTGGGATGATTTCACCAAAGATGATGATCAGAAACGTTAATACCCCAGAGAAGATGCCAAGGAGTGCATCCCCAAGAACTCGGTTAGCAATTTCAGCGATCGCGATCGATCCCACAATGTTGAAAAGATTATTGAGAATCACAAGTGCGGTGATCGGTCGATTAATGCGCTTCCGAATGGTGAGTAAGGCTGCAACCGCCGGACGTGATTGATCTAACTGTTTTACTTTGAGGATCGAAACTGAGAGAATTGCAATCTCAACGCTCGAACACAGAGCAGATCCAGAAAGCACAATGAGAATCGCGAAAAAGAGTTGCAGCATAGTATGTGTGAGAGTATCAAGTCCATTCTGCGGCGGTTTCCCATCCTAGCCCTTTTCGCACGATCGAGGGTTCGTCTGTGGTAAAGTCCAAAATCGTCGAAACTGCCTGAGATGGCTCTTGTCCAGTATCTACAATCAGATCAACTAATCGATCCATGCTATCAAACAGTTCGGGCAGCGATAGATTCTCTGGATCACGAACTTTCAGCGGGATAGTTTCATCTTCCACTGGAACATGAGCAGAGGTCGAAATGATCGGGTTTCCTAAAGCTTTTAACAATGCCTGACACACCGGATGATCGGGAACTCGAATTCCGGTCGTTTTCCGCTTCGGACTCATCACTAATTTTGGGACAAGTTTGGTAGTAGGTAGCAGAAAGGTGTAAGGACCAGGAACGAGACTTCGCATCATCCGGTACGCCTGATCGGTCACGATCGCATATTGAGAAATGTCCGAGAGCGACGGACACAAAAACGTGAGTGGCTTATCATTTGCGAGTTGTTTAAGCTGTCGAACGCGCTGAACTCCTGATTTGGAATTGAGATCGCAGCCGATCGCATAAACCGTATCGGTGGGATAAAGCATCACAGCACCGTTGCGGAGTTCTGACACAACTTGATCGATGCTACGGGATTGAGGATTGTCTGGATGAATTTTATAGAGGGTTGCCATAACTAGACGCGGGTGTATTGTGGAGAAGTATTTACCCTTTTGGAAGTGTGATGAGCAAGATTGCTTACCTGGATTGCCCTACGGGGATTGCTGGCGATATGTGTTTGGGAGCGCTGGTGGATTTGGGTGTTCCTCTAGCGTATCTAACAGAGTGCTTGGATCGATTAGGAATTTCTGAAGAATACGAATTGTCTGCGGAATCGGTTCAACGAAATGGACAACGCGCAACAAAGATTCAGGTGAAGTTACAGTCAGATACAAAGCATTCTCATAAGCATAAACATTCTCATGATCATCATAATCACGATCCTGATCACGAGCATCATCATGATCATAAACATTCGCATGATCATGAACATCACCATCATCATGATAAGCTGCGTCACCTGCCTGAGATCGAGGAGATGATTTATGGTGCGAAATTGCCACCACGGGCGGAGGCTTGGAGTTTGGCAGTCTTTCGACAATTAGCGATCGCTGAAGGAGCCGTTCACGGAATTGCCCCAGAAGCAGTTCATTTTCATGAAGTGGGCGCGATCGATGCCATTGTCGATATTGTCGGAACTTGTCTTGGCTTTGACTGGCTGAATGTCGATCGTATTATTTGCTCTCCACTCCCGACCGGAGGCGGTACAGTTTGGGCTGCACATGGACGATTACCTGTTCCCGTTCCAGCGGTGTTAAAACTGTTTGAACTGCGGCAAGTTCCGATTTATAGCAATGGCATTGAGAAAGAATTGGTCACACCGACTGGAGCCGCGATCGTAACAACATTAGCTAAGTCTTTCAGCGCTCCTCCGAAGATGACCTTACAGAAAGTTGGTTTAGGAGCAGGAACAATTGATTTACCGATTCCAAACATGATTCGGATTTGGATTGGAACAACAGAAGAACAATCACATCAAAGCTCAACGCCTGAAACGGTGACAGTTCTCGAAACTCAGATTGATGATCTTAGTCCGCAAGCGATCGGATATCTATTTGATACGTTACTAGAAGCGGGTGCGTTGGATGTGTTTACTCAAGCGATCGGCATGAAAAAGTCGCGCCCTGGAATTCTATTAACAGTGATTTGCTCATCAGAAAAAGTAGATGAATGCGAAACGATTCTATTTCGAGAAACAACGACTTTGGGAATTCGGAGAACAACACAGCAGCGAACAATACTCGATCGAAGATTTGAACAGGTCAACACCGAGTATGGAGCCATTCAGGTAAAAATTGCATCTCGAAATGGCTCGATCGTCAATGTGCAGCCAGAGTATGAGGACTGTGTTCGCATCGCCCGAAAGGTAGATTTACCTTGGCGAGAAGTGCATCGAATCGCGTTACAAACCTGGCATCTTGCCCATTCTTGACAAATTCCTCGTAGAATAAAAAGCGGATCTGCTTGCGTAATTTCCGCATCTGTTCCGGTGCTTCAGATCTATTGAATCAACAGGAGTTCTATCACTGGAGATCGATTCATGTGCCAAGCAGGGGGCGATTATGCAGGACGCAGCTTTCGAGGGCGAGATTTCAGCGGACTCGATTTAAGTCGATCGAGCTTCCAAGACTGCGATCTCACCGGAGCTAACTTCACCGACACCAATCTCACCGGAGCCGAATTAAGCGGTGCAAACTTAAGAACAGCAACGTTTCTTAGAGCAAACCTGTGTCATGCTCGATTAATGCAAGCGGATTGTAGTTTTGCAGATTTTTCTCATGCTCAAATCCGCTATGCCAATCTCTCAGAAACGAACTGTAGTCATACCAAATTTATCTCAGCGGACTTGGGCGGATCAGCATTTCGAGACGCAATCTTACATCAGGCGAAGTTCATTGATGCTTGGTTACGCGGTGCAAATTTTCTCACTGCTAATCTGAGTGAAGCGGTGCTAATGGGTGCAGATCTCAAAGGAGCCAAGCTAGAGGGCGCGAATTTAGCTCGATCGAAGTTCACTGATGCCAATCTCGAACGCGCCAATTTGAGCAATGCGAACCTAGAATCGGCTAATCTCAGAAGTGCAATGCTAAAAAATGCTTTCCTCGAAGGTGCAAACTTAACCGATGCTAATTTACAGGATGCGCGATTGTCTGAAGCGAATTTACGAAAAGCATACCTGTATCGAACAAATCTATCTTTTTCAATGTTAGCGGGAGCAGATTTTAAGGAGGCTCGTTTGTGTTGCGCTAATCTAACTGGAGCCGCATTACAAGGCGCTTATCTGAAGTGTGCCGATCTTAGAGATGCAATTCTCGATCGAGCAAATCTGCGTCGTGCAAAACTCTGTGGGGCAATGCTAAATCGATCGAGCTTAATCGAAACGATCCTCGAAAATGCAGATCTTTGCTATGTCGATTTCAAGCGAGCAAATCTGCACAATGCAAAGCTCGAAGGTGCAGGATTAGAGAACGCAAATCTGTACAAAGCGAACTTATCAGGAGTGGATTTAAGTCGATCGAGTTTGATTGCAGCAAAGCTCTGTGGGGCAGATCTGACTGATGCAATGTTACGAGGTGCAGATCTGAGTCAGGCGAATCTGACTGGAGCGAATTTAAGTCGATCGATCATTCGAGGTGCAACATTAATTGGAACAATTCTGCACAATGCGAACTTAACAGATGTCGTTTTTACTCGATCGAATCTTAGTGATAGTTCTTTTCGAGAAGCTGATCTATCTAATGCTCGACTAAATCGTGCTTATCTAAGCGGTGTATCTTTTGAAGGTGCAATTATGACGAATGTTCGATTAAGTGGTGCAACTGTATTAAGAGCTTATTTCAACAAAGCAATCTTACACGAAGCACAGTTGAATCGAACTTATCTTAGCTATTCTGACTTTGATTCAGCTATTCTGAACAATGCGAATTTGGTCGCATCTACCTTGGTGCGCGTCAATTGGAACAGTACGATCGTGCAAAACACCAAATTCGGTGGCAACCAAGGTTTAATCAGTTCTCAACGCGAACAATTACAGCAACAAGGAGCCGATTTTAGCTTATCGCCGCTACCTGATGAGATGCCGTCATCCATGCAGTTACTAGAATCATTCCAGAGTGACTTAAACGATCGATTAATGGATCTCGATGATGCCACCGAACGAGTAAAAGATGCGATCGAGATGTTGAGTGAGAGTTGTGAAACACCGACTAGACAAGCTCGATTTGATTGTATTACTCAAGTGCAAAGCCAAATTGAACTGATGAAAGCGGAATGCGATCGAGCGATAGAAAACGGCGATCGTTATCTCACTCAAATTCAAAACCTCAGAGGTGTAAATTTAGGTTCAGACGTAATCAAACTATTAGACGGCATTCACGCCCAGATTTTTCGATTAAATCAACTTCAGCGATCGGCATTCGAGCGAGTCCGACTAAACAATTTTGGCGAATCGGATCGCTCGATCGATTTAGAGGAACAGATTGATCAGATTGATTTAGAGGTGGACTCGATCGAAGACATCGAGGATGAGAACTAACCCATTGCCTTCTGATAAAACGCGGTCATATTCGCAAACCATTCTTGTCGAGATTTCTCCCAAGTGTAGAACATGTGTCCACCGAGATAATGCTTCAAAGTGAGGTTCGATCGCACATCGGAATGCAATTTCATCAAGTCCGCCAAATGATTCGACGCAAAATAAGGCGTAACCAAATCAAAGATGCCATGACAGATATAAACCTGCATAAACGGATTCAAAGTCATGCCCACGCGCAAATCATCAATCGATCCGACAAAGCCTTGCTTAAAATCGCCTTTAAGGTCATATTTCCAAGCCTTGAACACCTCAAAACTCAGCAAATGATAAGTTAGATCCGTTTCAACTCCGAGCGTATCGCGCAAGTGACTATTAATTCCACCTGTGAACAATCGATCGAGTCCGTCTAATGTTGGATCACTGCCTTCAAATGAAGTGCGATCGGGAAATGGGTCGATCGCGGTAATCGAAGCATCATACAATCCGACAATCTTTTGCTGATCTCTAAGCAATTCTCGCGAAAATATCTCTAATCCAACTCGTCCGCCCTGCCGTTCTACGATCGATTCTGGCAACCCAATCAATGCTGCTAATTGCTGATAAACCGCTTTCCGCTCTTCAGCATCCAAAGCATCCCCAAGCGCCAATGCTGGAATCAATTTCTGACGTGCAAATTGTTCTGCTGCGGCTCGATGGGCTGCTAAATCTCCGGGTGCGCCTGCCCATTTTGCTCGATCGTGGTGTGCAGCGGAAACAGCTAAGGATGGCACTAATGTTGCCCAGGAAGTCAACGTGTAGTCACTTTCATCAAGCAAACTGAACTCTAAAGCTGGAGAAATCATAATTGCTCCAGACAGTCCAATCCCAAATTCTTGTTGGAGTTTTTGAGCTAGTTTTGCAACTCGAAATCCTCCATAACTTTCACCTGCAATAAAAACTGGAGAAAGCCAGCGGTTTTGTCGTGAGAGGAAGCGTTGAATAAATTCGCCGATCGCTTTTAGATCTCGATCGACTTGCCAAAATTCGCTGTCCTTCGACTTTTCTTCTTCAGCAGGATTTTCTTTGTCTTTCTCTGATTCTTTCGGAATGCTGCGACTAAAACCAGTTCCGATCGGATCAATAAACACTAAGTCAGTAAAGCCCAACCAACTTTCAGCATTGTCTACTAATTGAACAGGAGGCTTAGGTAAGTTCCCATTTGGATCAAAATAAATTCGTTTTGGACCTAATGCGCCTAAATGTAAATAAGCAGAAGCAGCTCCAGGTCCACCATTAAAGACAAAAGTGACAGGTCTCGGTGAATCACTTTTTGCCAGATAAGACACATAAAACATTTCTGCGATCGGCTTTTCTCGATCGAACAATGTTTGCCATTCTGCCGCAGCCGTATAGGGAATCGTTCGACCTCCCAATTGCAGCGTATGTTCTGTTGTTTTTCCTTGGCGCGTCGTAGTTTCAGCCATGATCAATCTCAGCCCAATATCTTTCTCAGCTTATGACTTACGCTTGAGAATTACCATCGTTTCACCCACGATCGGGGGACGCGCGAGTAATGTTCCTTGAGCATCCGTGATTTTAAGATTTGATAGCTCGATCGATTGCGCTTTCTCCCAAAGTTGATTCACGAATCGGTCTTGCTGCTCTGTACTAAATCGATACCAATCTTCTGAAACTCGAACATTCAACCGAGCACGATCGATTTGCGGTTCAACTGATGTCACCAATCCACCAATGAAGCGATCGCTAATTTCTGTCACCTGAGATCGAATCTCCGCAAGCTGCTTCTGCTCTGGTGTCAATTCTGGTTCAGGCAAAGGTTCGACGACAGGCTCCGGAGAAGGTTCAACGACAGGTTCAGGCGAAGGTTCGATTTCAACCGGAACTTCTGCAATGGGTTCTTCTATGACGGGTTCTTCCACTGGAATTTCTGCAACTGGTTCTTCGACTGGCACAGAAACAATTTCAGGAGCAGCTTCGGGAGCAGCAAGATCCGTCGGAAATTGTGTCGGTTTATCTGGAATCGTGATCGGAGGACGACGATCAACCACTTGAACAGGTTTTTGAACAGGCTTTGAAGAAAAGAGCGAAGACGTAAACGAGAAAAGAATCACGATCGTACCAATCACAATTCCACTCAGTGCCCGATCGCCTAATTTTCTGCTCACAGGCAGTCGATCGCGAATGAGCATCAACAATCTGTTCCACAGTGGCGCAACTCGTTCGAGCGCGATCGTGCCCGCAGTCGTCACTTTCAACAAGAGCGGATTCGGTTCCTCAGAGGCTTCAATCCGATTGGCAGTACTCTCTAGAAAGCGACTGGTCGATCGTAATGTGCCAATTGTCCCCGTTCTCAGCTTGGCGAGAAATTTTGTCGCAGTCGCTTGCGATTGTGTCACACTGGACTCGGATTCTGTCGGTGACTTAGCATCTGGTTGTGACATTGATGTGACCTCCTCGACAAACGAAATCCGGTTAAGTCCAGTAGAGTGAAAAACGGTAGAAATTTCAATCTACCATTTGTCGATCGCACTGTTGTTTAAGAACTGACCCCTATGAGTTTAAAGCGTCGTGACCTTTTGGTGTTAGGAGGATTAAGCGGTCTAGGACTTGTCGCTGCCGGAAAAACCTTGAGTCGTTCCCCAGAGCAAGTGTCTGGAATGCCGCAAACCGTTTCAGAGCCACCCAAAACCGCAGGCAAAGAATTGATGCTGCGATTTGTGGCAGTAGCAGATTCAGGTGCAGGCGATCGCAATCAGTTCGCGTCCGCCAACGCAATGGCAGGGTATCACAAAAAAAATCCATACTCGCTCGTCACTCTCGCTGGAGATAATATCTACAACAGCGGCGAGATGGAACGAGTTGGGATTGCCTTTGAAGAGCCGTACGCTCCCCTGTTGAAGCAAGAGGTTCGGTTCCGTGCTTGTCTTGGAAATCACGATATTCGTACCGAGAACGGCGATCCTCAAGTTCGATACGCGAATTTCAACATGAACGGACGGTATTACACTTACCGCGAAAAAGATGTTCAGTTCTTTGTATTAGACACGAATGGGAATGCGGACTGGAAAGACCAAATGGCTTGGCTCAATGCCGAATTAGGACGCAGTACCGCTCCTTGGAAAATCGTTTATGGGCATCATCCGATCTATTCGTCTGGACATTATGGAACTGATGCTGAAATGATTCGCAAGTTTGCACCCTTGTTCAAACAGCACCAAGTCCAGCTTTATATCAACGGACACGAACATCATTACGAGCGATCGACCTCGATCGATGGAACAACCTATCTCGTAACCGGAATCGGCGGCGCAAGTCTCCGTCCCGTCGGTCGCTCTAAAACCACTGAATATTCTGTGTCCCGCTTTGGATTTAGCGCGATCGAGGTTTATCCCGATCGACTCCAAATCGAAGGCATTGGCACAGATGGATTGGTCTTCGATCGAGGAATTGTGGCAAGACAAGCGAAAGTCTCAGTATGACGGATGCCTACACCCGAACGGTTCAACTCTCAACGGAATTCATCGAAAATGGTGATCCGTTGGGATGGTTTGAAGCGCTCTATGCTACTGCAAACGGCGATCCGAATGCAGTTCCTTGGGCGCGATTAACTCCGAATGCACTTCTATTAGACTGGCTCGATCGCGATTTAATTCGAGGCAAAACCGCGATCGTTATTGGTTGCGGTTTAGGTGACGATGCTGAAGAACTCGCAAAACGCGGATTGAACGTGACTGGGTTTGACATTTCAGAAAGTGCGATCGCTTGGTGCGATCGGCGCTTTCCGAATTCCCCAGTAACATACCAGGTTGCAGATTTATTCGCGCTTCCAGAGGCTTGGAAAGGGACATTCGACTTTGTTCTAGAGTCGTACACAATTCAAGCGATGCCACCTGAATTACGAGCCAAAGCGATTCCTAAGATTGCCGAATTGGTTGCATCTTCTGGACAGTTATTAGTCATTTGTCGGGGTCGTGAACCAGAGCAAGATTTAACAACGGTTCCTTTTCCACTAACAAAAGCAGAGCTAATCGGCTTTCAGCAGGCGGGACTGTCTGAAATGGAATTCGAGGATTTGGCTGAACCTGGAACAGTGCGACGATTTAGAGTGAGATACGAAAAATGAATGTGATATCTACGATCGTTAATTCAACGCTAATTAAGCAGTTTCACTCATTCCATTAGGCTTCCTGCCGAAATCAACACCGACAGGATTACAACCTGGGAAATTCACCGCATCTTCGTCTAGGAATCCAGCAATCGCCATCTCGATCACAGCTTCGATCGGAAAACCCACTTGAGCGGCATAAGTCATCAAACCAAGTCTGATTTTTTCTGGTAATCCATTCACGAACGCCTGAGCGACTTCAGGACTCAGATGTTCACGGACTTGTTCAGACGCTTGCATCGTCATTCCTCCCTACTTCTTACGAACGTTATAACTCGGATCAGCAATCCGGATACATTTGGAAAGTAAGACAACTATGCTGACTAAGCAGCTTTGGATTGTGAAATCTAACGACAAGGATGGAGACTTTAGCGCCACTGGTTGACGCAATATAGCAATCCGGTTTGAGTTGTGAGATTCGGGAACGCCCCCAAACCCCCAATTCTGGGGGCTAAGAGTCTTGTTCCCCCAAGCTTGGGGGTTAGGGGGCACGATCAATCCTGCAATTCACAACTGATTTAGGATTGCTATAGGACAAACAAGAGTTCTAGCTCATCTTAATTGGCAAGCTCAAGGTCAAAACAGTCGTCCCCGATCGCTGTTCCACACTCACCGTTGCATTCAAATCGATCGCATATCGTCGCAAGAGTGCTAACCGTAGATTCGAGACGTTCTGTTTTCGTCTCGGTAACACTTCCTCCGCATTCGCCACACAGCAGGCAGAAATACAGAAATTCTGTGAATCAATGAATGTTCGGAGTTGAATCGGTAAGCCTGGATTCGCTTGATTGAGATGCGTTAGCAATTGAACGATCGTTTTATCCAAAGTGGATAAATGCACGAACAATTTTGGAATCGCTTCGGAAGTTCGCTCAAACTGAGTCACGATCGCAATTTGATTAGAAAATCGTTCAACAGCAACTGCTAACCAATCCTGAATGTTCACTTCACTCAGCGGCATTGCCTCTGATCCATTCGACGCATTCTGAAATGCAAGTAAATCATTCACTAAGCTAAATTCTTCGCGCCATTCTTGCTGCAAAATCCCTGAGTATCGCTCTAACCGTTGAATCTCAGGATTCGGAGTTTCAGGATCATCGAGAGAAGTGGTAATTTGCTGCATCAACTCGATCGCGATTCTCATGTTCGTCAGCGGCGTTCGGAGTTCGTGTGACAGCGCTTCAATAAAATCCTTTTGTAGCGTTTTGAGATGCTGTAACTCTGCAATTTCGGTACGAAAACTTTGGAGTTGTTGAGCCGATTGATAAGCCCGAATCGCTTGACTAACGAGTTGCGCGATCGCGTCCGCCTGAAAGCCACTCCAGCGCGGATAATCTGGTAACACCAATCCAAATTCCCCGATCGTGCCACACTCACCTTGAATCGGACAGATAATCACCTGCGATTCAGCCCGATACAGCGGCGGTAAAGTTGCAGAATCCGGACAAATCCAACACTGATGCTGGAACAATCGCAGATAAAACTCTGAGAATTTCGAGATTTCAACAATGCGCCGAAGATTCGATCGCGGTTCTCCGTCCGGTGAATTGAACTCAGCGACGATCGTTGAAATCGTCGAATCCGAATTATGCAGCGCAATCCACCCGTAATCGAGTTTCAACGTGTGCCCAATTTCTTGCAGCATCCAGGGCATGAACTCGCTCTGATCGGCATTACATCGATCGAACACTCGCTGCCGTAAGCGATCCACTCTGATCGTAAACTGAAGCTGCTCTGTGCGTTCTTTCAGTTGGGCACATAACAGCGATTGCGTCGTTTCTAAGATTTGCTTTTGGGCATCCAAACTCGATTCGCGCTGGCGGCGATCGCTCATATCCTGAAACACCATAACGCCACCAATAATCTCTCCGTCTCGGTTGCGAATCGGGGAAGCACTATCGCCCACAGGTCGTTCTGTTCCATCTCGCGATCGCAAGACTGCACGATCAGGCAGGGTAATTGTATCACCCTGACATAAGGCTGCCAGAATTGGATTGTCGATCGCGGCTCCCGTTTCTTCATCAATCAGATCTAACACACGTCCCGCAAATTCTCCCAGTGCTTGCTCTTGTGTCCAACCTGTGAAGAATTCGGCTGCCGGATTCATGAACGTAATAAAGCCATCGACATCCGTTGCGATCGTGGCATCACCAATACTCACCAACGTCGTGGCGTACCATTGCTGTGTATCTTTGATTGCGACTTCCATCTGATGACGACGGAGAGCGACTTGAATGGTGGATTGTAAAACGGCTTCCTGAAATGGTTTAACGACGTATCCGAATGGAGACGTTTCTGTAGCTCGTTTTAGTGTGTATTCGTCTGCGTGAGCCGTGAGATAAACGACAGGCAAATTTAGCTTCAAATAGAGATATTCTGCCGCAGAAACGCCGTCGTTTTTCCCCTGTAAACAGATATCCATTAAGACGAGATCGGGACGCTGGTGGGTGGCGATTTGGATAGCTTGACGAGCATTTGTTGCGATCGCGATCACTTCATGCCCAAGCGTATGCAAGGCTTCTTGCACGTGCCATGCCACCACACTTTCATCTTCCACTACGAGAATTTTTGCTGTTCTCAATGGTTCAGTCACTCAACAACCCCAATTATTGTACGGGATGTTGAGATTTTTTAAGCAAAGACTTAAGCGCAATCAAATATCACTTTAAAGCGTGTTTTTTGCGTTTTCTCGACTGTAACTTTGCCATTCAGTTGATCCACTAAGGCATTAACGAGACGTAACCCCATTGATCGAATTTTTTGTAGCTCGAAACTTTCAGGTAAGTTCTTTCCACCATTTTCTACGATGAGACAAACTTGAGAAAATTGATTGTGCAACGTTACGGTCACTTCTCCTGTTTCTTCGCCAATAAATCCATGTTTCAAAGCATTTGTCATCAGTTCATTCAAAATCAAACCACAAGGAATCGCTTTCTCCAGACTAACAATCACATCGGGATCAACGTGAACCACTAAATTAACCGTATCCGATTGAATGCGATACGTATGAAATAGGCTCGATGTCAGAGTTTGAACATATTCGGATAAATTTACTCGTGCAAAGTCTTGAGAGCGATACAAACTATCATGAACTAATGCCATTGAACTAATTCGACTTTGACTATCTTTGAAAATTTGTCGCACGTTTGGATCATCAATTCGCTGCGCTTGTAAATAGATCAAGCTCGAAATAATTTGCAGGTTATTTTTGACCCGATGGTGAATTTCTTTAAGTAGCGCTTCTTTCTCTAACAAAGAAGATTTAATTTGGTCTTCTGCAAATTTTTGACTGGTAATATCTTCGATCGTTCCAGTATGTCCAATCAATTCTCCTGCCGCTGAAAACATTGGAGCCGTTCGAGTATGAAGCCAGCGAATTTCTCCATCAGAAGTGATGATCCGAAATTGATCGGTACGCGATCGACCCGATGTTGCATCTTCAATCCAAGCAGGAACTACTCGATCTCGATCTTCTGAATGAACATAATTTGTCCATCGATCGCCCAAACTTTCTTCTAACGGATGCCCTAAAATCTCCTCACACCGAGGGTTCGTATAGATACATCGTCCTTGCATATCACAGCTAAAAATCCCAAACGGCAAACAATGGCTTAGGGCTGACCAATGCTCCTCACTCGCATGAGTCGCAATAAATAAGGGTGCTGCTTGAGGATTTAGAACCGCTTCTAACTGGGTCAAAATCGTGGATAACGATCGCTCGATCGACGGTTGAATGGGGTTGGGTAATTGTTCGATCGTCTGTTGAAAGTCCTGAACTTGCGTTTTGAAAGCACGAATGCGTGTCATCAGTTCAGGACGAGGTGAATTGGCAGTCTCGTCCATGCGGCAGTAATCTCGAAAGCTATAGGAACTCTACCAAAAATTCCATCGTGTCTTAAGTTTTAGCAGAGACTTTAACCCGAATGGGTGAGTTGCGATCGTCGGAGAACCGCTTAGAAGATGCGGCTTTCTCTGTCTAGCAATCTACGTAAATCAAAACTCCAAAGATGGCGTTAGCAGGAGTTGGAGTCGCGATCGCTCTTTTATAGATGAAATTGGTTCGAGATTGTAACAAGAAGCCGTTGATACGTTGGCAGTTGAGGAGCATCATCGGGCAAATCTGCAATGAAGCCTTTCAAAGATCGCAACGATCGACGATTTGCCTTTTGAACTCGCTCATTTGATCTGCCGATCCATAAGCTTGCAAGAAATTGAATTTGAGCTAGAATTTCTTCTTTGTCTTCATCAGTGAAATTCTCCTCTGTTTCGATGATTGTGCATAGCTCAGTCAGGCTTTCTTTTGTTGCAATGCCTTCTGGTGAATTAGGAAGTTTTGGGATGCTGTCGATCGCTTCCGAATGAGATAGGCTTCGGCTCCGAATGTTGCGCTTCAAGATCTCGCTTTTCGATTTTGCGATCGTGAGTGTTTCGGACATTTGCTCAATGAGTCGATCGAGGTCTTGCGCCAAGTCTTTTAAGTCCTGAGTTGGTGCGGGAACAAAGTCATACTTTGAGAGTTCAGCCTCGCTCATTGCAGCTAAAATCTCACTTTGAAGTTGCTCCGTATCGACTTGTAAGTTTTGCAATACTTGATAAGCAACTCCTTGTTTTAAAGATGCGATCGCAAGTAATAGATGTTCAGTTCTGATCGTCGGATGTCCAAGCCGTTTCGCCTCTTCGAGTGATTGTTCTAAAACGGCAGCAGCATTTCGGCTGAATGGTATGTTTACAGTGTAAAACTCTGGTGCTCTGCGTCCAACGATTTCTTCAACCTCGCGCCGCGCTGTTTCGAGATCCAAACCCATTTTCAGTAGAACTTGTGCCGCAGTTCCTTGACCTTCTGCGATTAACCCCAGTAATAGAAAAGCGGTTCCAAATTCTTGAGTTTGTCCTAGCCGAACCGCCTCTTCCTGACAAAGCATCACAACTCGAATCGCATCTTCACCAAACATAGCTTCAATTGATTTAAGGTTTAGTACTGATATATCAAAAAAAGCAGGCGAATTACTCGATCATTGAATTGATTTAAGAATCTGAATTGCAGAACGAAAAAAGAGGACTTTCGCCCCCTTACTGAATTGATTTAAGAATCGAACTTACTCAACACCTTCGATGCGGTCTTCGACTTCTTGATAAAGTTCGCGGAGTCGATCGAAGGCATTTTGGTACAGAATCTAACTGCTCAAAATCACATCATTTTTGTTCGTTCCCACCAGCTTATCTCGCTTCTCTGTACCCGTCAGTTGAGTTCTGCCCTGCTGCACATTCGCGAAGAACTTATCATCCCCCACGGCTTTCAGACTCAGATCCAACGCTTTTGCATCCAGAACGCTTGCATCGGAGAAATTGATGTTTGCAGATAGCTCTTTGCCTTGCGTTGATGCGAGTGCAGCAAGAATATGACCAGATTTACGAGCAACAATCAGTGTGCTGTCACCTACATCGACCGATCGAATATCGTCCAGCTTCAGGTTGTCATCCAGCACGAGCATGTCGGCTTTAGGATTGAAATCGAGGATAACATTGGTCGTATCCTTGCCCAGAACAATGTGATCGACCGCGCCGCCACCGCTGACGATCGTATTCGTTCCCCCGCCATTTCCAATGATGAAATCGTTTTTGTCAGATCCCAGAACAACGTTATTTCCGCCTTTGGGGTCGAGGAAATCTCCATCGATCGCGCCATCGCGAGGAAACAGGGTTTTGATGATTTCTTCAGAACTTTTGCTCTTACGAACCGCATCAGACAGTTGAGGTGGAGTGATCGTATCGGTGTCTTGAATGGGCTGCCCGCGTTGAGCCAGGAAGTTGGACAAACTGTTTTTGCCCTGAGACTTGCCCGAATCTCGCTCAACTTTGTCTTCAATTTTATTCATTGAGGAGTCGCGAAGCTTGGGTTCATTGAAAGCTTTGCCCAACGCTTCATCCATTTCGCTTGCCGCGATCGAAGAACCCTTTGAGCGCTGAACCTCTGTGTTCGCGTTCTTGTCACCTGTCGGCAGCATCGGATTGACCATGCTAACGCTATCTGACTGATTTAGATTAAAAAGATTTTCCATGAGAAATCTTGAAATTCTACATTGGTTCTCTTCTGTCAACGAGAGCAGCATCCGGATCAAATATCGTCAAATGCAATAAAAAAAGAGGGCAAAATGCCCCCTGATTAAATTGGTTTAAATCTTGAAATTATTCAACGCCTTCGATGCGGTCTTCGACTTCTTGATAGAGTTCGCGGAGTCGATCGAGGTTTTCTTCAGATGTTTCCCAATAGCCGCGACCATTGGCTTCGAGCAAGGTCGTAACCATCTTACGGAACGAGTTCGGATTCAGATCTAACAGACGCTTACACATTTCCTCATCTTTGAAGAACGTGGTGTTCGTGTCTTCATAAACCCAGTTATCGACTGCGTTCGCGGTGGCTGACCAGCCCATTGTGTTTACCAATCGTTTCGATAGTTCGCGCACTCCTTCGTATCCGTGGCTCAACATGCCTTCGTACCATTTTGGGTTGAGCATTTTGGTACGGGCATCAAGTCGGACAGTTTCGGATAAAGTACGAATCTGAGCGTTTGCCGTGGTCGTATCTGCCATGTACGAAGCGGGCATTTTGCCATCGTCGCGGAGGCGGGACACGATCTTGGTTGGATCAGAATCGTAGTAGTGTGAAACATCGGTGAGCGAGATTTCGGACGAATCGAGGTTTTGGAAGGTCATATCAGCCGTCTTCAGCGAAGCGCGGAAGAGGTCTTCGTTTTGTTCCATCATGCCAGGATTGTCTGAGGAGAACGCGAACCCTTTACGAGCGAGGTACATATTTTGTAGTTCCTCTTCGTTTTCCCACGTTCCATTCTCGACTGCTAAGTTGATGTTCGAGGAGTATGAACCCGAAGCATTCGAGAAGACACGAGTTGCAGCTTGACGGAGGTTGATTCCAAGTTCGTCAGCTTGCTTCATCGCGTGTTTGCGAACGAAGTTCATTTCTAAGGGTTCTTCGGCTTCGGCTGCCATTTTCACGGCTCGATCGAGTAATGCCATCTGATTGATAAACAGATCGCGGAATACTCCAGAACAGTTCACAACCACATCGATCCGAGGTCTGCCCAGTTCTTCCAGCGGAATCAGTTCGAGCTTGTTAATGCGTCCGAGCGAGTCGGGCATTGGACGAACTCCGACCATCCAGAGAATCTGTGCGAGAGATTCACCGTAGGTTTTGATGTTGTCGGTTCCCCAGAGAACACAAGCGATCGTTTCTGGATAAGCGCCACCATTCTCGGCACATTGGCGAGCAATTAAGCGATCGACCACAATCTTGGCAGATTTAACCGCAGCAGCAGTTGGAATCGATTGCGGATCGAGCGCGTGAATGTTCTTACCTGTGGGCAAGACATCAGGGTTCCGAATCGGATCGCCACCTGGACCTGGAAGAATGTATTCGCCTTCTAAAGCAGTCAATAGCGCACCGAGTTCGTTATCTGCAACAACTTGCTTCAAGCAGAACTGCAAGAACTCGACCAGCGGTTTCATTGCTTCTTGATCAATACTCGGATAGCCCGCTTCTTCTAATGCAACAATCCAAGGCTCCTTCTTACCACCGAAGTTAAACAGATTGCTTAACATCGACGATTTAGAAACGCGACCGTCTTGATCAATCTGCGCTTTCACCATTGCGGTAACAGCCGATCGAGTGGCTTGGTTGATGTCGTTTAACAGTTGCACATCGTCGAGAATTCCTCGATCGCTGTTCTGGAAAATTTCATCAATGTCACGGTTCAGGCTATTCGCAATGATTCGAGGCAAGCTGATCATGCTTTCTTCGGGTCGATCGAGGCTGGCAATATTCACCAGAGTTGCGATCGCTTCGTCTGCCGAAGGTGGTTTACCAATCACGTGCAAGCCGCAAGGTAACAATCGCGATTCGATCTCCATCAGTTTGATGTAGACCTTTCCAACGATCGTGTCTCGCTCTTCTTGAGTGAGTTCGCTGGAGTTGTCTGGGAATGCAATGTCTTTGTCAAGATTGCAAATCCGAGCTTTGTCCATGATCGTATCGACGATTTGAACACCGCGACCCGAATCTTTTAGCGTTTGATACGAGCCAACTAATTCGCTGAGTTCTTTTAGACCTTTGTACAGTCCAGCATTTTCAGCAGGTGGAGTTAGGTAACTGATTGTTTCAGCGTAAGAGCGGCGTTTTGCGATCGTAGCTTCAGATGGATTGTTCGCTGCGTAGTAGTACAAGTTGGGAATCGTACCGATCAAGCTATCAGGGAAGCATTCTTCGGACATTCCGATCTGTTTACCCGGCATGAATTCGAGCGATCCATGAGTTCCGAAGTGCAACACTGCATCCGCTTTCCAGATTTTTTCCAGATAGGTGTAGTACGCTGCAAAACCGTGGTGTGGACTTGCCGATCGAGAGAACAACAATCGCATCGGATCGCCTTCATATCCGAAAGTCGGCTGAACTCCGATAAACACATTTCCGAAGGTCTTCCCGTACACCAATAGATTCTGTCCATCCGTGTTCAGATGTCCCGGAGCCGGACCCCAAGACGGAATCAAGCGCTCATGATACGGAGTCAGTTCTTCGTACTCTGGAACAGACATTTTGTAAGCAATGTTCAATTCTGGACTGTTGTATTGTGCGCGTGCATCATGTAGCACTTCTAACATCAATGCTTCAGCCGATTCGGGTAAATCTTGAACATCGTACCCATTCTGTTTCAGAGCTTCCATTGCTTTGTAAATGGAGCCGAACACATCTAAGTAAGCTGCCGTTCCAACGTTTCCTTTATCCGGTGGGAAACTGAAAACAGTGATTGCAACTCGTTTGTGCAATTTCGGCTTACGGCGCAGATTTGTCCACTTGAGAGCGCGTTGTGCGATCGCTTCGACTCGATCTTGAAGCGCGATCGCTTTTCCGGTTGCTCCATCTCGACCCGAAACAATGATTGGCTCGATCGCGCCATCTAATTCGGGCAGTGCAATCTGTAGCGCAACTTGGATCGGGTGCAAACCGAGTTCGCTATCTTGCCATTCTTCGGTCGTTTGGAACACCAGCGGCAATGCCACCATATACGGACGATTCAAACGGCGAAGCGCTTCGATCGCTTTCGGGTGATCTTGACGAGCCGGACCACCGACGAGTGCGAATCCGGTGAGCGAAACTACGACATCTACGATCGGCGTTGTAGTTGCAACCGGATCATAGAAGAACGCATCTACAGGTTTCGAGAAATCCAAGCCACCTGCAAACACTGGAATAACCCGCGCTCCCATCGCTTCGATCTCTTGCACCATCGCCACATAGTGAGCATCATCGCCCGTGACTAAGTGCGTTCTTTGCAGCACTAATCCCACAGTCGGAACTAGCGGATCGCGCATATCTTCTGGGATATCTTTGCGCGAACTAAACCAGTTCAGATACTCCTTGAGATCCTCGAACATGGTCGGAGCCATCGGATGCCAAATTCCCAAATCTGGGTAAACCTGCGGCTCTTGAATTGCGCCAGTGATATCGCCCTTGAACACATACTTGTCTGCCAACATTAGCAGGAAGTTTTCCAGGTTCTCAGCATTGCCACCCAGCCAGTACTGGAAGCTCAACATAAAGTTCCGGGCATCCTGCGCTTTGTCCATCGGCAAATACTTCAGGACTTTCGGCAGCGTGTTCAGCAATTTGAGCATCGCGTCTTGGAAGCCTGCGCCAGAATTCTCCTTGCGCTTCTTCATGAACTGCGCGATCGCACTTTTCGACTGTCCCAACTGTGCCATTGAGAAGCTGCCCAATTTGTTCAGGCGCATTACTTGAGGCATAGAGGGAAACACCACTGCCGCATCTAAGCGATCGCGGTGCGGTTCAACTGCGGCAACCACTTTCTCGGCTAGGTCTTCCAAGAAAATCAGCGAAGCGATGAAAATATTGGCTTCAGAGACATCTTTCTGGAAGGCTTCGTAGTTCTCCGGGTTGCGGAGTTCTTCAATGAGATACCCACTGATTTCGACTGCCACATTCGGATGGTTGGCATTAATCGATCGTACGGCGGCGGAGAGCGCACTTTGATATTGTGGCTCCAACACGACATAGACCACCTTTAATAAAGACCGTCCTGCCAAGTTCTCAGGGACAATGTGTCGAACGGTGGGCTTGACGTGAGTGAACATTCGCTCAGACTCCTTTATGCGTGTTCTCTTCTTAAAACAACCAGCGAATCAAGCGGAGGATCGTAACGCTTTGTAAAGCGGTGGTCTCGGCTTAACGATCGCAAAATGTATTTAATCTACATTTGTGTTTTTACCAGAAAACGTATACATAAAGCGCATTTCGGCAGGTATCTGACACAATTTGATAAGAAACTCGTCGGTTTTTGTTACGTTCAGTTACAGAAAGTTGGGGGATTCCTCGTTTCTTTTCAATATTTCTTAATTAAGGAGTGTAAAGTCCGAGGGGGTATTTGAAGGCGGGTCGTCCCTTGCGCTGACCCGCCCCGGAATGAATTCGGGGCTAACCGAACGAAGTCCACTAAAGGGGACTGACAGCCTCAAGCTCACGTCCTCAGTCCTGTTCATAGGACTTTCCCCCGATAGCCCCGAATTCATTCCGGGGCGAAATCGAACGCAGCGAGAAACTTCTGACGCTTTTCAAACCCCCTCCAAGATGAACGAAGCTTGATTTAGAGCGGTGTAATGCAAGTCTTCATCTCAAAAAAAAGCGCCTACACCAACCCGTAAGGGGCACAGTGTAGGCTTTCGAGTCGCCCCGGAGAACGACTGATATAGGATTAATCAGATCAGCCTGGGCAAACAGGTTTCCCACTTGAGTTCAGCCGAATCTTGCCCTCGGTTCCGTTGATCATGAAGGGCACTTTCTGATCTTCCACCACACGCACGAATGCAGGGCGGTCTTGTAAACAGGCACTTACCGCTGCACCCCAAGCCGTTAAGTCTTTCGACATCTTATCGGTGATTGGCGTGTCGCTGGTCATGCTCGGTTCTTGGACTACCGCAACCTCGATCGGTAAAGTGAATTTCGCAGGAGCATTTCCAGTCATCGGCAGTGTGACCTGCTGAATTCCTGTGATCGTTTCATCTGCTAGTACATTTGTCGTTGCCGTGGGGGAAGAGCCGGGAGTGCTCGATTGCTCGGTCGGGGTCGTGGGAGCAGGAGCCGTGGTGGGAGCGGTTGGCGTTGTGTTTGGAGTCGTTGAGTCTGTAGGACTCGTTGGCAAGGTTGAAGGACTTGTTGGCGACTCTGTAGGACTCGTCGGCGACTCTGTGGGACTCGTTGGCGAGGTTGAAGGAGTCGTTGGCGACTCTGTAGGACTCGTTGGTGAGGCTGAAGGAGTCGTGGTTGAGTCTGTAGGACTCGTCGGTGAGTCTGTAGGACTCGTCGGTGAGTTTAGAGGACTCGTCGGCGACTCTGTGGGACTCGCTGGCGAGGTTGAAGGAGTCGTGGTTGAGTCTGTAGGACTCGTCGGCGAGGTTGAAGGACTCGTGGTGGAAGGAGTGGTCGTGCTATCGGGAGTCGTGGGACTGGATGGCGCGATCGGAACACTCGTAGGACTGGATGGTGTGGTGGACTCGGTAGGAACAGGCTTCACCGTATCCGAAGAAGCGGGACTCGATGCTGGAGCGATCGACTCAGCAGGACTCATCGGGGTTGTGGGGGTCGAGCCTGTCGGAGTCGTCGGCATCGAAGGAGTTGAACCCGTTGGGGAAGTGGTAGGAGTCGAACCCGCCGGAGTCGTGCTCATCGTTGGCAGTGAGGTCGGACTCGTAGGAATCGTCATCATCGTCGGAGAAGCAGGAACGATCGGAGTCGAGCCTATGCTTGCAGGTTGAGTGGACGAATTTAGCGGAGTCGTTGAAGTTTCAGGTGCGGAGACGGGATACAACTCTGGAGTAGTTGGAGTCGCCATCGTTGGAGAAGCAGTTGGCTCCGTGGGAGTCGCCTTCATCGGCTTCTTGATCGACTGAGCGATCGTAGGAAGAGCAGAGCCAGCGAGGACTGTTGCTACGCCAATGATGGCAATCTGTTTCAGTTTGCTCACGTTCATCTCCAAATTTTGTAAAGGGCAATTTACGAGTGCGGACAGCACCGATGATGATTCACACCTGTTAATCGATCGAGCTTCTTTGGTAGTCCCCAATCAGTGATGAAATGCAGAATGCGCCGTTCCTCTAACCAGGGAGGAATGGCAGGATGAGACCCAAGAGCGGGAATGCGAGGCACATCCAGATTTCACAACTCGAATCGGTTTATAGTTCTACGGGTTTTGGAAAGTGACAGAGAAGCTTTAGACAAGGCAAACCGTACAGAAGTGAGGGTGAAACACTCAACTCACTAAGAGACAGATCATGGATTGGCACAGTTCGAGGATACAAGGCTGAAGATTGGTGTGTCGATCGCGAATTTCAGCATTAAAGTAGGCGATACACGAGGATTAAGAAGAGATGCAGAATCCGTATTACCGACTATCACCCTTTATTCAGGAGTATATTTACAAACAGGGATGGAAGGATTTACGCCCGATTCAAGCGGAAGCCTGCCGAATTTTATTTGAGACAGAGAATCATCTGTTAATCGCAGCGGGGACAGCATCCGGGAAGACTGAAGCGGCATTTCTTCCAGTGTTGACTTTACTGCATGAGAATCCGTCTCGAAGTGTCGGTGCGATTTATATCAGTCCGATTAAAGCCTTAATTAATGATCAGTTCGATCGATTAACAGATCTCTTACAGTTCGCGGACTTCCCGGTTTGGGCATGGCATGGAGATGTCGCGCAAAGTCGTAAAAAAAAGCTCCTAAATGACCCGCAAGGGATTCTGCAAATTACGCCCGAATCGCTCGAAAGTCTGTTGATTAATAAGAGTGCAGAAATCGATCGTATCTTTGGGGACTTGCGCTTTGTGATCATTGATGAAGTTCATGCGTTTATTGGCAGCGATCGGGGCTGTCAAATTCTCTGTCAACTCTCAAGGCTTGCAAAGCTGACAGGGAAGGAACCTCGGCGAATTGGCTTGTCCGCGACCCTAGGCGATTATTCTATAGCAGAATCATGGCTACGGGCGGACACTTCTCGATCTGTCATGACCCCTAAAATTTCAGGGGCAGGGCGAAACATTCAATTATCGATCGAACATTTCTATGATCCGGGCTTGGTGGTTCGCGCAAAAGGGGATTCTCGCGACAAGGTTTTCAATCCTTATCATTTATATTTGTTTCGGCAAACTGAGGGGCGGAAGAGTTTGATCTTTGCCAATGGACGAACGGCAACCGAAGAAGCGATCGCGGCTTTGAGAGAGATTGCACAAGCCAAAGGCGCACCGGATATCTATCACGTGCATCACGGCAGCATTTCCGCAGCGCTGAGAGAAACGGCAGAAGAGGCAATGCGCGATCCTGAAAAGATGGCAGTGACAGCCGCAACTGTGACTTTTGAAATGGGGATTGATTTGGGACATCTCGATCGAGTGTTGCAACTCGAAGCACCGTCATCGGTAGCAAGCTTTCTGCAACGATTAGGACGATCGGGACGACGAGGCGACACCGCAGAAATGCGATTTATCTGCGCTGAAGACAAGCCCACAGGCGAAGAGATTCTTCCAGAACAGATTCCTTGGCAATTACTACAGTCGATCGCGATTATTCAACTCTATTTAGAAGAGCAATGGATCGAGCCTGCTCAAACGATGCGCTATCCGTTTAGTTTGCTTTATCACCAGACGATGAGTACTCTAGCAGCTTTAGGAGAATTGTCACCGAGCGCGATCGCACAAAATGTTCTCAAGCTTCCACCTTTTAAAGCGATTTCACAAGACGATTTTCGATTATTTCTAAAACATCTAATCGACATTGATCATCTAGAACGCACTCCAGAAGGCGGTTTAATTGTTGGAATTGCAGCGGAGAGATTGATCAATAACTTCAAGTTCTACGCAATTTTCCCAGACACCGAAGAGTATTTAGTCAAGCACAAAGGAAAAGCGATCGGGAGCATTATCGTTCCACCGATGGAAGGCGATCGTTTCTCACTAGCAGGTCAAACTTGGGAAGTGATCGAAGTGAATTCAAAGAAAAAAGCGATCGTCGTTGAACCGAGCAAAAAATCAGTCACATCAAGTTCATGGCGCGGAACAATGGGCGAAATTCATTCCAAAGTGCTTCAGCGAATGAAACAAGTTTTGCAGGAAACAACTGTATATTCCTATCTTCAACCGGGTGCAAAACAACGATTACAAGAAGCGAGAGAATTAGCCCAACCGATCATTAACAATCCGATTCAGATGCTTGATGAGGAATTTTGCTGTATCTTTCCTTGGACAGGCACGATCGCATTTCGCACACTAGAACGATTTTTGCGGTTTTATGCCAAGGATGCCTTGGGATTCAAGAGTATCAAAGCTCGATCGCCCTATTTTATTCTGGTGCGGCTTGGGAAATGTAAGGTTGAGAACTTGGAAAATGAACTGCGATCGTTAGTCGATCGTCGATTGAGTGCTGAAGATTTGATCAATGATGACGACATTCCGAAACTGCAAAAATACGACGAGTTTATTCCACCGGAACTATTGAAAAAGAGCTTTGTAGAAGATTATTTGGATCTTGAGGCATTGAGGAAATTGTTTTAACAACGAATACCTGTTGGGAGCGTGAATCAAATCAGTCCGGCGAATAGAATTCGCCAAGCAAATGTTCGGAGTGATTATATTCACATTTTTTAGTGTCAAATCTTGAATTGTGATGCGATCGACTTGTCCGATTATCCAGGATGTTGCACAGTTAGAATAGCCGAGTATTCTAAAATCCCTATGTTTCAACGAATCTTAATCTGTACTGACTTCACAGACGGGCTGCAACGACTCGTCGATTTCGTCCCCCAGATTGCCGCAGGTGGCATCAAACAGATTGTGTTCCTTCACGTCGTGCCCTACGGCGAAGAAGTCGGAGTGCCAAAACCCGATGCCGAAAAAGTCGATCGTGCCCAAAAACAATTTGCTGCGGCTCTAAAAAATGTCCCTCCCGGCATCGAAGTTAAAACCGAAATTCAACCCGGAAAAGCGATCGATGCGATTCTTCGCATCGCCAAAACCTACAGTTGCGATGTCATTTTAATGGGCACTGAAAGCCGTAACCTTCTGACCGAGAAACTATTCGGCAGTACTACGGCAGAACTCTCACAGCGATCGACGATTCCTTTAATGGCGGTTCGCCCCCAACTCATTTCAGCCCTCACCGTTGAAGAACTAAACTTGCGATGTCAGCATCTCTTTCGCGGGTTGTTAGTTCCGTATGATGACAGTGAAGCCTCGAAACATACTGTCTCTGAGATTGCAAAGCTTGTACAGTCTGGGACAGAGCAATTCTGCTATCTCTGTCGCGTCGTAGATGAAAGTGGAAGATATGAACTCTCTCCAGCAGAAGAGGAACGATTAGTCTCCGAAACCCTGAAGCCAACTCAAGCGAAATTGCAAGCAGCAGGAATCAAGACAGAAATCGAATTGCTCCACGGGAATGCGATCGTGCAAATTTTACAAGCGGCTCAAGAGAAAGATGTCAGTGCGATCGCAATTTCATCGAACAATGGCACTCGTGGTTTTTGTGCAGTTCCAAGCTTTGCAGCAGAACTATTACGACGCAGTATGCACCCTGTTTTGTTCTTTCCGGTTCCGCATTAAGACTGTATCCTAAAACACGAATTGCCCTCGAAAAAGTGTGATAAAGCTGACACAAAGCATTCTTGAGGGCAGATCATGAGTGGACTAGGTGGATTAAACAAAACGCCAAACGGTGTTGTTCTGGGACTGGTGCAGTTACAGCTTCCAAATGTTGTGACCCCCGATGATCTTGCCGCGCAGACCGATCGCATTTGTCAGATGGTCGGAAAAGCGCGGCGCAATATGCCCACGATGGATCTGGTCGTCTTTCCAGAGTATTCGCTACATGGATTGTCAATGGATACCAATCCAGCCATCATGTGCCGTTTAGATGGCAAAGAAGTAGAAGCGTTTCAGAAAGCCTGTCGAGACAATCACATCTGGGGCTGTTTCTCGATCATGGAGTACAACCCTCATGGCAATCCGTACAACAGCGGCATCATTATCGATGACAAAGGCGAACTCAAACTGTACTATCGCAAGCTTCACCCGTGGGTTCCGGTCGAGCCTTGGGAACCTGGAAACTTAGGAATTCCCGTCTGTGAAGGTCCGAATGGAAGCACGATCGCATTAATCATCTGCCACGATGGGATGTTCCCAGAGATGGCGCGGGAATGTGCTTACAAAGGGGCAGAAATCATGATTCGCACCGCAGGCTATACGGCTCCGATTCGGCATTCCTGGCAGATTACGAATCAATCGAATGCCTTCTGCAATCTGATGTACACCGCTTCTGTGTGTATGTGCGGCAGTGATGGTACATTCGATTCGATGGGTGAAGGAATGTTCGTGAACTATGATGGGATGCCGCTCGTGATGGGCAGTCACCGACCCGATGAAATCATCACCGCTGAACTACGACCGGATTTAGTGCGGGAAGCTCGGAAGCATTGGAGCGTCGAAAACAATATCTATCAGTTTGGACATCGAGGCTATGTTGCGGTCAAAGGTGGAGCACAAGATTGTCCTTACACTTACATGAAGGATTTAGTCAATGAGAGCTATCGTTTGCCTTGGGAAGACGAAGTAGTTCACACCGATGGTACTTCTTGCGGATTTGCTGCACCTAGTCGATCGTATCGCGGTGAAGAACTTCCAACTTCAGTCACCTCGCCCTGATTTGTAGCCAATTCTATGTTCAGATCCTTTGAGGTTGCCCCCTAAATCCCCCATTCTGGGGGACTTTGAAGCGTGAGAAATTCTTCTATCTCAAAGTCCCCCAAATTTGGGGGATTTAGGGGGCATAAGCCGACTGAAACGAAGCAATAGATCAAGATTTGTACACCGTTAACTTCTATTAGCAGAGATTTATGTTCGTCAAAGCCGATCCCTATCCGTATCCATTCAACGGCGATCTGTGTCCTGAAAATACGGCGCTCATTGTCATTGATATGCAAACCGATTTCTGTGGCAAAGGGGGCTATGTAGACAAGATGGGCTACGACCTATCTTTGACTCGTGCCCCGATCGAGCCAATTCGCCAAGTCATGAATGTAATGCGATCGCTCAATTTTCACATCATTCACACCCGCGAAGGTCATCGCCCCGATTTATCTGATCTACCCGAAAACAAACGATGGCGATCGCAACAAATCGGAGCCGGAATTGGCGATCCAGGACCTTGTGGAAAAATTCTCGTGCGGGGTGAACCAGGATGGGAAATTATCCCAGAACTTGCCCCGCTGCCTGGAGAAGTCATCATCGACAAACCCGGAAAAGGATCGTTCTACGCCACCGATTTAGATCTGATTCTGAACCGCAAAGGCATCCAGAATTTGATTCTCACCGGAATCACGACCGATGTTTGCGTTCATACAACGATGAGAGATGCCAACGATCGAGGATACGAATGCTTACTACTCTCCGATTGCACAGGCGCAACCGATTACGGAAACTATCTGGCAGCGCTGAACATGATCAAAATGCAAGGTGGCGTATTTGGAACCGTGAGCGATTCGATCGAGCTAATCACTGCACTTAAATCGGGATTGTGATAGACAATACAGCTTGAACGATCCAAACCGACTTCAATCGATCGCATTTAATTCAACTCTCCGAAAAAGGAACCCGCGATGAGTAAACATGATCCGCGCCATTCAAAAGTGTCCCGTCGCCAAGTGATTCGGGGGCTACTCGCCACTGGAGCCTTTGGCGCAACCTCGAAACTCTGGACAGGTTGCACTCCTGCCAACAACACCACAACCGCCTCTGGGGGCAGTCCCGCAGCAAGTCCCGCCTCTGCGAGTGAGCTTGTCATGGGCTTTATCTATGTCGGACCTAAAGACGACTTCGGCTATAACCAGGCGCATTATCAAGGTAAAGAAGGCTTGAAAGCGCTGAACATCAATACGGTTGACCAAGCCAGCGTTCCTGAAACAACTGAAGTCCAGGAAGCAATGCGGAACATGATCGAGCAGGACAAAGCAACGGTTCTGTTCCCAACTTCATTTGGCTACTTTGATCCACACATTCTCAAACTGGCAGGCGAATATCCCGAAGTGCAATTCTTTCACTGTGGCGGACTGTACGATGCTGCAAAACATCCTAAAAATGTTGGAAGCTACTTCGGATACATCGACGAAGCTCAGTACGTGGCAGGTGTCGTTGCAGGTCACATGAGCAAAACAGGAAAGCTCGGATTCGTCGCAGCAAAACCGATTCCTCAAGTGCTTCGGAACATTAACAGTTTCACCTTGGGCGCAAGAAGCGTCAAACCCAACATTACAACGCAAGTCATTTTTACTGGAGACTGGTCACTTCCGGTTAAAGAAGCAGAAGCAACCAATAGCTTAGTTGACCAAGGCGCAGATGTGATTACCTGTCATGTGGACAGTCCTAAAGTCGTGATGGAAACCGCAGAAAAACGAGGTGTATTCTCATCGGGCTATCACGCGAATCAAGCCTCGCTTGCTCCTAAAGGCTATCTCACGGGAGCCGAATGGGATTGGACGAAGGTGTATACCGACTACGCCAAGATGATTCAGGAGGGGAAAACGCTGATGAACGGTGGCATTCCCCATTTGCTGCGCGGCGGATACAAAGATGGATTTGTGAAAATTTCGCCGTTTGGTCCTGCGGTTTCGGCTGAAGCGAAAAAAGCAGCAGATGGCATTGTCGCGCAGATGCAGTCTGGAACATTGGTTGTTTACAGAGGTGGACTGAAGGACAATACCGGAAAGACGGTGGTTCCTGAAGGAAAAGATTTCGGTGCAACCGCGATCGAGCTTGAATCGATGAACTGGCTGGTCGAAGGTGTAGTCGGCAAAACAGCTTAGAACGTCGCTGCCACCGCTACACTCATAAACGTGGTTAGCGGTGGCAACGATGAATTTAGTGGATTTAATCGCTGGACTAGGAATTGGTTTTGTCGGGGGATGGCTGGCAAATCGGAAAAAGCCCGATCGACAACTTGAATTGGCATACAGATCGCTGCTCGAACAAGCTCAATTCAAAGCTGGATTTTTAGCTCGAACTTCTCACGAATTACGATCGCCTTTAAACGGCATGATCGGCGCACACCAATTAATCCTTGCAGACTTATGTGAATCGCCAGAAGAAGAACGCGAATTCATCGAACAAGCAAACGAGTCTGCTTTGAAAATGGTGAAGTTGCTTGATGAAGTGATTAATATTTCCAAAGTTGAATTCGGCACAGGCAAATTAGATTTAAAGTCCGTTTCTGTTTCTGATGTCTTTGACAGTGTATTTTCTCTAACGCATCTATTAGCAGAAAATCGGAATTTGCCATTTCAGATTGTGTTGCCCGAACCGGATTTTGAAGTAATGTGCGATCGCAAATCGCTAGAACAAGTTTTAACCAGTTTAATCAGTAGCGCGATCGCAACAATGCAAGATGGAACGCTGAAACTCTCAGCCCAGACCGATTCCAATTTCGTCTATATCGATTTAGAAGACGAACGCCCGATCGAGGTTTGGCGAGACGCGATCGATCTATTGAAAAAAGATTCACCTCCCGATTTAGAGCCGCCATCTTTGGGTTTCAGCTTATTAATCAGTCAGAGCCTAATGGAGTTGATGAATGGTCGGTTAGAATTCGTGAAGATGCCCAGTGGATCAGAGGAAAAAATCACTCAGATCCGATGTACGCTCCCTCGAAGTGCAAGTTGACCTGTCAGCATGAATTCTCTTATCGGTACAACGCTCTCAAACGGCAAATACACCCTCCAAGAAGAGATCGGACAGGGTGGATTTGGAGTGACTTATAAAGCGATTCACCACTTTCTCGAACAAACCGTGGTGATTAAAACGCTGAATGAATCACTACGATCGCAGCCCAATTTCCCCGATCTTCAGCGCAAGTTTCAGGATGAAGCTCGTCGGCTTGCTCTGTGTATTCATCCCAATATTGTGCGCGTCAGTGATTTTTTCATTGAAGACGATCGCGCTTACATGGTGATGGATTACATTCCGGGTAAGACTTTGGAAGAGTTGGTTTTTCCCGATCGACCCATGCCCGAATCGGTTGCCATTCACTACATTCGACAAATCGGCTCTGCGCTTCAAGTCGTCCACCGCAATGGATTACTTCACCGAGACATCAAACCCCAAAACATTATTCTGCATGAGAAAACACAGGAAGCCATCTTAATCGATTTCGGAATTTCACGAGAATTTACGCCAAATTCAACGCAAACGCATACACAAATGATGTCGGTGGGATACGCGCCGATCGAACAGTATTTTGCTCAAGAAAAACGCAGTCCCGCTAGTGATGTATATGGACTCGCAGCAACACTCTACGCATTAGTAACCGCAACCGTTCCAACAGCATCGATTCTACGGGATCATGAACGAATGCCAGAACCGAAAGAACTCGCATCCTCGATTACTCCAGGAGTGAATCAGGCAATTCTTCGAGGAATGGCAATGCAAGCAAGTACCCGTCCTTCAACGATCGAGGAATGGCTTACTTTATTGCCCGAAGGTTCTCCATCCTTCCAAATGACACAGCCTCCGAAGGCATCGACCACCACGACTGAAACGGTGATGTTCGTCCCCAAACCGGAACCTTCAAAGCCTGGATTGCGAGTCGTTTGGTTATTGACAGCCTTATCAGGACTAACATTAACCGGAGTTGCGATCGCAATTCTTTGGCTTCAATCCCGCCCATCTTCCCCCGTCGTCACTCTAAATTCTCCGCCTCCTTTACCGTCCCTTCCCCCTGAACCTTCCCCGTCCGTTTCCCCCAGTCCATCTCCAGTTCAGAGTGCTTCTCCCCGCCCCAAACCCACTCCAGCAACTCCCGCTCCTCAACCGATTCCCGTTGATCCGTCGCTGCCTTCTTCAGAAATGCCGAAAGCAATTACTCGATCGAGCAGTGGTCGCGTCCCAGGATTCGCAGTCGGGACACCAGAACAAGAAGTCAGAGCCGCACTCGGTGATCCGGTTAAAACTAGCGCAGGCTATTGGCAAAATACGCGCAGTGTCTTGTACGAGCCTGTCCCCGATCGCATTAGTTTGGGCTATCTCTACGATCAATCCACCAACCAAATTCGGCAAACAGAAGCTTCATTTGCTCAATCAGTCGATGATTTGACTCTGCAAGTTACTGTGAACGGAATGTTAGGTAGTCGAGCCGCGTCAGAAGTGATCGAAGGTCTGAAACAAGTGTATCGACGGGAACGCGATCGTTATACTTTCCAACAAGGCAACCTCAAAGGCGTGATCGAACGCAACAATCAGGATCGCATTTATGTTGGCGTTTGGGAAGCAGACTTACACGATTAGAACTTAAGCTGACTGCGATGAATCACGCCCGGTGTACCGCAAACATCCGTCGTATACCAATCGCCTTTCAAGTCAGAAACATTGATATCCCGCTTGTCCCGAACCGAGCAGAGAATTGCTCCATTCGGTGAAACTCTGACATTCGAGGGCGGCTGAAAGACGGTCGCCACTCCTGCTTTAGAAATCGAATCCTGCGATGGCTTTGAATCTTGCGGAGATTTTGCACCACAGATTTGCTCTAGCATCTTTTCAGTAGCGGGAGATTGAGGACGATTCACCTGATTCTCTGGCAGGCTTGTCCAAGTTCCGCTGACACAATCGGTTTGGGCTTGAACTCGATCGCGATCCAAGTAATAAACGAATTGAATCAGCGACGGATTACTCGCATCGATCGAACAAGTATCCAGCGTTAAAGTCTGCGCTCTCAAAGTTGTTCCGGTTTGGAATCTGCAAGCTTGATCGATCGGCAGTTCAACAGGTTTCGCTGGTGGATCAGCAGGTTTCGCAGGCTCTTGAGGAACGGGAGACGGTTTAGAAACGGTCGTCTCTTTCGGTGACGGGACTGGAGAAGGATTAACCGGAGATGGTTTCGGAGAAGTGACCGTATTGGTAACCGGAGAATTCGATACGATCGGCGTTGAAGTCGGTCGCATTGTCGAATAAGCTAGCAATCCTGCAATTCCCGCTAAAGAAGCAACTCCCACTCCAATCAGTGCCCATTGCCAAGTCCAAGGAGATCGAGGAACGATAGGCGGTTGAGTGGATGGAGTCGATGCAATCTGCACTGTTTGTGAGGGTCGATCGACTTGGAATTCAGACGCGATCACTGTAGAAGGCGGCACTGATCCGGGTGAAAGTGCCATTGCCATATCTTGCGCTGCGACGAATCGCTGATTGGCATACGGTTGAATTGATCGGTCGATCGCGGTTGCAAAATCCGGACTCACATTCGGGACGTACTGATGCCAGAGAACTTTTCCCGTCATCGGATCGCTGTCTAATTGTTGCGGCTGTCTTCCGGTGAGCAAATAAATCGCGGTTAATCCTAAGCTATACAAATCACTGGAAAAAACGGGACGACCAGCCATTTGTTCGGATGGCATATATCCCGGTGTACCAATCACGATCGAATGCGTCTGATTAGAATTCACCGCAGTTCCCATCGTTTCTTTCACTGCACCAAAATCGATTAAGACAGGCTTGCCATCCGCTCGACGCAGAATGATATTGTCAGGCTTGATATCGCGGTGAACGATTCCTTGGCGATGAATATCTGAAATAGTTGGTAAGAGATCAAGAAGTATCGATCGAACTTCTGCCTCGCTCAATCCGCCCTGTAATTCCACTCGCTGCGTTAAGGTTTCGCCTTCAACCCATTCTTCAACCAGGTAAAACTCGTCTCCTTCCGCGAAGTACGCATAGAGGCGCGGAATCTGGCGATGATGTTCTCCCAAGCGTTCTAGAATCGCTGCTTCTCGCTGAAACCGCTCTTGTACAAGTTGATGAATCTGCGGATTGTCATTAATCGGTTTCAGTTGTTTGAGAACACATTTTCGAGCAGAAGGCATCTGCGTATCTTCTACCAAAAACGTTTTACCAAAGCCCCCATCTCCCAAAACGCCCATAATTCGGTAGCGGTTACTGAGCAGTTGAGACGGAGATCCACCGGGATTTGAAGGACTCATAACTTCTAGAAGAATCAAGACAGGTGATGATTCATTCTACAATCTGATATTCTTTCACTTCTGAAAGATTCGAGAAACAACTTTCGCTTTATCTGGAGCAGGAAGATTCGATGAGGAATGCGTTTCAGCCAACTGTTTCGCTACTGCAAAAATCTGACTCGATCGCTCACTTCCAACAAACCGCCAATGCCAAGGCTCATAGCTCACTCCTTGCCAATTGTGCGGCGGAAACGACAATTCAAATCCAAACTTCTTCGCATTCAACACTAACCACCGATAAGCAGGCGTGTCTGCAAAACTCTGTTTCAAATCGGTTTCGGGATGTTGTCGATCGGCAATATCGAGTGCATATCCTGTGTGATGCTCACTGTATCCAGGTGGAGCACTCCATTTTGCTGCGGCTGTTTTGCTTCCTTGCCGCTCTGTTTGTCGAGCAAATAGGAATGTCTGATCTTTAATCGATCGGAATCCCGAAATCGGCATCAAGGAAACTTTGGCTTTCTTTGCGGCGATCGACATTTCCTGAAAGGCTTTAACCGCTTCGAGATCCATTTTTTCCGGTCTTGCAGAACCCCCTCGAACAAACTGCCCCACGAGTTGCAATCGGTTAGGAACATCTTCCTGATAGGGCAAGTGCCCATACGACAATCGAACTTTAGGGAGTGCTGGCGCGATCGAGGGGATCGGGATCGGCGTTATTTTGAGCAATGGAGCTTGAGGACTGGGGCTTGGAACGGGTGCAGCCTCAAGTTCAGAATTCATGTGTAGCTCCAATGAGATACAGAAAATTAAACTCGTGGTGAAAAGCGCGATCGCGAAAAATCGGAAGAATTTAGACAGCATGAATTAAGGGCAAATTCGACACTCTAACTTAAGTATTCCGCAAATTTTAATCATGCTGACTGTTTGCATAAACTGTTTTAAGAGGACGTTTGAAGAGTAATCGTTCATCGCCTAAATCACCCCTCGAATGAATTCGGGGCTATCGGAACAAAGTCTGTTGAAACAGACTGAAGAGGTTTCTGTAACTGGCTTTCAGTTCCCTTTAGTGGACTTTGATTCGATAGACCGTGATTTCCAATCACGGGCGAAATGCAATCGAAGCGAGCCTCCTTTTCAAACATCCTCTAAATCTTTCACAATAAAACAGCATGAGAGATCTTTCCCCTCATGCCGTTGAATTTCTGAGTTAACCAATCGAATTAATAACGATCGCGAGTGCTGGATACATCCGCCGGATCACGATAAGCGGTTGCACCCGTCGTTGAAGAATGCTCATCGCGCTTGCTATTGCGTCCCAGCAAACCAAACAAGCCGAGCAAACCAAGCAATCCCCAGTAACCGTTGCGTCCTGCTTGGTGGTATTCAGTGTCCACAGCAGTGGTTCCCGTTCCAGTCGTGCCCGTTCCGATTCCTGTTCCTGTTCCGGTTTGGCTCATCGCAGGCAGCGACATCGGAGCCAAAATCAAAGCAGACGCGATCGCGAGTTTTGCAGCAAATTTAGTCATTGTTTTATCCTCTTTTCAAATTCTTCGTGAACTTCAACCTCGAACAGTTACACAATAGAAATTTCAAACCAGAGTTTAATCCGACTAAAGCTTGAGACTTGTCTCTGTTGTTAGAGTCATTCCGAAAATACGAACACACTCCACTTGATAGAGGGAATATTTCAAAACCGTTACATTGATTGGGTTTGCGACGGAGAGAGATCCGCTCAGTGATAGGCTAGGAAACGTAGAAAACAAAAGGATTTATTAAGAGGCTTCTTGCATGACGGGTTCTTCGCAACTTCCACTTTTGTTACGGGCTGCACGGGGTGAAGTGTTGGATCGTCCCCCAGTTTGGATGATGCGACAGGCTGGTCGCTACATGAAAGCCTACCGAGATTTACGCGATCGCTATCCATCTTTCCGCGAACGCTCTGAGATTCCAGAAGTCGCGATCGAAGTGTCGCTTCAACCCTGGAGAGCATTCAAACCGGACGGTGTGATTCTGTTTTCGGATATCGTCACTCCGCTGCCTGGATTGGGGATCGAGATGGATATCGCGGAAGGAAAGGGTCCGATCATTGCTGATCCGATTCGTTCCCAGGCACAAATCGATCGCTTGCATCCCTTGGTTCCCGAAGAGACAATGCCGTTTATCAAAACGATTCTCAAGTCTCTGCGCGAAGAAGTGAAGAACGAAGCAACGGTTCTCGGATTCGTCGGTGCGCCTTGGACTTTAGCGGCGTATGCAGTCGAAGGAAAAGGATCGAAAACCTATTCGATTATCAAGAATATGGCGTTTTCCGATCCAGCGATTCTGCACCAACTCTTGTCGAAATTGGCAGATGCGATCGCGACTTATGCCTGCTACCAAATCGACTGTGGTGCTCAAGTGATCCAAATGTTCGATTCTTGGGCAGGACAACTCAGCCCCCAAGATTACGATACGTTTGCGCTGCCGTATCAACAGCAAGTGTTCCGCAAAATCAAACAGGTGCATCCCGAAACGCCGTTAATTCTGCTGGTGACTGGAAGTGCTGGACTGCTCGAACGGATGTCGAAAGCAGGCGCGGACATTTTAACGATCGATTGGACAGTCGATATGGCGGATGCGCGTGAGCGACTTGGAAAAGACGTGAAAGTGCAGGGCAATCTTGATCCCGGTGTCTTGTTTGGATCGAAGGAATTTATTCGCGATCGCATTCTCGACACGATTCGCAAAGCTGGAAACCGAGGACACATTTTGAACCTGGGACATGGGATTCTCCCGAATACCCCGGAGGAAAATGCGGCTCATTTCTTCGAGACTGCGAAACAAGTCGATCAATTGCTAACGGCTACCCGGTAAAGGAAATTGAAGGATGAAAGATAGATCAGGGATCAGAAATCACAGAATCCGTATATTCTGTTAATTCAAAGGGATTCCTCACACAAGAATCATGTCCTTCATCCTTCATTCCCTCAATGACCAAGCGAATCTTTGTGACAGGTGCTAGTGGTTGCATTGGTCACTATCTTGTTGAAGCGCTCATCCAAGATACTCAGCACGAACTATTTTTGCTCGTCCGAGATGCCAATAAACTGAAAATTGATGTGACGGCTCGATCGGGCATTACGGTGCTTGAATCCGATATGTGTGAGATCGAGCAGCATCGGGATTTGTTGAAAACGATCGATTGTGCAATCTTGGCGGCAACCGCTTGGGGTGGAGACAGTGTTCAAGCTGTGAATGTTGACAAGAATATTGAATTGCTCTTGATGCTGGATGCAGAGCGAGTCGAGCAAGTTCTTTACTTTTCAACGGCAAGTATTCTCGATCGACAAAATCAGTTACTTCCCGAAGCAATGAAGATCGGGAATGACTATCTAAAATCGAAGTATCTTTGCTGCGAAAAGTTAGCAAACTTAGCGATCGCACCCAAAATTACTAAACTCTTTCCAACTCTAGTGATTGGTGGTGGTGAGCGGTATCCCTATTCAGCGATTACGGCTGGAATTCCAGATGTCACAAAGTGGGCAAAATTGATTCGGCTGTTTCGGGCAGATGGCAGCTTCCACTTTATTCATGGACACGATATCGCTCAAGTGGTGAGGCGTTTCGTCGATCATCCGCCTGCTGAGAAAAGCATCGTTTTAGGCAATCCGAAGATTACGGTGAATCAAGCGATCGAGGAACTATGTGATTACCTCGGTTTGAAACCGCTGATTGGAATTCCATTGGTGTGGCTGGCAGATCTAATTATCTTTTTGTTCCGAATTCAAGTCGGGGAATGGGATCGATTTGCTTTGCGCTATCGCCATTTCACCCATTTGAATCCGGTCAGTCCAGCCACGTTTGGAATGGAGAATTATTGCTCAACGATGGAAGATGTTTTGAAGCTGAGTGGCGTTCGGAAGAAAGCCTAGTTCTGCATCACTTTGACGTAGATTGTTTCATAAAAGCAATAAGGGCAGCCTTTGTCTTGTATTTAGAGCGCCCTTTCAACTCTCGTCCTCTAGCTAGTGTCTTGAGTTCTTCAGCACTTAGTTGTTCATACCCTTCCGATTTAACTTTTTCCTCTAATTCTTCAACAGGAACGACTACTCTTTTCCGACTCGTTCCCACTTCTTGTACGATTTGCTGAACAATCGTAGAAAGCTGTTCTTTGAACACAGTTGAAATAGTGGCATGAATCGCATCCGCGATTTGTTCCTGTAAATTTCGCTGAGAACTTTGTTGATTAAAATCTAGAAGTCTTCGATTCAGTTCGCTGAGTTGATTTTCGATTTGCTTTTCCAGGTTGCTTAAGCGCTGTTCGAGCATCGTTAAATCTGACGCAACGGCTAAGGGCGATGGCATTACTTTAGCCTCTTTTTCTGCTCGCAGTAATCGAACCTGCTCTAGAATCGCGGACTCTTTTTCTGGTGGAACAACGATCGCATCGATCATTTCTCCTTTCACTAAATCGAGTTCTTTTGCACGCACCGCTGCATAGTATTCCAAGTGTCCATCGATAACTTCAAACTCTTGAAAACTGAGCTGACGAACGACAAGGGGATTAATCGTTCCTTCTGCATCAAGAATTGCTTTTGCCGCTTGCTCAATTGCGTCTGGTGAAAACGTTGATCGAGCCTGGTTAGATTTGATCTTTTTAACAGGGAGAAGAGAGGGGTGCAAGCTCATAGTGTCATTCCTATCTTTTGCAGAACTTCGGTCGCCAGTGCATCGAACTCCTGAGCGGAGGGAGAGTCCGGTTTGAAGTCAAATACAGATTTTGGATCGGGAATTTCTCGATCGCCTTCCATATAGCTTTTCTCTGCACATTTTGCTAGATCCTCGCGCTCAAAAATCACAGAATCTAGCACTTCAAAGCCGTATCGCTTTGGAATTACAGCTTTTCGTTTAGGCAGGGTTGCTTGCAAAAACTTTGTGTTTGTTGAAATTTTACTAGGCAAAACTCCCAAAACTTCGATTGCAGGCTTGTTGACATAGCGACGAAAAGCATTTTGATCCTTGATAAAGTTACTTACATTCTGTAAGCCTTGGTTCGCGAACGGTTTGAGATCAGATGGAATGATGAGATAGTCGCACGCAATCAACGCAATTTTGGAATAAAGATTCAAAGATGGCGGCGTATCGATTAGCACAAGATCGTAGTCACGTTCTGCCGCTTTTAATTTCTCGACAAGCGTTCCTCGTGTAAAATCTAGTCGATTCAAGTCCTGTTCATCTTTCATCAAATTAATATGTGCTGGAACAACATCAATTACAGGATCGTTGAATGATGATTTCTTTGCGACTTGCGAAATCGGAAAAAGTTCATCTGACTTAAGAAGATGATAAACGTAGCACGATTTAATATCGTCAAATTCTTCATCTTCAAATTTAGCTAAACCGACTGCATAAGTCGTATTTGCTTGAGCATCCAAATCAATTACTAATACTCTTGCACCTTTTTTGCTGAAGGCTGCTGCCAGATTGGTGACGATCGTTGTTTTGCCGACTCCGCCTTTGTTGTGATATACCGCAATGACTTTCATTTCGCGTTTCCTACTTGCTTCTGCGTTAACTTGAGAACTTTTATCTTCTTTAACCTGACCTTTCAGATTTTCCCGACCAATCAAACTTCTTACTGTATTCAATTCGCTCTGAATCTCTCGTCCTCTACACTGAAAAACGAGTTGAATCCTTGCCGAATTCCGATCGTAGATTCTAATCTCCTTGCCATTGGTTAACAAACCGTATCTAATATTCAAACTGCTCAAATACCGACCCAGTTTCCGGACGTGCAGATCCAAATTTTGCTTTGGACTTTTTGCCTCCATTGCCACACTCAGCGGCGAATTCGCATCTAAGACGAACGGAATCACCTGTGCTGCAAATGCAAGAAAATCCAGTCGAATGCTGCCAACAGCAACCTCCTGATGCCAATCATTCGGACGATAGCCCAATGCAGGTAAAAGGTATTGCACAATCAATTTGCTTTCGACTTCACTTTCGTTGCGGCACTGCTCCGGATCAAATTCTAAAGGGGGATTTTCCTCAAACTCCTGCATTTCTTTGCCTTGCAACGGATTCGTAGTAATCGTGATAAATCCAATTACAGATTGGTTCCGTAGGATTACGTAATTTTTTCAATCGCGAAGTTAAAGTTTTCATATAGCGTCTCGATCGTATTTAAAGTTTGCTTTTGTCATTGTTAAATCAGAACGCTGTATGATGTGCCAGATATTCGGATCGCGATTTCGACGAATCATCGGAGGCAAAGCATGACGTATACGATCGCAATGACGAACATGAAAGGCGGAGTCGGTAAAACGACCCTCTCGGTGAATTTGGCAACCTGCCTCGCAAAGTTTTACCAGAAGCGCGTTCTCTTAGTTGATTTGGATACACAAATTAGCGCAACTTTGAGCTTGATGCCGCCTGCGGATTTCGCTCGGTTGCGGAATGATAAGCGGACATTGAGAAATTTGATTAATCGTGCGATCGCGTCTGATCCGAAGTTACCGCAAATCGTCCCGGATGCAATTCACAAATATGTTTGCCAGTTGAAAGGCTTCGATCTGTTGCCGGGTGATATTGATTTGTATGATGAATTTTTGGTGTCTCAACTGTTACATAAAACAGCACTCCAGAAAGGTGATACTGATTTTGAACAGGTTTGGAATGTCTTTGAGAAGCAACTGATTCGGAAAGTATTAGAACCGATCGAGAAAGATTACGATTTCATTATTCTCGATTGCGCTCCAGGCTATAACTTGATTACTCGAAGTGCATTGTTAGCCAGTAATTACTATCTCATTCCTGCGAAACCTGAGCCACTTTCGCTGATTGGAATTCAGCTTTTGGAGCGTCGGATTAATAAGCTGAAAGAAACACACAAAACAGATGCGGCTGAAGTTGAATTAGAAATGCTGGGCATTGTGTTTTCGCTGTCTGGTAATAATATTTTGACGGGTCGATATTACGGGCAAGTCATGAAGCGACTCAATGAAGATTTCAGTGAAGCGAAATTGTTCAAGACGCGGATTCCATCAGACGTGAATGTGTCGAAAGCGATCGATAGTTTCAGCCCGGTTGTATTAACGAATCCGGGAACGGCAGGATCGAAAGCGTTTGCAATGTTGGCTCAAGAAGCACTGCAAAAATTATCAGTTTTGACTCGGACAAATCAAACCTTGCAAAAGAAAATGTCGCTGGCAGCTTTGGATTGATTCGCTTCGTTTTGGTCGGCTAGTGCCTCCTGAGAGCTTTAAAGGAATGAGAGTCACGTCGCTGTGGTTGCATCCGCCCGTGATTTGCAATCACGGGCGGATGTAGCAATCAACGACTACCTTTAAATACCTCCTAAATCCCTCTGAAATGCAGCGAATCTTTGTCAAACGATCGTACAATTTCAATCTCATCCAATCCCTCATCCAATCCAGGTGGTGCGCCATATAATCGACGTGCCATCCGATAGATTACTTCTTCTGGAACGACTCTCGATCGCAGTTTATTCCGCTCTAAACAAACCTCGATCGACGGATTAATCCAAACTCCAATAATCTCTGTAAATCCACATTTTCGCGCTAATGCGATCGCGGCTCTGCGTTGTTTCCGTACTGCGTTTGTCGCATCGTAAATCGCGAATTCAATTTCATTTTTTCCGATCGCTTCGACTGCTTGATCAAACTGCGATCGAACTTCTAACCAAATGTTTAACCAACTGCCTTGAATCGCTTCTGCTCCGAACAATTGAGCGCGAATCGCATCTGTGGAAATAATTCTTGAATGAGAAAGAGAGCGGGCAAAAGTTGATTTCCCGCTCCCTGGTAAGCCGATTAACAGAACTAAGCGAACCTTAGATAATGGTTCCGTCGGGGATGATTGCACCTTTCAAAGTCACGACAATGCCACTACGAATGTAGAAACCCTGATTTTCTCGATCGGCTTCTTGTACCCGATCTTTGTTCACGATTTGCACATTGCAGCCGATGTGAGCATTCTTATCAATAATTGCGCCCCGGATAATCGTGTCGGAACCGATGCCCAACGGCACTTTTGGCGTGTTGCAATCGATTCCTGATCTCCGTTCAGCGTGACCTTCGTAAAAGTCGGCTCCCATGATGAGTGTATCTTCGATGATCGAGTTGGCTTCAATTCTCGATCGAACTCCTAACACCGAATGATGCACCCGACAATTCTTTAGAATGCAGCCTTCCCCAATGATCGATTCAGTCACATGAGAATCGAGGAATTTGCTCGGAGGTAGGAATCTTTGACGAGTGTAAATTGGAGCCGTTTCGTCATAGAAACTAAACGGAGGATACGGTTGCTGAGTTAGTGCAAGATTGGATTCGTAAAAAGCGCCGATCGTTCCAATATCTTCCCAATAATCATTGAACAAATATGCTTGAACGTTGTAGCGATTTGACGAAGCTGGAATAATTTCTTTACCGAAATCCGTTTGATTCGGTGCTTCTTTTAACAGCTTTTCGAGAACTTCTTTTTTGAAAACATAGATTCCCATTGAAGCAATGTAGGGATTTTTAGCGGCTTCTTCTGCGGTTAAACCCAGAACCGTTGTATCAACCTGCATCTCTTTCAGGGCATCCCCTTTCGGCTTTTCACTGAAGTCTACAACCCGTCCAGCTTCATCGATTTTCATCAATCCGAAATCTGAGGCGCGATCGTCATCCATCGGCACAACAGACAGCGTAATATCTGCACCTGTATCACGATGTCTTTGAACAAATTCGCGATAGTCCATCCGGTACAAATGATCACCCGAAAGAATCAAATACTCGTCAATATCCCACTCTTGAAACAGCCAAATATATTGACGAACTGCATCCGCCGTTCCTTGAAACCAATTCGGATTTTCAGCCGTTTGTTGAGCCGCAAGCACTTCGACAAAGCCTTCATTAAAGCCTGAAAAATTGTAAGCGCGGCTCAAATGGCGATTGAGAGAAGCAGAATTAAATTGCGTTAGAACGTAAATCTTAAAAATTTCGGAATTGATGCAGTTACTTACTGGAATATCGATCAGCCGATACTTTCCAGCAAGTGGGACAGCGGGTTTTGCTCGTTGTTTCGTCAACGGATACAACCGAGTTCCAGCGCCCCCTCCCAGGATTATTGCTAATACCTTTTTCACAAAATAACCTCAACTTCCTCTTCGACTCCCACCCTTAGTTTGAGTCCGGATGGCAAAGTTGGCAAGAGGTTTCAGGCAGAGAATTCAAATTGGGGATCGTCCAGGGAAAATTTTGAGGAGGTTTGCAATCTAGGATACATTCACGAATCAAAATTGCGAGAAATGATAACTTTGGAATGATGTCTTTATGTTGTGAGTTGCTCCCTTGAATTCTTTGCGCCGCACCCCGTTGTATAAATTAGCGATCGAGCTAAATGCCCGGATGGTTGGTTTTTCTGGCTGGGAAATGCCTGTCCAATTTGGTGGAATTACGCAGGAACATCATGCAGTCCGCGCTGATGCTGGAATGTTCGATATTTCTCACATGGGCAAATTTACGCTCACAGGCAAGGATGTGCTGCCTCAGATTCAACGGCTCGTTCCTTCCGATTTAAGCCGTCTCCAGCCCGGACAAGCTCAATACACAGTGTTGCTGAATGAACAGGGTGGCATTATCGATGATTTGATTTTTTACTTTCAGGGTGACGATCGCTGGACGGTGATCGTGAATGCGGCAACGACTCAGAAAGATTTCGATTGGATGGCTGCAAATTTGAGCGGGGTTGAATTCCAAAATCTCTCTGATTCTCAAGCTTTGATTGCGGTTCAAGGTAAAAAAGCAGTTGAGCATTTGAATGCGATCGTCGATCAAGATCTTTCTCATCTCAAACCCTTTGGACATTTAGAGACTAAGATTCTCGGTCATTCTGCGTTCATTGCTCGAACTGGATACACCGGGGAAGATGGATTTGAAGTCATGCTTGATCCTGAAGGCGCGATCGAACTTTGGCGATCGTTACTCGATACGGGTGTCGTTCCTTGTGGATTGGGAGCGCGGGACACGTTGCGATTGGAAGCTGCAATGGCACTTTACGGACAAGACATCAACGATTCGACGACACCACTTGAGGCGGGATTAGGTTGGCTCGTGCATCTCGATACGAAAGGGGATTTTATTGGTCGATCGATTCTTGAAGACCAGAAACAAAATGGAGTCAAAAAACGGCTCGTCGGCTTACAGATGCAGGGAAGAAATATTGCGCGGCATGACTATCCGATTTTTGCAGACGGGCAAGAAGTAGGAATTGTCACGAGTGGAACCTTAGCGCCAACGGTGGGACAAGCGATCGCACTGGGCTATATTCCGACTGAATTATCCAAGCCTGGACAACTCGTAGAAATTGGAATTCGCGGAAAAAATTATGGTGCGATCGTGGTTAAGCGTCCGTTCTACCGCGCAACCAAATAGAATAGAAGATGCAATTTGACCCCCAGACCGCTCATGGCATTCGATTATCCTGAAACGCTGAAATACACTGACTCTCACGAATACGCCAAACTTGATGGCAACACTGCCACGATCGGCATTACTGCATTCGCGATCGACCAACTTGGCGATATTGTGTTTCTGGAATTACCGGAACCTGGAACCGAGGTGCAGAAAGGCGAGAACTTCGGAACGGTGGAATCGGTGAAAGCCGTGGAAGATTTGAAATCGCCTGTGAGCGGTACGGTGTTGGAAGCGAACACGGAAATGGTCGATGCTCCAGAAAAGTTGGTCGATGATCCGTATACGTCGGGCTGGCTGATCAAAGTTCAGGTGAGTGATTCGTCTGAGTTGGAGAGTGCAATGTCGGCGGATGACTATCGTGGCATGGTTGAAGGAAGTTGATAGAACTACGGAATTAATCGTTGTACCGTGGCGATCGCTGTGAATTTTGAAGCGATCGCTGTGTACGCTTCATAAAACCCTGTGAATTTTGAAGCGATCGCTGCGTACGCTTCATAAAACCCTGTGTACGTCTGACTAAACGCTGTAAATTTTGAAGCGATCGCTGTGTACGCTTCATAAAACCCTGTGAATTTTGAAGCGATCGCTGCGTACGCTTCATAAAACCCTGTGTACGTCTAACTAAACGCTGTAAATTATGAAGCGATCGCTGTATTTGCTTCATCAAACGCTGCGACTAATCAATCAGCCTGCCTGAATCAGTTGTAAAAGATCATCAGTCGAAACCTTGCCGCTGATCTCTGTGCCTTCGAGCAAGCTATCTGCCAATTCGCGTTTGTGCTGGTGTAACTCTACGATTTGATCCTCGATCGTTTCTTTTGCCACCAGTCGGTAAATCGTGACGGGTCGCTGTTGCCCGATTCGATGAGCGCGATCGCTGGCTTGATCTTCAACTGCTGGATTCCACCACGGGTCCATGTGAATCACATAGTCTGCGGCTGTGAGATTCAGTCCAGTTCCGCCTGCTTTTAAGCTAATTAAGAACACATCGCCTTCACCGGATTGGAAAGCGTTAATCCGTTTTTTGCGCTCATTAATCGAGGTGCTGCCATCAAGGTATTGATAAGCGATCGCTTTTTCGTCCAGAAAATCTCGCAGGATGTGTAAGTGATCAACGAATTGACTGAACACTAAAACTTTGTGGCGATTGTCTAAGAGTTCTTCAAGAACTTCGCCAAATAGCTGAAGTTTGGAACTGGGTAACGGTGACTCTGGAGTGACCAAACGGGAATTGCAGCAAGCCCGACGCAGCTTCATGATTTCTGCTAAAACTTGTAGATGTTTTTGTCCTGCAACCGCATCGGATTCTGAAAGTCGCTCGATCGCGCTTTTTCTGAGAGCTTCATAGAATAAGCGTTCTTCTGCACTCAGTTCAACGTGCAACACAATCTCAGTTCGCGAAGGTAATTCTTGTAGGACTTGGCTCTTGGTGCGGCGTAGTAAGAACGGTTGAATCAATTTTCTCAGTCGAATTCGGGCTTGTTTGTCCTCGAATCGCTCGATCGGGACAGCGAATCGTTCGTTGAATTGCTCCATTGAGCCGAGCAATCCGGGATTGATGAATCTGAACAAATTCCAGAGTTCGCCTAAATGATTCTCGATCGGGGTTCCTGTCGTAATCAGTTTGAAGCCGCCTTTTAAGTTCATTGCAGCCTGCGATCGCTTCGTTGCAAAGTTCTTAATCGATTGTGCTTCGTCGAGAATGATTGTTTGCCATTCAACATTCGCTAATAGTTGCGCCACATCATCTTGCTGAAGCAATCCATAGCTACAAACCAGCACGTCGAACGGTTGAAGGCGATCGATCACTTTTTGCCGATCGCCACTTCCAAACTGAACAACGTTCAAAGTTGGAGCAAATCGATCAATTTCACTAATCCAGTTCAAGCACACCGAAGTTGGAGCAATGACCAAGGTTGAACCATTCGCAGCACGAGTGAGGATGAGCGCGATCGATTGCAATGTTTTTCCTAATCCCATTCCATCCGCCAAACAAGCCCCCACACCCCAATGAGCCAGTCTTGCCATCCAGCGAAACCCTTCGATCTGATACTCTCGAAGTTCTGCCTGTAGCGTTGAAGGAACAACCGGATCAAGCGTTCCGATCTCTTTCAATTTCTTGAGATGAGCTTTCCAATTCCGATCGACTTCGAGATCTCCAACATCTTCAATCCAATCCTCGATCGCGACTGCGGCTAAAGGATGAAACCTTGTCCCTTTTCCATGCTGTTGTGCGATCGCTCTGAATTCTTCTAACCGTTTGCGAAACTCTTCAGTCAGTGCAAGAAACTGTCCATCTTCTAATTGAACAAACCGACTTTCTGTATGTCCAAGCAATCTCAACAATTGCTGCATTTCCAGGACAGACTCTTCATCCAGCTTGATTCCGCCAGTCGCAGAGAACCAATCTTGTTCGCGTTGAATCCGAAGCTGAAAATCTCCCAGTCCAACCTGTTTCCGAATGCGGAATCTTTCACCTTCAGGATGTGAAATGATGGCTCGATCGCCTAAGTCTTGCAAATCGAGCAACAGTTCTAAGCAAGCTTCAGGATCTTCGATCCACCATTCCCCGTCTTCTTCTTCGTAGTCATCGAGCGTATGACAATCTGCGATCGCGCTTTCTGCAAGCTTCCGTTCTTGTCGTAAATCTCGTGTGGTTTGCAATCGCTTCCCGTCAATCTCAGCAATCACCGTTTCGCCACCCATTCCCGGACGATAGTATGCTCCACCAATTGCGAAAGGACGAACTAACGCAGAAACTTTTAGACCTGTTCCCGCTGGTAGTAAATGAATGTTCGGAGTTGGATCAGCAGGAACTTCTTCGGCACTTACACCGCCACCAATATCAGAGTGAACGGTTACTAATCCAGAGATTGCATGAATGGCGGATAGCACTCGATCTTTTGCAGCCGAAGGTACTTCCAATTGATTCTTTGATCCTAGAATTTCCGCGATCCGACGATGCTCTGGAGTCAGTTCAATCACTTTCAGTCGTGTTGGACTTTCCTTAATTACCAGAATGCTTTGATTCTCTTTTGGTGCGGGTGAAAGCTGCAACGTTAAACGATCGCTCTTCCCCTTTTTCACCATCAATTCCGGTTCGCCTCGGACAATCTCGATCTGCACATTTGTATCTTCCCAAAACACATGAGGATGACCAATCAAAGCCGCGATCGCTCTTTCCCCAAACTTATAATCCATCTGTCCGTAATAGCCCTGCGGAGTCGCTTTCAGTTCTGCACAAGCCCGCCGATCTTGCTCAGTCAGATAGGAAAATTCATCGATCGATTTATCCAATCGTTTCAGTGCAACATTTCGACCTTTGCCCCATTGTCCTCGTGCATTCAAAGATTGTTCTCTAGGTTGCAGTAACCAATGATTTTGGAACAACGTCACAAACCAAGCTAATCGCTGTTTTGTCTCAGCTTTACTGGGTTTAGTCGGTTCTTTTTGTAAGTTCACTAACGCATTCAGGCAGAGTTCCCAAGGTTCTTGCGATCGCACTAAATCGATCATTGGGGTGATACCTGTCGATCGCACAAGTTGTTCTGTAATTTCAACAAACTTACTACGCGGTTTGAACTTTGCTAACAGGGCAGCAGTTTCAAGGGCAATCCAGTCATAGCCTGCGGCGCTTGCTCGTTCATAAAACGCTTCCAAGCCACGAGACAACAATCGTTTTGCACTGTCCACATCTGTCCAATACACAGCGAGTGCATTGATAATTGTTTCTAAACTGTAGTGATTTCGATAGGGAGCAAGATCGAGAATCCACTCTTTCTGAGCGATATCACCTTGCTGGAGTTGAATGACTTTCTCTAGAGTCTCGTAGGGAGAATTGAGCCAGAATTTTGCTTGTTTCGCGATCGCACAATACGTTTTCGCTTCTTCTAGTCGCTGTGGAGATCCGTCTTTGATCAATGCCAGCACAAAGAACAATCCGGTCACAGCTTGAAAGTAAGCTTTACGTTTTCCAGTGCCTTTTCTCAGCGTTTGGAGTGCGATCGAGAATTGTGCGATCGCGCTTTCGGTATCCTGATTCAACAGATTGAACCATCCCCACAAAGCAGCACCACTCTCTCGATACTCCGTTGGCAAGTTTTCTAGAACGTTTCTAGCTTGTTCGAGTTGTCCGCGTAGCAACAACTGTTCAGCTAACAATAAAGGCTGCCACTTGAACTTCACCGATTCCGCTGCACAGTCTTCTTGTAGTAGCTGAAAGGCTTCATGAGCGGGAATAAGATGCTGATAAGAATCTCCCAACACTCCGATTAAAGCAGTCTGATAGATATCTGGATCTAAGGTACGGAACCAAGTTGAATCAAACGGATTGCTGCAAATGAAAGTGAGAACATCCTCGATCGACATTCTCTGTTTCTGATTGGCATATCGATAATAGTCCTCGAATTGCTCCGCTACAAAGGTGAGATTGTTCTGATACAAGCCAATCCGAACTTCGCGGAGAAACTGTCGCTCGCCAGTGAAATAGCGAGGTCCCATTTTGCCGTAGGTGTGAATCGGTATATGTTCATTCACCGCAGCCGCGATCGTATGAAATTCGTTTAGCTCGATCGCTTCACGAGTCGCGACTTCAGCAATTAGCGGATTGCAAATTGTTGATTGACCAGACGGAACGAGAAACTCGTCTTGCAGTAAGCGATCGAAATGCGGCTTGAGTTCGGTCGTGGTATACGTCTTACCTGTGGCGCTTCTCGTACCGAGCGGATTAAAACAGCTTAAAAATGCAGTCCGACTGATTGGCTCATACGCGATCGAATACACACGAACGATTTGGCGTTTGAGCGGGTCGAGTTTCCGGTAGCGATCGATTAATTGAGCTTGTTCTGCATCCACTGGCATTCAATCTGAGGAAAATGGATGTCAACCAGGATAACAAGAAAGAGCGAAGACGATATAAGAGGATGTTTGAGAAGTAGCCGTTCGGACGCATTCACCCGCCCCGGACTAGAAGTCGGCGCTAACGGTGCGAAGTCCAGTAAACGGGACTCAAGACTCTGAAAGCGTTCTCCCAGTCCCCTTCAGTGGACTTCGTGCTGTTAGCCCCGAATTCCATTCCGGGGCGAGAGGACATCGGAGTGAAATGACTTTCTATACTTTTCAAACATGCTCTAAAACCCAAACTCACGATTTTCCTCTCAGATTTCTAGAATCTAAATCGCATCTTCATGGTAGATTTACCTCTCTTCGGTTTCGCTTACGAGTTAATTGTTGCAGAATGTTTCTAATTGATTTGATATTGTGAATGTTCATCGACTGAATTTTAGGAATTTTTCTGTCCCTTAGCGATTCCGGTATCCTATGTCTGAACCCACTTCTACGCCGATTTTGTCCGACTATAGTGAGCGCTCTACCGTCGAATTCGATTCGTCCGACTCGATCGATCGCACTCCCGCTCAAACTCAATTGAATTACACCGATCGCTTTGTCGATCGTCATATCGGAGTCCGAGGCGATGACATTCAAGCGATGCTCTCAGCATTGGGCTTGAAGTCTGTTGAAGATCTGATTGCCAAAGCGGTTCCACAAACGATCCGAATCCAACGCCCGTTACAAATCGGAGCGGGACAGAGCGAGTATGAATTGCTGCGAGATTTGAAAGCGATCGCGTCAAAAAATCGAGTCATGCGATCGTTTATCGGGATGGGCTACTCAAACTGCATTACGCCGCCAGTGATTCAGCGCAACATTTTAGAGAATCCCGGTTGGTACACACAGTACACGCCCTATCAGCCCGAAATCGCTCAAGGTCGCCTCGAAGCGCTGTTGAACTATCAAACGATGGTGATGGATCTGACAGGGCTAGAAATCGCGAATGCGTCTCTGCTCGATGAAGGAACGGCGGCAGCGGAAGCGATGTCGATGAGCTACGGATTGGTGAAGAATGCGGCGAAAACGTTTTGGGTGTCGAGCGCGTGTCATCCCCAAACGATCGAGGTAATTCAAACTCGTGCGCTCCCGCTTGGAATCAATGTAATTGTGGGCGATCACCGGACGTTTGAATTCGATACGCCGATCTTCGGAGCCTTGTTGCAATACCCAGCCACCGATGGCGCGATTTATGACTATGCCGAATTTATCGATCGTGCTCATCAATCCGGAGCGCTCGTCACCGTCGCGGCAGATCTCCTCAGTTTGACGCTGTTGAAGCCACCGGGAGAATTCGGAGCCGATATTGCGATCGGAAATACTCAACGATTCGGAGTTCCCCTCGGTTATGGTGGACCCCACGCCGCTTACTTTGCGACAAAAGAAGCCTACAAACGGCAACTCCCAGGAAGATTAGTCGGTGTCTCAAAAGATCGCAGTGGTCAGCCTGCTTTAAGATTGGCACTCCAAACTCGTGAGCAACACATCCGACGCGATAAAGCCACCAGTAACATTTGTACCGCGCAAGTTCTACTGGCTGTAATTGCTGGAATGTATGGCGTTTATCATGGTGCAGAAGGCTTGAAAAATATTGCCAATCGCATTCATCGCATGACCGTTCAATTGGCGATCGCGCTCTCTAAATCAGGCTTCAAACTCGGCTCTGAATCTTACTTTGATACGTTACGAGTCGAAATTCCAGGAAAAGCCGCTCAGATTTTGGCACAAGCATTAAATCTGGGAATTAACTTACGCAAGATTGATGCCGATACCGTTGGAATCTCGATCGATGAAACGACTTCGGAAAAAGATTTAGTCGATATTCTCAAGAGTTTTAGCGATCGAGCAAAATTGCCTGAAATTCCGAGTGTGCAAATTCCAGCAACATTCGCCCGAACTTCTGAATATCTGACGCATCCGACCTTTTCAGCTTATCGATCGGAAACCGAATTGCTCCGGTATATGTATCGCTTGCAATCCAAAGATCTGTCGCTCACTTCTGCAATGATTCCGCTCGGTTCTTGCACAATGAAGCTAAACGCAACCGCAGAAATGGTTCCGATCACTTGGGCAGAATTTGGACAGTTGCACCCATTTGCCCCGATCGACCAAACTCAAGGCTATCAAGAACTCTTCAATCAGCTTGAATCCTGGCTCTCTGAAATCACCGGATTTGCTGGAATTTCACTGCAACCGAATGCTGGATCACAAGGTGAATACGCTGGATTGCTCGTAATTCGACAATATCACCTCGATCGTGGTGATGCTCATCGAAATATCTGTCTGATTCCACAATCTGCACATGGAACGAATCCCGCGAGTGCAGTGATGGCAGGCATGAAAGTAGTCGCGATCTCGTGTGACTCCGAAGGCAATATTGATCTCGCTGACCTCAGAGCCAAAGCCGAACAGCATCGGGATAATCTCGCGGCTTTGATGGTGACGTATCCTTCAACGCATGGCGTATTCGAGGAAGGCATTCGCGAAATTTGTTCGATCGTGCATGAGAACGGTGGACAAGTTTACATGGATGGCGCGAATATGAACGCTCAGGTCGGACTCTGCCGCCCTGGTGATTTTGGTGCAGATGTCTGCCACTTGAATTTGCATAAAACGTTCTGTATTCCACATGGGGGTGGGGGTCCTGGAGTTGGACCGATCGGGGTTGCAGCGCATCTAGTCCCGTTCTTGCCCAATCATTCTGTAATCCCAACCAGTACAGAACAAGGAATTGGGGCAGTGTCAGCGGCTCCTTGGGGCAGTGCCAGCATTTTGCCGATTTCGTGGATGTACATCGCCATGATGGGCGGTCAAGGATTAACCGAAGCGACTGAGATTGCAATTCTGAATGCAAACTACATTGCCAAACGGCTCGAAGGTCACTATCCAGTCTTGTACAAAGGCAAAAACGGCTTAGTCGCGCACGAATGTATTCTCGATTTGCGAGAGTTCAAAAAGAGTGCAGAAATCGAAGTCGATGATATTGCCAAACGACTGATCGATTACGGCTTCCACCCGCCTACGGTATCTTGGCCCGTGGCTGGAACGGTCATGGTCGAACCAACCGAGAGCGAATCAAAAGCAGAACTCGATCGATTCTGTGATGCGATGATTGCAATTCGAGAAGAGATTCGACTGATCGAAACTGGAAAGGTCGATCGAACAAATAATCTCTTGAAAAATGCACCTCATACGGTTGTCGATCTCACTTCTGAAACTTGGGATCGTCCCTATTCTCGCAATGAGGCGATTTTCCCAACGGCTTGGACTCGTGCAAACAAGTTCTATCCGGCTGTGGGGCGAATTGATAATGCGTATGGCGATCGTAATTTGGTTTGTTCTTGCTTACCGATGGACGCTTACGAAAGCTAGTTGAAAAAAAGTGCCCTCACTCCAAGTTTTCCAGAGCGAGGGCACTTTTTTGTTGAAAATTAGGCAGACTTTGGTTTGAACAATCCACCAAGTTTTTCGCCCACAGACGCGATCGCATTCTGCACCGCGTTCCCTACACCCGGTTGCGGACGAACTGCCAATTGAATCTCTTCGTCTTTGAATTCTTTCAACCGATATCCATACTCTAAGGAATCGCGCTCTTGTCGCAGTTTGGGGAACAGCCGGAACGCGCCTTTAAGTAATTCTTCTTCATTGGCAAAAATAGCAGCGTTGATTTGGGTCGATCGTTTTACTGCGACCGCACCGATCGGAAACCATTGAAGCTGTTTTTTACCCTGGACTCGGAGATAAATTTCATATTCCGGTAGCCCTTGCGATTTGAAATCATCGAACTGTTTTGAAGCTTGTACCCGCTTCTCGTTTCCAGTCGATTTTTTCTTCTCTTTGTGAACCTTCTTACCGAATCCAGGAGAGCTTGTCATAGTTGCAGTTACAAAATGTCCTATTACAAAAGTTTACAACATTCTCAGACTGCACCCAATAAACTCGCCATTAATGCTTTCTGTGCGTGCATCCGATTCTCAGCTTGATCCCAAATTTTCGATTGTTTCCCTTCCATGACCTCATGCGTGATCTCTTCGCCTCGATGAGCGGGAAGGCAATGAAGCACGATCGCATCTTTTTCTGCATAGCTCATCAGATCATCGTTCACTTGATACGGTTGAAAAATTGGAATCCGACTTTCAGCTAAATCTTCTTGACCCATACTTGCCCAAACATCGGTGTAGATTACGTTTGTGCCCTTTGTGGCAGCGATCGGATCTTCGGTGAGCAATACTTCTGATTTTCCAGCGGCAATCTTTTGGGTCAGTTCAACGATCGAGGAATCCGGTCTGTAATCCGCTGGAGTTGCAATCCGAACATTCATCCCCACGAGCGCACATCCAATCATGAGAGAATGCGCCACGTTGTTCCCATCCCCGACATAAGTGAGAGTCAGACCGGACAGTGTAGAGAATTTCTCTTGAATCGTTTGCAAGTCTGCCAGGATTTGACACGGATGCTCTAGATCAGTCAGCGCATTAATGACCGGAATTTCCATCGAATCCGCAAAGGTTTCGAGATCGGACTGTTCAAAGGTGCGAATTGCGAGAATATCGAGATATCGATCGAGAACTCTAGCCGTATCTGCGATCGGTTCTCCGCGACTGACTTGGGTGGCATTCAAAGGCAGATCCAAAACCTGTCCGCCTAAGTGATACATTGCAGTGGAAAAGCTCACACGGGTTCGAGTCGAGGCTTTATAAAACAACAATCCCAACACAGGCGTATGACCATTGACGATCGGGCGCGGGCTTAATTTTCCCGTTTTCAGTTGTGCCGCGATGTCTAACAGTTCCATCACTTCATCTGTACTGAGATCTGACAATTTCAATAAATCCCGTCCTTTGAGTGCTCCCATCTAATGCCTCTCCTCAAGAAATAAAAAGCGCTCCCTACTCTGAGCGTAAAGGAGCGTAGTTGTACTCAGAGTAGCAAATCTATCCGATTGAGCAAAATCCGACTTAGAGGATGTTTGAAAAGTATAAAAAGCGGCTTTGCTGCGTTGCGAGTCCGCCCGGAAATGAATCTCCGGGCTAATGGAGGAAACCCCGCTGAAGCGGGCTAAGAGAGTAATATGGAGTTCTTAGCCCAGTTTAGTGGGCTTCCCGCGATTAGCCCGGAGATTCATTTCCGGGCGGGTAAATGCGATGAACGATTGCTTCTCAAACACCCTCTTAAGCCGACTTTAGGTGCACCAGTAATTTCTGCCATTCCGCCAACATCGCTGGATTTGAAGGCTGACCTCGCACCATCATCACCACACCATCTTCGACCTGTTGCACTCCATACTGATTCTCGTTGACTAATTTTTCGAGAACAGGCAAAGTTCGGAAAAGTTCAGAGCGGCTATCTTTGAAGGCTCGGCTGTATTCTTTGAGATTCCAGAGATCCGCGATCGCATACTCAATTTGAACAATCTGTTTTTGCTCGTTGTAAATCTCCAGCACAGGCAATCGAACAATGATGCGGCGCGACGAAAGCTGCGGAATCAAATGGGTTGTCGTACTGACACTTACCTCTTCTGGAACATTGCGAATCACATTGTTGATATGTGCTGCGTGTTCCCACTGGCGAGGCAATGGAACATACACTAAAGGGCGAACCGAATCGGGAATGATGAACGAAAAAGCACGATTCGGATTGCCACTCACCATAAAAATCAGAGACAACACGATGCACACTTTCCACCAGCGTCGAAACTTTGGCGTAAAGTATTGCGGATGCTGCTCCCACCACAGAATCGCCCCATAGAACATTCCTGGAACGACTGTGACCGCATATCGCAGCCAAATCGTTAAAGCAGTTCGTCCCGATTGAGCAAAGATTGTGACTAACGGAAATCCAGCCATGATCCAAGCTGCTCCTGATACCGCAGGCACAAACGCTAAAGCGACCCAATGACCTGCTAGATAGTTAATGCGTCGATCGATCGGCAAAAAGAGATATCCTGCAAGCCGAATCGGATTCGTAATCATCCCCCACAAAACTTGTAATGTGGTTGGCTCATCGGTATCCACAAACTGCCGAAACCGATTGGCTAAATACAATCGCGACACATCTTCAGAAAATCGTGGCTGAATCACATTGGTAACGAATGCCACATAGCTAAAACTAACCAGGCAGAGGGCAACTCCAATCCAAGGATGTCGCCGACTCATCAGCAAGTAAACTCCAATCCCAAAGAGAATGATGCCGATTTCTTGTCGAACTCCCAGCACTAAAGCGACACCAATCCAAAACCAAACCCAGTTTTTCTTCTCCAGTGCCAACAATGTTCCAAATGCAAACAGGGGAATCTGACAATGCTCATAGAAGTTAGCAACGGTTGAACCGATCACCGGAATTGCACTGTAATAGCTACCTGTAATCCAAACCGATAATTGTGGAGATAATCGCTGTCGTGCTAGAGCATAGAGCATTAATCCGCCAGCAGTCATCAATCCAACCTGCAACACAATTAAAGTAACTGGGTGAGGAAAAATCGCATAGAGCGGCAACCATAAAAGAAAATCAATAACGAAATGCTGACCTAGATGGATGAAATTGACGATCGGTGTTTTTCCATCTTCCAGTGAAGCAACCGAATTTGCAGACGTGAGAGAACTCTGAAACCAACGCCCGTGTAGATTGTTCCAGAACAGTTGGTTAAACAGTCCTTGATCATAAGAAGTATAAAAAGAGAAATAGCGATTGAGCGAAATAGCCAATACGAGACAAAAAAAGATCGCCGCTAAAATCAATGCTCGTCTTAATCCTTTTTGATCTCGACTCGGTAAAATCGCTTTCAACGCTTTCATTTCATTTCCTGCCAGTCTTTCGTCAATACTTCGCCCCATTTCGCCGCAAGTCCGATTTGGGTAAAAGGAACCTCAATGGTTCGATCGCTTAATTCAAACGCCAATGCAACTTTCTTTCCCTTACTCGGTGGCGCACTCAAATCGATCGCTTGATCGTTCACAAGCAATCGAATATTTTCTACCGACTTCAGCGAAAAAGAATCGGTTTCAGTTACCGCTTTCCGAGTCGCCTTTCCAACGGTTAAAACATCTTCTTTCTGTCCCAAAACCGAATAGATATCAAATTTCGCCCGTCCAAACGGTTCTGCCCAGCGACGATACGTTTCGAGTGTTTGATACTCATTCCATCCCGCATACGCGAGTCCGATAAATGCCGCCAACAATGGCAACCACAACAGTCCGTGTATCATAATCGAATCTATTCAAGAAACATTTCCCATCGTATAGCTTCACCGTTCTAAACACACGAGAACAGAGGTATCGGCTATGGTGAGAATGCAAATAGGATTAGATACGGATTCTATATGAGAAAGCTCCTGATCATCGCCCTTGCTCTTGTGGGATTGGGTTGGGCGATCGTACAATTTCCCGGTTTAGCGGCTCAAGGAACTTACGATCGCATTATTCTCGATTTCCGCGACGATCTCGCACCTGCTGAAATTCAAACTCAATTGGATGCGATCGCTCAAAAATACAATGTTCACCCGAAGTTAAATAGCCAATTTTCACAGGCTGAACATCTCTACATTATCCCTGGTGATCAGGCGCTTCTGAAGGCTCTGAAGCAATCCGAGATCAAACGATATACCGAAGCGATCGAGCCAGATTATATCTATCGCATTCCCGAAGGTGAAACCCTCAAATCCGTCGGTTCCAATTCAGATCCAAAGCTATCGGCTCTAGCTCCCAATGATCCGATGTACAGCAAACAATGGAATTTGCACAATATCAACATCGAATCCGGTTGGGTAGAAACGAAAGGTCGGGGGATCACAGTTGCGGTGATTGATACTGGAGTCTCAAAAGTTCCCGATTTAGAGCAGACCAATTTTGTTGCTGGATACGATTTCGTCAACGATCGAGACGATGCCGCAGATGATAACGGACATGGAACTCACGTCGCAGGCACGATCGCACAATCGACCAATAACAATTTCGGAGTTGCCGGAATTGCCTACGAAGCGAATATTATGCCGCTGAAAGTCCTCAGTTCGTTTGGGGGTGGAACGGTCGCGGATATTGCTGAAGCAATTCGATTTGCAGCCGATAACAAAGCGGATGTAATTAACCTCAGTTTGGGTGGTGGTGGCGAAAGTTCTGTTCTGAAAGATGCGATCGATTATGCTCACAGTCAAGGAGTGGTCGTCGTTGCAGCAGCAGGAAACTCAGATCAGAATGCAGCGGATTATCCGGCTCGATATCCTCATGCGATCGCGGTTGCAGCGTTGAATGCTTCTGGTGAAAAGGCTTTCTATTCCAACTATGGCGCAGGGGTTGATATTTCTGCTCCGGGCGGCTCCACTCTCGAAGGTGAAGCAGGTGGAATTCTGCAAAACACATTCGATCCGCAAACAGGTGAATCGGTCTTTGCAGCCTTTCAAGGAACAAGTATGGCGGCTCCTCACGTTGCGGGTGTCGCAGCATTGATTAAAGCCGCAGGTGTGACCGAACCCGATCGAGTTTTAGCAGTGCTGACCCAATCCGCACGAAAAGTAGAATCGGATGAATTGAACCATTTTGGAGCCGGAAAACTCGATGCGTCTGCGGCAGTGAAATTAGCACTCCACGGCAAAATTACGTTTAATGACTTCTTCCGCTGGCTGCGTGATAATGGCTATCTCAATCCGGTGTTCTGGATTGATGGTGGTGTAATTGCACTGTTACCGAAGCTTGGAATGGTGATCGGTTCCTATCTCCTAGCTTGGTTCTTGAAAGTCTACTTCCCCTTTAACTGGAGTTGGGCAATGTCATCCGGTTTAGTCATGGGAAGCTCTGGATTGTTCTTCCTTAAAGGGCTGTACCGATTTGATATGCCGCAATTTCCATTCCGCATCTTAGGAAGTTCCTTACCCGAACTTGGTAGCGCGATTCAAGCCAGTAGCGCACTCAATCCAATCTCTGCCAGTGTGGTGATTCCGTTTATTCTGCTTGCGCTATTGTTAGGAAATTCTCAAGGACGATCGTTCGCGATCGGAACCACGATCGGGGTGACTGCCTTTCTGGGAATTAGCGCGATCGTTGATCCTCAACTGATGTGGCTCGGTGGCGGTTTACTCGGACGAACCTATCTCGTCATTCAAGCTATCCTCTGTTTTGGACTGGCGCGATTAGCTCTACAAGCAGGAGAACGAACGGTATGACTCTCACAGGTGTAATTCAGCGCAAAGGATTTGGAACCGGGACTTGGGCGATCGATGCCGACAATGGCAAGTCTTACGAGCTGCACAATCCCCCGAAAGACCTTCAAGAAGCGGGTCTTAAAGTCAAAGTCGAAGGCGAGATCCGTGAGGATGTCATGAGCTTTGCCATGATCGGACAGATTCTCGAAGTAAAAGAGTTTGAGATTTTGTAACAATATCAAAACGTCGAACTTAAAAAAGTGCAACTGAGTCAGGAATTTATCTTGCTCAGTTGCACTTTTATTTTGGTTATAGCAGTAGAAGTTTAGATTAGGATATCCTCGAAGTCGCCCCCAAACCCCCAATTCTGGGGGCTTAAGACTCTGGCTCCCCCAAACTTGGGGGCTGGGGGGCGATCTCGAAGTGTCCTAACTGAAATAAGTACGGCTATAATCTCTCAGTGAACTATGATTGCTCTTGATTCACTGGAACTAACTTATACAGAGTTTCATCATTCGGCTTATCCGGTGACGGAGCAGCGGCTGGCAGATTCACGATGCGCTGAGTCGGAGTTTGTTGAACATCCTTCGCGATCGCTCTTACTGCATTCACCGCATTTGCCACGGTTTTCACCGTTGCATTAACCCCTTCTGCCGTTTGTCGAACCGTACTTACCGTACTTCTTACCGTGTCACTGACGTTTGTTGTGACACTATCGACTGCTTCATTCACATCTTTGGTAGAACCATCAATGTTTTCAGCCACACTGTTCACCGCAACACCAAGCTGCTGAACCGCCTCATTGAGATTGTCAGCCGTAGATTTTACGGTTCCTCCGACATTCCGAATCGTTCGATTAAATTGCGTTGTCGTTTCTGGGGTCAAAAGCGACGCAACCAGACCGCCCAAAAGTGCCCCGATCGAGGCTCCAATGACAATCTTAGACAAGCCATTTCCATTTCCCGGTTCTCCTGCCGATGAATAACTAGAACCATTCACCGGAGGCATTTCTGCTGTTGAGAACTGATTGCTATTCTCCACGATCGCACGTCTCCTAATTTGCTCACTTGAGTCGTTCAGTCAGTCTGCCCGCTCAAAGGTTTCGTAGAAGTTGGCAACCGGATCGACTGCTACTTCGTCGCTCGTGCTGGAATAACCGTAGGAGGGTTCCACGTCCATCTTAGAGGGCTGAATCGAATCGATATCCATCTCGATCGATTTTTCGGACATTCCTTGATCCATCATCGATGAGCTAGAAGACTGTGCAGCAGAAGCAACATCGTTAATGGTTTGGCTGGTTGCTTTTCCAGTTTGATCAACCGCATTTGCAGTCTTAGAAGCAGCTTGTTGCGTTCCTTGGCTGATTGCTTCGCCTGTTTGCTGAATCACACTTGCAGTGCTGGATGCGACTTGTTGAACACCTTGAGAGACACTCTGTGCAACATCTGATGTTCCGCCCACAACGGCATAGCTTACGCCATCACCGATGCTTTGTGCAGCTTCTCCAATTCCTTTTGCGGTCGTTCCCAATCCTTCTCCGATCGTTCCGAGCGCTTTACCAAATCCTTTGGAAGCCCGTTTGAATCCTTGCGACAGCTTTTTACCTGCTAAAAGTCCGATCGAGGCTCCGATCAATCCACCAATCAATGCTCTAGTGAGCGCTGAGTTAGAAGAACTGTCCGATTTGATTTCGGGCTGATAGTTCGATTGGGGCTGATAGTTTGCTCCAGATTGAGAGGTCGATTCGGGCTGATAGCTTGCTCCAGATTGAGAGGTCGATTGGGGCTGGTAGTTTGCTCCAGATTGGGAGGTCGATTCGGGCTGATAGCTGCTAGATGTCGGACGATACTCGGATTGAGACGTGGACATCGATTGCTGAGGATTGCTGGTTTGGGTCGTAGAATATTGATTTTCGCTTACCATGATGTATCTCCTAAAGCAAAATTTTTCTGATTCACTTGCGGCAAATTGAATTGCCATCTATAGCAAAGCTAACGACTTTACTTAAGGAGAAAATGCCTCTAAGGACGGACTTGTGTTTATTTACAATGAATCAAAAATTAGAAAGATCCAGCTTACAATTCATTGCTGAAAGACTATCAATTTCAGCCGTTTGAGGGAGTTGGATCTTTCTGTTTTTATTAGACTAATGCGGGTTCAGGTAAAGCTCCTTGCATCCGACTAAGCCAATCGATCAGCTTAGTTAATTGTTGGTCTGCACTGAGCGCACCCAAGCCACGAACGGTAACTTTTCCAGACGTGTACACGAAGCGCAATCGTAGATACTCCAGTAGATTCTCCTTCAACAGTTTGAGATTCTGCGATTTCTTCTGCGATTGCTCCCTAGCAAAAGATGGTCTACTGAATCGGTAAACTCGTTTCTCCCGGACGGATTATCTGACGTTTTGAAGCATTCAAAAATTCAACGCTGACAGGTTCTCCCGCCTCGTCGTAACTCACAATTACACCGCCTGGTTCTGCGATCGCGTCCACTGGGGAAGTTTCTCGCAGAACCAGCGTCAAAATATCGGCATCAGGGCTATACTGCATTCTCATTTGTGTTACTGCCAGTATCGATTAACTTGACTTGTCCAATAGAGGGTCAAAATTCGCTTGGTTGCTCCAATTTCAGCATAAGGAACTCGTAATAGTCCATTCCCTCTCCTAGATTGTGCAACCAAAACGCCATCTTCGTCAGCCACAATCTGTTCAGGATTTAAAACAACTGCTTCGACTTCCTCTCGTGTGATTCCGCGCTGGTTTTCCCATTGCTGTTGTCGTTCCTCCGCATGACGTGTCCAGACGATTTCCATTCATTTTCAGAATTTTCCTACCAGAATAGCTTAGACTAAAGCGGGTTCTGGTAAGGCTCCTTGCATTCGACTTAACCAATCGATCAAGTTCGTTAACTGTTGCTCAGCACTCAGCGCACCTAAGCCGCGAACCGTAACCTTTCCAGATGTGAAAACAAAGCGCGATCGCAGATGCTCCGGTAAGTTCTCCTTCAACAAATTCCAAGCAGGTTCTTCCATTGGAGTCTCTAAAATCACGTGCTGTTTACCTTCCGGTTTGATTCGAGAGAAGCCTAATTTCTTCGCGGTTTGCTTTAGTTCCATGACGCGGAGTAGCTGTTGAGCCGCGATCGGGATTTGTCCATACCAATCATTCCAATCGGCTGCCACTTGCACGAGTTCTGATTTTGATTGGGCTGCTGCAACTGCACGATAAGCACTCATCTTTTGATCCAAGTCAGGAATGTAATCGGCTGGAATAAAGGCAGTGAGACTGAGATCGATCTGGGTGTCATCGACTTGCGGGATTTCTTGACCTCGAATTTCTTGGATGGCTTCTTGCAGCATTTCCATATAGAGATCAAAGCCGATCGCATCCATTTGTCCCGATTGTTCTGCACCGAGCAAGTTACCAACTCCACGAATTTCCATATCTCGAACTGCTAACTGATAGCCCGATCCAAGTTGGGTAAATTCTTGCAATGCTCGTAATCGTTGTCTCGCTGCATCTGAAAGTTGATACTGCTTCGGATAGAACAACCAAGCATGAGCTTGAATTCCTGCCCGTCCAACTCGACCCCGTAGCTGATAAAGCTGGGATAGTCCGAATTTCTGAGCATCTTCGATCAGAATGGTGTTGACTCTTGGAATGTCTAATCCTGACTCGATGATAGTTGTACAGAGCAGCACGTCTGCTTCACCTGCACCGAATGTGAGCATCACTGATTCAAGCTCAGATTCGGGCATTTGACCATGTGCGATCGCAATTCTCACTCCCGGTATCATTTCTCGAATTCGAGCCGAAATCTCTTCAATTCCTTCGACTCGTGGAACGACATAGAAAACTTGTCCACCTCGATCGAGTTCTTGCCGAATTGCCGATCGCACCATTTCCCCGTCATACGGTGATAGATGAGTCTTGATCGGACGACGAGAAGGCGGCGGAGTCGTAATCAAACTCATCTCCCGCACTCCCGAAAGTGCCATGTACAAAGTTCTCGGAATCGGAGTTGCACTCAGTGTCAGAACATCAACTTGAGTCTTCAATGATTTGATCTTTTCTTTTTGATTGACTCCAAATCGTTGTTCTTCATCTACGACTAGCAAGCCTAGATCTTTGAATGCAACGCCTTTTCCTAAGAGTTGATGTGTTCCAACAACAATGTCTAACTCTCCGGTAATCATTCTGCGCTGAATGTCTTTGCGCTCTTCAGGAGTACGGAAACGATTGAGCAATCCAACCTGAATCGGATACGGTGCAAAACGTTCTTTGATCGTGTGATAGTGCTGCTGAGTCAGAATCGTCGTCGGTGCGAGTAAGGCAACCTGCTTTCCGGCAGTGACCGCTTTGAAGATTGCTCGGATTGCAACTTCAGTTTTACCAAAACCAACATCACCGCAGACTAGACGATCCATTGGTCGATCGCTTTCCATATCAAGCTTCACATCTTGCACCGCTTTTAATTGATCCGGTGTGGGCTGATACGGGAAAGAATCTTCCATCTCTTGCTGCCAAGGCATATCAGACGGATAAGTATATCCTTGCTGCTGTGCCCGTTGTGCATAGAGTTGAAGCAAATCAACTGCAACTTTTTTGACTGCTTTGCGAACTTTGCTTTTGGTCTTCTCCCAAGCTTTGCTCGACATCTTGTTTAGTTCAGGTTTCGCATCTCCCACCCCTCTAAAGCGAGACAGCGCACCTAACTGATCGGCTGCAACTCGTAACAATCCATCTGCATACTTCAGCACTAAGTATTCACGAGTTTCATTGTTAATCGTTAAGCTTTCGAGCTTGATAAATTGCCCGATTCCATGACTTTTATGAACAACATAGTCTCCCGGTTGTAGCTTGTTCGGATCAACTTGCTTAGAAGCGGCTCTTCGACGTTTGCGAACATAAGTCGGAGTCGCTAACGTTTGCTGTCCGAAGAACTCTTTATCAGTAACAACGACTAAACGAAAGGTGGGTAAGATAAAGCCTTCGAGTTCTGCTAAACCAGAGTATTTAACTGCAACGGGAATGTGCTGAGTTTGCAGTTTGTCGATCGCTAAAAAGTCCCGCTGATTCGGTACAAACTGCGCCGGACAATCATGCTCCTGTAACAATGCTACCGATCTCGAAGGTTGCGCCGATACAAGCCAAACTGCAAAGTTACGATCGCGTTCTCCCCGCAATGTTTCTGCCAGTCTTGCAAACTGATGTGGAATCGCAGGAACCGGACGACAAGCAAGATTCAGACCATTCTTCTCTTCGGCTAATTCATTGAGATGAATGCGATCGAACTTCTCAACTTCAATCAATGAAGCCTCTAAATTACGATGAATTTTCGGCAGCGTTGGTTTAACTTCTTGCCATTGTTCTTCGACGTGTTCGATCCAGCGATCGCTATGTGCATGAGTCATTTCAGGCTCATCAAGTGCAACGATCGTATCACTCGGTAGATAGTCTAATAAGCTTGCAGGACGATCGAATGCTAAACCTAAAAAGCGACGCATTCCCTCGATCGAGACTCCTTCTGCAAATCGTTCCTGATCTTCGGGAGATAGATACTCCAGAACAGTCTCATCTAATGCAGATTGAATAATTGGACTAAAACTCGTTGGTGTAAGAGTAACTTGCGTGACTCGATCGAGCGATCGCTGTGTCCCCGGATCAAACTCGCGAATCTGATCCAATTCATCTCCAAATAATTCCAATCGAACAGGTAACTCTGCTGCAACCGGAAACACATCAATAATGTCTCCACGTCGGCTCCATTGCCCTTCAGTTTCAACTAAGTTCGATCGTTCATATCCCAATTTCGCTAACTGATCGCCCAACTGTCCCAGATTGACCTCTTTCCCCTTCTCCAGAGTCAGAAAGTAAGGCGAAAATGCTCCCGGTGGCGGTAAATGAGGCTGTAGAGCGCGTTCAGTTGCCACGATCGCCATTTTCTCTGATCCCTTAACCAAATCCGCTAAAGTCTGCAACTGTCCCCAAGTCATTTCCGCTTCGGGATCAAACGGCTCATACGGCGACGATTCCGAAGTCGGATAGAAATGCACCGTATTCCAGCCCATCGCATCCATCTGAGCGCTCCAACGCCCCGCCTCTTCCAGCGTTGCCGTGACTACCAAAAGAGAGCGATCGCTGGTTTGCGCCAGGGTCGAAGCGACAATCCCTTTCGCCAAACGCGACAAGCCAGAGAGTTTTAGCGTCGAATGTTGCTTAAGTTTGCTGAGAAGTTCAGTCGTCAACGGCGATCGACCGAGAGCGCGAGTAATCGAAGAAAAAGCCATGTCGGACAGGGAGCTTAATGGGTCTTTACATTCTATCGAATCAGAATGAGACGGATTTGGAAGAGTCGGGAATTTCGACCTAGAGGTGGGGAGTGGGGAGTAGGGAGTTGATTCTGCTGTTCTCAAAGTTATGTTTCTCACCCCTCGCCCCTATCGCCCCACTCCCCACTCCCCACTCCCCACTCCCCACTCCCAAATTCAACTCAATCCAAGCGTCGATCGGAGATACACTTATACAATTCGTCGCTCTCGGCTAAAATTCTCCGAATGAATTCGCTAACCTCAGACCTGTTGATCATCCTGTTCTTGACCTTGGCAAACGGGCTATTTGTCATGTCCGAACTCGCGATCGTGTCTGCTCGGAAAGTCCGCCTCCAGCAAAGCGCCAATCAAGGTGACACCAAAGCAAGAGCGGCACTCCGACTCGCAGAACAACCAAATAATTTTTTAGCGATCGTTCAAGTCGGAATTACCTTAATCGGCATCGCGTCGGGTGCATTCGGGGAACAAGCGCTGACTCGACGACTCGAACCGTTTTTCCGATCGTTTTCCTTTCTCGAACCGTATAGCCAACCGCTTGCCTTCGGGATTGCGATTCTGACTTTGACCTATCTCACGCTGATTGTGGGTGAACTCGTTCCAAAGCGACTTGCATTGAATTCCCCTGAAACGATCGCATCGTGGGCAGCAGTTCCCATGAGTTTGATGGCAAAAGCCGCAGCCCCGATCGTCTATCTACTCAGTGCCTCTACAAATTTAGCGGTTCGATTGCTAGGAATCCGCCCATCCGATGAACCGCCTGTGACTGAAGAAGAAATCCGCGTGATGATCGAGCAAGGCACAGAAGCTGGAATGTTCGAGCAGGCTGAAGAAGACATCATGAAACGGGTGTTTCGGTTAGGCGATCGACGAATTAGCTCTCTGATGACTCCCAGATTAGAAATTACCTGGATTGATTTGGAAGACTCGATCGATGAAATCCAGCGGCAGATGATGGATAGTTCCCATGCTCGATTTCCAGTCTGTCAAGGTGGATTAGATCACTTACTGGGCGTGGTTCAGACCTATGATCTTTTAGTCAAGTTAATGGCTGGTCAACCGTTGGAGTTTACCAGTTCACTACAAACTCCCGTGTTTGTTCCAGAAAGCACTCGCGCTTTGAAAGTTCTAGAACTCTTCAAACAAACGGGAACACAGATCGCCTTTGTCGTGGATGAGTATGGTGTGATTCAGGGATTGGTCACATTGACCGATGTATTGCAAGCGATCGTCGGTGACATTCCAACAGTGGAAGAACTTGCAGAACCCCAAGCCGTTCAGCGCGATGATGGTTCTTGGCTACTAGATGGAATGCTTCCGATCTACCAATTCAAAGAGATTTTGCACATTGAAGATCAAGAACTTCCTGGAGAACAACGAGGAAGCTACCAGACGCTAGGTGGCTTCGTCGTCATGTATCTCGGTCGAATTCCGACTGCTGCGGATGCGTTCGAGTGGGATACTTTGCGGTTTGAAGTGATGGATATGGATGGAAACCGAGTCGATAAAGTTCTAGTTGGGGCTGTAAAGTCCAGCACAATACCGGAGTGAAAAATGACTACAGTTTAGCGACTTGTTCTGCCGCTTCAAGATGGCGCAAATTCTGTAATACGTCGCCGCTGCTCAGATTTGAAGCCGAGAACAATCTGTTGTTTTGGAATCCCGATCGCGACAAGTTCACTGGCGATGCCGTCTTCAGTGCCGTCCTGTTGAATCCAGATTTTCTCATTGATGATGTCGAGATGGATCAGCGCACCATAGATGCGTCGCCCGTTTTGCCAACCCAGTTCGACAAGAAGATAATGATTATTTGTTTCGTCGCTAATCATTTGCAGTTGTGTGTCAGCATCATTGCCTAGAAAGTTAAGGTAGTTCTGTAGAACGGTGAGGATAGCTTGTTTTAGGTTGGTATCCATTTCACAATGACCTCCTGAGTAGGATCGAATGTAAATAGACGAATCACCTCGTCTTCAATCAGAACCGTTCCGGCTTCTTCTTCAAAAACGGACTGACGGACTTCATCAGGTTTAATTCATCACTGCGTGAATTGCTAACCAAATACAAGCAGGATTAGAACTGGTATAACTTACACGATGTTTCTGATGTGCAGGAATTAGCAAGTAATCACCTGCTTTAAGCCCGATCGACGTTCCATCCTCATACATTAATTGCGCTTCACCCTGCAACAGCAATACCCATTCATCTCGCGGCTGATCGTACCATTCGCTTTCTGGTGTGGTTTGTCCAGTTGAAATAATGCGTTCGATCAGAAGCTGATTCGTTTCGATCAATGGTTCAAAGAGTTCTCGATCGAGAAATTTTTCCGGTAGTTCAAAAATATTCATAGTGCTGATGATGAGATCGCCAATGGTGAGATTGTTCCTACTCCCGCTGAAACTGCACCTCAACACAACAAAGAGCCGAAAGACTTGCCGAACAATTACGATCGCTCGGCATTGATCCAAACCTTTGACCCTCATACATCACGCGGATCGATCGCAGTAATTTCAGAAAAGCGTTTAAAGTCGTTTGTATTGAATGTGAGGAGATGAGTTAGCTGGCTTAGTGATGTAGAAAAGTCCTGAAACGATTAGTTTATCGAGAGTCTTATGTGAGACAAGAATAGCTTGGGCGGGGCAAATTGTGAGATGCTCAAGTTCCTACACCAAAGCAATCTTATGCAGT